>JBKHVS010000025.1:0-25867 GCA_046569945.1 Gammaproteobacteria bacterium | reverse complement strand
TGCGCGCCTTGGCGATCATCAGGGCGCAGGCGACCAGGGTGGCCGAAGCGAGCATGGAGGGGGCCAGGAAGCTGCCGGTGCGCTCGGCCAGCCAGCCGCCTAGGCCGGGGCCGACGATCTGGCCCAGGCCGAAGGCGGCAGTCATGCGGCCAAGGGTGGGGCCGCTCTCGCCGCGGGCAAGCAGGCGGCCGGTGGTCAGGCCAACGGCGGTGATCGCCATGAAGGTGCCGCCCAGCAGCACTGCGCCCAGCATCACCATCGGCAGGCTGCCGCCGGCCACCGCGGCCATCACGCCGACGGCCTCGAGCAGGAAGGCGGCGATCATCGCGCGGTAGGGGTCGATGCGCTGCGCGATCTTCATCCAGACGAAGTTGGAGGGTGCGCCGGCCAGGCCCACGCACATCCAGACGGCCATCTCCCAGGGACGCCATTCGGGCGTGCCGCGCACGATCACCACGATGAAGGTGGCGGTGATCACGTAGCCGAAGCCGAGCAGTCCGTAGGCCGTGGTGAGCCAGGCCAGCGCGCGGCGCTCGTGGGCGGAGGGCTGTCCGGTCGCGGGCGGCGCAGAGTGCGAGGCGGGCTGGCCGGCAGCGGGCGGCGAGGCGTGCGCGGCGGGCCTGGCTGCTGAGCCGTCCGCGGCACGTGGCGCGGCGGCCCGGGCCGGGGTGGCTTGCGCCGCCGCGCTGCCAGCGGCGGGCGGATCGCGCAGCGTGGCCGCCGGCAGCGCGAAGAGCAGCGCCAGGCCGCCCAGGGCGAGCCACATCGTGGCCGCTCCCGCATCCGCGCGCGCCATGACCTCGACCGTCAGCGCGGTCAGCGTGATGCCGACGCCGACGCCGGCGGCGAGCAGGCTGAACAGCATCGGGCGGCCGGCGCGCGCGAGCGCATCCATTGCGATGGCCGAGCCGTGGATCATCACGTAGGCCGAGGCGATGCCGCTGACGATGCGGATGGCGCCGAGCGTCCAGGGCGAAGAGAACGGCGCCATCGCCAGCGTGCTGAGCACGCTTGCGGCCAGCGCGGCCAGGAACCAGAAGCTGCGCCGGTCCCGGGCGACGCGGATCGCCAGCAGCGCGCCGACCAGGTAGCCGAGGAAGTTGGCCGAGGCGACGTAGCCTGCGGCTGTGATCGTCAGCTCGACGTCGCGCTGCATTGCCGGCAGCAGCGGCGTGTAGGCGAAGCGGCCGATGCCCATCCCGGCGGCCAGCGCGCAGCCGCCCGCGAGCGCCAGGGCGACCGGATGCGCCGCCCGGGGTGTCACCATCCGGGTGCGTCGGCGAACAGCCGCACCACGGCGTCCAGCCCGCAGTGCTCGAGCGCGTAGGTGGTCTGGGCGCGCACCACCGGCTTGGCCCGGTAGGCGACCGACACGCCGGCCACGCCCATCATCTCGAGGTCGTTGGCGCCGTCGCCCAGCACCACTGCCTGCGCGGGGCTGCAGCCGATCATGCGGCAGGCCTCGAGCACCGCCTCGCGCTTGCCCGACGCGTCGACGATCTCGCCGAGCACCCGCCCGGTGAGCCTGCCGCCGATCACCTCCAGGGTGTTCGATCGCGCGAAGTCCAGCCCGAGGCGGTCGCGAAGGCGGTCGGTGAAGAAGGTGAAGCCGCCGGAGACCAGCAGCAGCCTGAGCCCCGCCGCCCTGGCTGCGTCGAGCAGCGCCGGCGCTCCGGGCGTCAGCCTCAGGCGCTCGTCGTAGACCCGCTGCAGCGCGGACTCGTCCAGCCCCTCGAGCAGCGCGACGCGCCGCTGCAGGCTTTCCCTGAAATCCCTGATCTCGCCGCGCATCGCGGCTTCGGTGATGGCGGCCACCTCGGCCTTCCTGCCGATGAAGTCGGCGATCTCGTCGATGCACTCGATGGTGATCAGCGTCGAGTCCATGTCGAAGGCCATCAGGCGGAAGTCCGCCAGCCGCTGGCCGGCCGGCACCAGTCCCGCGTCGATTCGGTGAGCCTCGCCGAGCGCGCGCACCGCCTCGCGGTCCAGCCCGACCCCGCTCCAGCGGGCGAAGCCGGAGGCGCGGCGCGCGGCCGGCGCACCGAGCTCGGCGCCGAGCGCCTGCACGGTGGCGTCTGAGAGTTCGGGATGCTGGACTACGAGGTTCATGAGAGGGCCTTGAACACTTCGCGGATGCGCTGCATCCGCGAGGCGAGGTCGGTGGAGTTCACTGTGAGGCGCAGGCGGTCCGGACCGGCGAGCTTGGCGTCGCGGCGGCTCTGGATGAAGCGGATGATCTTCTCGGGCTCGATCGGCGGCTTGGGCACGAACTGGATCGCGATCGCCTCGCCGGAGGCGTCGATGCGCGAGATGCCCAGCGGCTGCGACAGGATGCGCAGCCGGTGGGTGTCGACCAGCGCGCGGGCGGCCTCGGGCAGCTTGCCGAAGCGGTCGACGAGCTCCTCCTGCATCGTATCGAGCGCATCGACGGTCTCGCAGTTGGCCAGCCGCTTGTAGAGCGTGAGCCGCTCGTGCACGTCGGCGCAGTAGTCGGTCGGCAGCAGCGCCGGCATGTGCAGGTTGATCTCGGTGGTGGCGGCCAGCGGCGCGGAGAGATCGGGCTCGCGGCCGGCCTTCAGCGCGCGCACCGCCTCGTTGAGCATCTCGTTGTAGAGCGCGAAGCCCACCTCCTGCATGTCGCCGGACTGCGAGTCGCCGAGCACCTCGCCCGCGCCGCGGATCTCGAGGTCGTGCATCGCCAGGTAGAAGCCGGAGCCGAGCTCCTCCATCGACTGGATCGCCTCCAGCCGCTTGGTGGCGTCCTTGGTGATCGCGCCCTCGTCGGGGATGAGCAGGTAGGCGTAGGCCTGGTGGTGCGAGCGGCCGACGCGCCCGCGCAGCTGGTGCAGCTGCGCCAGACCGAAGCGGTCGGCGCGGTGCATCACGATGGTGTTGGCGCTGGGCACGTCGATGCCGGTCTCGATGATCGTCGTGCACAGCAGAACGTTGTAGCGCTGCTGGTGGAAGTCGCGCATCACGCGCTCGAGCTCGCGCTCGGGCATCTGGCCGTGCGCCACGCCGATGCGGGCCTCCGGAACCAGTTTCTCCAGCATCTGGCGCCGGTTCTCGATGGTGTCGACCTCGTTGTGCAGGAAGTAGCACTGGCCGCCGCGCTTGAGCTCGCGCAGCAGCGCCTCGCGGATGGTGCCGTCGCTCTCCTTGCGCACGAAGGTCTTGATCGCCAGCCGGCGCTGGGGGGCGGTGGCGATCACCGAGAAATCGCGGATCGACTCGAGGCTCATCGCCAGCGTGCGCGGGATCGGCGTGGCGGTGAGCGTGAGCACGTCGACCTCGGCGCGCAGGCTCTTGAGCGCCTCCTTCTGGCGCACCCCGAAGCGGTGCTCCTCGTCGATGATCACCAGGCCCAGCCGCGGGAACTTCACGTCGCCCGACAGCAGCTTGTGGGTGCCGATCACGATGTCGATCTGGCCCGCGTTGATGCCTTCGATCGCCGCCTTCACCTCCTTGGTGGAGCGGAAGCGCGAGAGCTCGGCCAGGCGCACCGGCCAGCCGCCGAAGCGGTCGCTGAAGGTCTGGAAGTGCTGTTCGGCAAGCAGCGTGGTGGGCGCGAGCACCGCCACCTGGCGGCCGTCGGCGATCGCGACGAAGGCGGCGCGCAGCGCCACTTCGGTCTTGCCGAAGCCGACGTCGCCGCAGACCAGCCGGTCCATCGGGCGTCCGGAGACCATGTCCTGCACCACCGCGTGGATCGCCGCGAGCTGGTCGGGGGTCTCCTCGAAACCGAAGCCTTCGGCGAAGGCCTCGTAGTCGTGCGCCTTGAACTGGAAGCCGTGGCCCTCGCGCGCGGCCCGGCGCGCATAGATGTTGAGCAGCTCGGCGGCGGTGTCGCGCGCCTGCTGCGCGGCGCGCCGGCGCGCCTTCTCCCACTGGCCCGAACCCAGGGTGTGCAGCGGTGCCTCGTCGGGGCTGGCGCCGCTGTAGCGGCCGATCACGTGCAGCTGCGACACCGGCACGTACAGGGTGGCCTTGTTGGCGTAGACCAGGTGCAGGAACTCGGTGGGGCCGTCGCCGAGGTCCAGCGTGACCAGGCCTTCGTAGCGGCCGATGCCGTGCTGCGCGTGGACCACCGGGTCGCCCACCTTCAGCTCGGAGAGGTCGCGGATGATCGCGTCGACGTTGGTCTGAGCCTCGCGACGGCCGCGGGCGCCGCGGCGCGCGACGCCGGCGAAGAGCTCCGCCTCGGTCGCCACCGCGATGCCCGCCTCGGGCAGCGCGAAGCCCTCGTGCAGCGGCCCGACGCCAATGGCGATCTCGTGGCCGCCCTCGACGAAGCCCGCCCAGTCGTCGACCTGCGGGAGCTGGCCGGCGCCGCCGTCGAGCAGCCGGTGCTCCTCGAAGAGCTGGACCAGCGTCTCGCGCCGGCCGGCGGACTCCGCCAGGATGAGCTTTCGCAGCGGCGGCTGCACCAGCCACTGCTCGAGCATGGCCAGCGGATGCTCGGCGCGGCGGTTCACCGCCAGCGGGGGCAGCAGTTCGCCCAGACGGGCGCGCGCGGCGGCCGTCCCGGGGTCCGCCTTCGCCGGGTCCGCGGCCTGCGCTCCGGCCGCCTGCCCGTCGGAGGTGCCCGCGTCGGCTCCCTGCGCGGGCGCCAGCGTTTCGGCCGCCAGCGGCGAGGCCATCGACCAGCGGCCGAAGCGCGCGGCTTCGATGAAGAAGTGCTCCGGGTCCAGGAAGAGCTCGTCGGGGCGCAGCAGCGGCCGCTCGCGGTCGTGCGCAAGGAAGCGATGGCGCTGGATCGCCTCCTCGCCGAAGCGGCGCGCCGCGCCGTCGACATCGCCATGGGTGAGCACCAGCGAGCCGTCGGGCAGGTAGTCGAAGACCGTGGCCGTGGCGTCGAAGAACAGCGGCAGCCAGTACTCGATGCCGGCACTGGCGATGCCGTTGCCGACGTCCCGGTACACGCCGGCCTTGGAGGGATCGCCCTCGAAGCGCTCGCGCCAGCGGCCGCGGAAGGCTGCGCGGGCCTGCTCGTCGAGCGGGAACTCGCGCCCGGGCAGCAGGCGCACCCGGTCGATGGGATAGAGGCTGCGCTGGCTGTCCGGGTCGAAGGTGCGGATCGAATCGATCTCGTCGCCGAAGAGGTCCAGCCGGTAGGGCAGCGCGGCGCCCATCGGATACAGGTCGATCAGGCCGCCGCGTACGCTGTACTCGCCCGGGCGCACCACCTGGGTGACGTGGTCGTAGCCGGCGAGCGTGAGCTGGGTGCGCAGCGCAGCCTCGTCGAGCCGCTGCCCCTTGTCGAAGAAGAAGGTGTGCGACGCGAGGAAGGACGGCGGGGCGAGCCGGTGCAGCGCGGTGGTGGCCGTGGCCACGACCACGTCGCAGCGGCCCTGCTGCAGCAGGAACAGGGTGTCCAGCCGCTCGGAGATCAGGTCCTGGTGCGGCGAGAAGTTGTCGTAGGGCAGCGTCTCCCAGTCGGGAAGCAGCCGCACGGTGATGCCGGGCGCGAAGAAGGCGATCTCGTCGGCCAGGCGCTGGGCATCCGGGGCGCTGGCGGCGATCACCGCGAGGGCCCGGCCGGGCCCTCGCGCGGCGTCCGGCGATCCCGGCGCCCGCGGCGCGTCGGCGACCGGCTCGGGAAGCCCGGAGCGCGCCAGGTGCGCGATCAGCAGCGCGTCGGAGGAGCCGGCGGCGCGCGGCAGCGCGTGGACCGCCCCAGGCTTCGGGGTCCTGATCGTCCGGGCGAGGACCTCGTCCAGCGGGGCGGGGCGGACCCCAGGGTCGACTGCGGAGTTCAATGCGGGCTGCCTGGCGGCAAAGGCTAGAATTTTAGCCGATGACACCTCCCGACTCCCACGCGCACCGGGCGCGCTTCCACGCGGTGGTGCCGGCCGCGGGCGTCGGCGCCCGCCTTGGCGCCGCGCTTCCCAAGCAGTACCTCGAGATCGGCGGCGCCAGCGTGCTGGCCCGCTCCGTCCGGCCGCTGCTCGACGTCGGCTGGATCGAACTGGTGCTGGTGGTGGTGGCTCCGGGCGACCGGCGCGCGGCGCAGGTCTGCGCGGACCTGGAAGCGCAGGCTGGCGGACGGCTGCGGATCGCCGAGGTCGGCGGCGCCACGCGGCGCGATTCGGTGCTCGCTGGCCTCGGGGAACTCGCGGCCGCGGGCTGCGATCCAGGCGACTGGGTGCTGGTGCATGACGCCGCGCGCCCGGGCCTTGGCACCGGGGCGCTGGAGCGCCTGCGCGCGCAGCTCGACGGCCATCCGGTGGGCGGGCTCCTGGCGCTGCCGGTCGCCGACACGGTCAAGCGCGCCGACGCGCGCGGCGAGGTCGACGGCACCGTGCCGCGCGAGGGGCTGTGGCTGGCGCAGACGCCGCAGATGTTCCGCCTGGGCGCGCTGCGCGAGGCGCTGCTGAGGCATCCCGAGGTCACCGACGAGGCCGCCGCGATGGAGGCCCAGGGCTTGCGTGCGCTGCTCGTCGAGGGGGAGCGCCGCAATTTCAAGGTGACCACGGCCGACGACCTGGCGCTGATGACGGCGCTGCTGGCGCCCGCGGGCAGAGACGACGACAGGGAGAAGCGATGATCGACATCAGGGTGGGGCAGGGCTGGGACGTGCACGCGCTGGCCCCCGGGCGCAGGCTGGTCATCGGCGGGGTCGAGATCCCGCACGGGCACGGCCTGCTCGGCCATTCCGACGCGGACGTGCTGCTGCACGCGATCATCGACGCGCTGTTCGGCGCAGCGGCGCTCGGCGACATCGGCCGCCACTTCCCCGACACCGACCAGCGCTTCCGAGGCGCCGACAGCGTGGCGCTGCTGCGCGAGGCGGCGGCGCGGGTGCGCGCGGCGGGCTTCTCCGTGGGCAACGTCGACGCCACTGTCGTGGCCCAGGCTCCGAAGCTGGCGCCGCACATTCCGGGGATGGTCGAGCGCATCGCCGGGACGCTCGAGATCCCGGCTGAGCGCGTCAACGTCAAGGCCAAGACCTCCGAGCGCCTGGGCTACGTGGGCCGTGCCGAGGGGATCGAGGCGCAGGCGGCGGTGCTGCTGTACCGCCAGTCCCCGCAGGCCTGACCGGCCGGAAGGCCCGCCGTGAAGCCCGCAGGCCGCACCTCGCGCCAGGAGGTTCAGCGCAGCCCCACTTTCCGACGGTGCGATAATCGAGGCCTGATGGAGACGCTGCGCGCTTCGCTACTCTCGCTGCTGATTCTGTTGCAGGCGCTCGCCCCGTACCTGCACAGTCATGCTGCGCCGACTCCGGACGCCGGTCTGCACCTGCATCTTGCGGCCAGCGCTGCGCCCTCGGCCGATGGCGCGGCAGCTTCGGCCCGCCAGCCGCCGTCCGCCGACGAAGGCCGAACCGCGCTGCAGCCGGGTGCGCCGGACTTCGCCCCGCCGGGCCCGGCACCGGCGCACCAGGCGCTGCTCGACGCGGCAGGGCTCGACGACCGCGTTTCCGTGATGCCGACCGAGTGGCTGCGCGATCAGCCGCTGCTGGCGCACTTCGAGCTCGGAAGCCTGCCGCCGCGCGCGCCGCCGGCCGCTGCCGCGCGCGCACCCTGCCATCCGCGCGCGGGCTCGCGCCCGGCAAGTCCCCGCTTCTCCGTCATGGCCTATCCGGCCATCGCTCCGCCGCGTCCGTCCTCCTCCGCCTGAGCGCCGCCTTCCGTCCTGGGTGCGGCGCTGTACGCTGCCTGACACCCGATGAGGACGTCGATGAGATCAATCCGCCTGTCAGCGGCCATACTGGCCGCATCCCTGCTCGCGCTCGCCGGCGCGTCGCGCCTCTCCCACGCGGCGGGAGAGAGCCCGCCTCCGATCCGCCTGACGGCCGCGCAGGCCGATGCCCTCGGCATCGAATGGGCCCATCCGCTGGCAACCGAACCGGGCGTGCGCAGCTGGCCGGCAACGGTGGTGGCGCCGCCTTCCCAGGCGCAGTGGATCGCCACCCCTGTTGCGGGGCTGGTCTCGACCGTCATGGTCGAGGCCAACCAGCGCGTCGCGGCGGGCCAGCCCCTTGCGATGGTGCGCTCGCAGGAGGTGGCGCTCGCCGCCGCGGACTGGCTGAGGGCACGCTCCGAGGCGAGCCAGGCAGAGCGCGAGGCAAGGCGCCAGCGCGCGCTGGTCGACGAAGGGGTGCTCGCGCCGGCGCGTGCCCGGCAGGCCGAGTCGCTGGCCGAGCAGGCGCAGGCCGAACTGGCGGCGCAGCGCTCGCGGCTGCAGCTCTACGGGATGGGGCAGCGGGAAATCTCCGGGCTGCGCGCTGGCGCCGCGTTGCCGGATACCGTGGCGCTGCGCGCGCCGGCGGCAGGGGTGGTCGCGGAGCTCCCCGTGGCTGCCGGACAGCGCGTGGAGGCGGGAGCGGCGCTCGCGCGCGTGATCAGGACCGACCGCCTGGCGCTTGCCATACGCGTGCCGGCGGCGCAGGCGCAGCGCATGAAGCCCGGCACGCCGGTGCGGGACGCCTCCGGCCGGCGGATAGGCACGCTCGGCGCGCCGCCCGGGGCGGTGTCGGCGGCGCAGACGGTCGAACTGCGGGCGCGGCTGCAGCCCGGCGAGCTGCCGTGGCTGCTCGGGCAGTCCGTGGAGGTGCAGCTGGAGAGCGGCGAGCCTGGCTGGCGGCTGCCCCGCAGCGCAGTGTTCCGGTACGGCGACGGGCACTGGGTGCTCGTGGAGGCCGGCGGCCAGCTGCGCCCGGTGGCCGTCGAGCCGCAGGCGGGCGACGGTGAACAACAGGTGGTGCTCGGACGGCTCGACGCGGGCATGCGGGTCGCGCACGGAAACGTGGCGGCGCTCAAGGGCGCGGCGATGGGCATCGGTGCACCCGCCGGAGAACCCGCACCGGATGCGCAGGAGAGCGTCCGATGAGCTCGCCGAGCCCTCATGGCGGCGCCGGTTTCCTCGGCAGGCTCGCGCGCGCCAGCCTCGCTCGGCGGCCGATCGTGCTGCTGCTGCTCGCGCTGCTGGCCTGGGCGGGGATCTCCGCCTGGCGCCAGCTGCCGGTCGACGCCTTCCCGGACGTCTCGGTTCCCCAGGTGAAGGTGGTGCTCAAGGCGCCCGGGATGACGCCCGAGGAGGTCGAGACGCGCATCACGGTGCCGGTCGAACTGGAGCTGCTCGGCATTCCCGGGCAGACGATGCTGCGCTCGGTGGCCAAGTACGCGCTGACCGACATCACCCTCGATTTCGTCGACGGCACCGACCTCTACTGGGCGCGAAACCAGGTGGCCGAGCGCCTGGCGCGGGTGCTGCCGGATCTTCCCGACGGCGTTGCGGGCGGCCTGGCGCCCCCGACCACTCCGCTCGGTGAAGTGTTCATGTTCACGGTCGAGAACCCGGCGATGTCGCTGGCGGAGCGGCGCAGCCTGCTCGACTGGACGATCCGGCCGATGCTGAGGACCATCCCTGGCGTCGCAGAGGTGAATTCTCTCGGAGGCGAGGTCCGCAGCTTCGAGGTGGTGCCCCGGCCCGCCGATCTCGCGGCGCGCAGTGTCGGCCTCGCCGAACTGTCCGAGGCGCTGCGTGCGAACTCGCGGAACGACGGCGCCGGCCGCATCCGCGAGGGCAGCGAAACCGTGCAGGTGCGCGTCGAGGCCGGGCTGGTCGGGCTCGAGGACCTGCGCGCCATCGGGGTGGCCACCCGCGACGGCGTGCCGATCCGAGTGGGCGACGTGGCGGACGTGCGGGTCTCCAGCCTGACGCGCTATGGAGCGGTGACCCGCGACGGAAAGGGGGAGACGGTGCAGGGGCTGGTGCTCTCGCTGCGCGGCGCGGATGCGCGCGCGATCGTCGAGCGGGTGCGGGCCCGGCTTGCGGAGATCGAGCCGACCCTGCCGCAGGGGACCCGGCTGGAGGCCTTCTACGATCGCGGCGACCTGGTCGACCGCGCCGTCTCGACCGTCACCCGGGCGCTGCTCGAGGCTTCAGTGCTGGTGCTGGTGCTGCTGTTCGCCTTCCTGGGCAACGTGCGCGCCGCGCTGGTGGTTGCGGCCACGCTCCCGCTCGCTGCGCTGGCTGCGTTCGTGGCAATGCGCTGGACCGGGATGTCGGCGAACCTGATGAGCCTGGGCGGGCTGGCCATCGCGATCGGCATGCTGGTCGACGGCGCGGTGGTCGTCGTCGAGCACGCGGTTTCCCGGCTTCAAGCGGCGCCGGAGGGGCGCTCGATCCGCGAGACGATCGCGATCGCGGTCGACGAGGTTGCGCGCCCGGTCGCCACCGGGGTCGGCATCATCGCGCTGGTCTTCGTGCCCCTGCTGACCCTGCAGGGCTTCGAGGGAAAGATGTTCTCGCCGGTGGCACTGACCATCGTGTTCGCGCTGGCGGCCTCGCTGGTGCTGGCGCTGACCGCCATCCCGGTGCTCTCCAGCCTGGTGTTCACCCGCGTCCCGCGCGGAGGTTCCTGGCTGATGGAGCGGCTGCTGCCCGCCTATGCGCGGCTGCTCGACGCTTCCCTGCGGCGCCCCCGCGTGGTGGCGGTCCTGGCTCTCGCGCTGCTGGTCGCCGCGCTTGCGGCGCTGCCTCTGCTGGGACGCAGCTTCCTGCCCACGCTCGACGAGGGCGACGTGATCGTCCAGCTGGAGAAGCTGCCGTCGATCTCGCTGGAGGCCTCGGCCGACCTCGACCTGAAGGTCCAGCGCGCGCTGCTCGAGCGCGTTCCCGAGGTGCGGGGCATCGTCGCGCGCACCGGGAGCGACGAGCTGGGCCTGGACCCGATGGGCCTGAACCAGACCGACAGCTTCGTGGTGCTGGCGCCGCGCGAGGAGTGGCGCGAGCCGGACAAGGCCTGGGTTCTGGACCGGCTGCGCGAGGTGCTTGCGGATTTCCCCGGGGTCTCTGCGACCTTCACCCAGCCGATCGAGATGCGCGTCTCCGAGATGCTCAGCGGCGTGCGCGGCGATCTCGCGGTGAAGGTGTTCGGGCCGGACCTGGACACGCTGAACGCCCTGTCAGCGTCGATCGAGTCGGCCCTGCGCGCGACCCGTGGCGCCGAGGACGTGTTCGCGCTCAGGAACGAAGGCGTGCAGACGCTTCGAGTGATCGTCGACCGCCTCGCCGCGGCGCGAGCCGGAGTCTCCGCCGAGCACCTGCAGCGCAGCCTTCGCGTGGAGCTCGAGGGCGAGCCCGTGGCGCTCGTGGTGGAGGAGGGGCGCCGCACGCCGGTGCTCCTGCGGGGTGCGGAGCGCTTCCGCGACGATCCCTCGCACATCGCCGGGCTGGAGTTCGCCGTCGATGACCGCACGGTGGTGCCGCTGGCTGCGATCGCGGAGATCGTGCACGGAGAGGGGCCGGTGAAGATCGACCGGGAGTTCGGCCAGCGCTACGTCACCGTGCAGGCCAACGTGCGCGGGCGCGACCTGGTCGGCTTCGTCGACGACGCACGCGCGGCCGTGCAGGCTGCGGTGCCCATTCCCGAGGGCTACCGGCTCGTCTGGGGCGGCCAGTTCGAGAACCAGCAGCGCGCGTCGGCGCGGCTCGCGCTGGTGGTCCCGGCCGTCGTGGCGCTGGTGGTCTTCGTCCTGTGGCTTTCGTTCGGGAGCATCGGCACCGCCCTGCTGATCGTGGCGCTGGTCCCGTTCGCGGTGGCCGGCGCGGTGTTCTCGCTGCTTGCCTTCGGGGAGTACCTGTCGGTGCCCGCGTCGGTCGGCCTGATCGCGCTGCTCGGCATCGCGGTGCTCAACGGGGTGGTGATGGTGGAGACCTTCGAGCGCCGGCGCTCGGCCGGCGAGCCGGCGGCGCAGGCGGCCCGGGCGGGCGCGCTGGAGCGGCTCCGGCCGGTTCTCATGACGGCGACGATCATGGCGGCCGGCCTCGTTCCGCTGCTGCTGGCGACCGGGCCCGGCTCGGAAGTGCAGAGGCCGCTGGCGGTGGCCGTCGTGGGGGGGCTGGCGACGGCCACCGCAGTGACCCTGATCGTGCTGCCGCTGGCCTGGAGGTGGCTCGCGCAGCGCGCCGAGGAGAAGAAGCAATGAAGCCGTCGAAGAACGCACTGCTGGTTGCCGCCGCGCTGCTTGCGCTGCTGTCGGCGCCGTCGGCACGGGCGGACGAGGCCTCCGTCCCGCTCGTCTCCGGGCATGCCGAGGCCTTGCCCCCCGGGCTTGCCGGGTCCGCGCCGCCCGGGCTGGCGGACGTCCTGCCTCCCGAGCGGCCGGCGCTGGATGCGATCCTTGCGCATCCCCTCGTAAGCGGTGCCGACTCCGGCCTCGCGCGCGCGCGGGCCGCGAGCGCGCGCCTGCGCCTCGGATCCTACGAAACGCAGCTCGAGCTCGGCGCCCAGCGCCTGTCGCCGGGCGAGGCCGGGGGCGGGCCCGAGGTGGACTGGTCGGTGGCGCTCTCCAGGCCGCTGCGGCTGCCGGCCAAGCGCGACGCGGACCTCGAGATCGGCCGCAGCTCGGTCGAGCGCGGTGCGATGGCGGCGCTGGACGCGCGGCACGAGACCGCGCGCATGCTGCTGTCCCGCTGGTTCGGCCTGCTGCGCGGGGAGGCCGCCGCGGCCCAGGCCGCCGGACAGGTCGGTGTGCTGGGAGAGCTTGCGGACGTCGTTCGGCGGCGGATGCGCGCCGGCGATGCGGCCCGGCTCGAGCAGCTGCAGGCCCAGGCCGCGCAGGCCTACGCGCTCGGGGAGCTGGAAGTTGCACGCCAGCGCGTCCAGGTCGCGCGGATCGCGCTCGAGCGCGAGTTTCCCGCGCTGGCCGGGGTGGAGCTGCCCAGGCTGGAGGCGGCCGCCGGCGCGCCGGTGGAGCCCGCCGGTTCGCGAGAGGACTGGGTGCAGCGGATCATGTCGATCGATCACGAGCTGGGGATGCAGCGCGCCGAGAGCGCGGTCCTGCGCGCGCGGGCGCTCAGGATCGGCGCCGAGCGCACCCCCGATCCCTCCATCGGCGTGCGGGCGGCCACCGATCGTGCCCGGCAGGACCGGGTGCTGGGGCTGTTCGTCAGCATCCCGCTCGCGGGCGGGGCCCGGGTCGCCGCCCAGCGCGAGGCGCTCGCACTTGCGGACGAGGGCGAGGCCCGCGTGGCGGCGGTGCAGCGCAGGGTGCTGGGCGCAGCGCAGGCCGCATACGAAACGGCGTACGCCGGCGCCCGCGCATGGCGGGCGCTGTCCGAGGCGCTGCAGCGCGCGCAGGCGGCGGCCGGCCTGGCTGCCCGGGCTTTCGAACTTGGGGAGGGGACGCTCACCGAGGTGCTGGTCGCCCGGCGCGCCGTCCTCGATGCCACGCTCGCCGAGCGCAGCGCGCGGATCGATGCGCTCGAGGCGCACGCCCGCCTGCGTCTCGACGCGCACCTTCTCTGGGAGCTCGACGGGCCGGACCCCGACCCGGCATCGGAGCCGCGAAGCTGACTCCGCGGGCCGGCCTCGGCCGCCGTGCGCGCTGCTATAGTTTCCGGCGCATCCAGACCCTTCACAGAGGAGACATCCAGTGGGCGAACAGCTGAAGTACCTGCTCGACGAGAGCCGGATCCCCAGGCGCTGGTACAACATCCAGGCCGACCTTCCGAAGGCGCTGCCCCCGGTGCTGCACCCGGGCACCATGCAGCCGGTGGGCCCGGACGATCTCGCGCCGCTGTTCCCGATGGAGCTGATCATGCAGGAGGTGAGCACGGAGCGGGAGATCGACATCCCCGAGCCGGTGCGCGACATCTTCCGCCTGTGGCGTCCCACGCCGATGTACCGGGCCCGCGCGCTGGAGAAGGCGCTCGACACCCCGGCGCGCATCTTCTACAAGTACGAAGGCGTGAGCCCGGCCGGCAGCCACAAACCGAACACCGCGATTCCGCAGGCCTTCTACAACCGGGAAGCCGGCATCAAGCGGCTCACCACCGAGACCGGCGCCGGCCAGTGGGGGTCCTCGCTGGCCTTCGCGGGCGCGCTGATGGGCATCGACGTCACCGTGTTCCAGGTGCGCGTGTCCTACGACCAGAAGCCCTACCGCCGCGCGCTGATGGAGTCCTACGGCGCCAGGTGCATCGCCTCGCCGTCGATGGAGACCGAGTTCGGCCGCGCGGTCCTCGCGAAGGACCCGACGCACCGGGGCAGCCTCGGCATCGCCATCTCCGAGGCCGTCGAGATCGCCGCGCAGCGCGACGACACCAAGTACGCGCTGGGTTCGGTGCTCAACCACGTGCTGCTGCACCAGAGCATCGTCGGCCTCGAGGCGATCGAGCAGCTGCAGATGGCCGACGCCTACCCGGACGTGGTTGTGGGCTGCACCGGCGGCGGCTCCAACTTCGCCGGCATCTCCTTCCCCTTCATCGGCGCGGGGCTGCGCGGCGGCGCCAGGCCCCGCATCGTCGCGGTGGAGCCGGCGGCCTGCCCGTCGCTTACCCGCGGCAAGTACGCCTACGACTTCGGCGACACCGGTCACATGACGCCGCTGACCAAGATGCATACGCTGGGCTCCACCTTCACGCCGCCGGGCTTCCACGCGGGCGGCCTGCGCTATCACGGCATTGCGCCGCTGGTGTCGCACCTGAAGGAGCTGGACCTGATCGAGGCCGTTGCCTACAACCAGGTGGAGTGCTTCGCCGCCGGCATCCAGTTCGCGCGCTGCGAGGGCATCCTGCCCGCGCCGGAGGCCAACCACGCGGTCAAGGGGGCGATCGAGGAGGCGCTGCGCTGCAAGCGCGAGGGCCGCGCCGAGACCATCCTCTTCAACCTCTGCGGCCACGGTCACTTCGACATGCAGGCCTACATGGACTACTCGGCCGGCAAGCTCACCGACCAGAAGTACGACGAGAGCGAGCTGGCGATGGCGCTCTCCGGCCTGCCCAGCGTTCCGGAACCGGCTTGAGACCGGTCGGGTCACGGTGACGGTGCAGGTCAGCCACGAGCCTGCCGCCTCGCGCTTCGAGGCGGTGGTGGAGGGGCGCCTGCGCCGCGCCGACGGCAGGCGCGCCGATCCCCGGAGCGCCGCGCCGGCTGAGGTTCAGCCGTAGCGCCTGAGCAGTTCCGCGACCTCGGCGATCCGCAGGTCCGCGCCGGTGGAGCCTGTGCCGTCGGGCTCTGAAGCCGCGCCCGGCGCCGTGGAGGTCATCGCGCACGCGAGGATCTCGATGAAGGCCTTGTCCAGCGCGCGCCGGCAGGCACTCAGCTGCTGCACGACGGCCTCGCAGTCCGAGTCGGAACCCGATTCCACGAGCTGTTCCACCGCGCGCAACTGACCGGCCGCGCGTTTCAGGCGGAGCAGGATCCGCCTGCGATCCGGCAGGCTTTCGATGGTCATTGGCACGGCGAGTTCCCTGGTGGCTGACGGGCATTATGGCTCGCCTTGTCCGGCGCGCAAGGCCGGCGTCATGCCGGCATGCGCCCGTCATCGCACGAACGCTCAGTCCGGTTGCCGCGGGAGTTCGCTCGCGGGCGCCGCCTTCCGGTAGATCAGGTGGTAGACCAGCGCCACCAGCACGCTGCCGCCGACGAGGTTGCCGGCGATCACCGGCGCCAGGTTGCCGAACAGGCCCGCCCAGCCGGGCGCGTGCGCCGCAGGCGCGGCGACTGCTCCCGACTCCACCAGCAGCATCCCAAGCGGGATGAAGTACATGTTGGCGATGCTGTGCTCGAAGCCGGCGGCGACGAAGGCGGTGATCGGGAACACGATGGCCAGCACCTTGTCCGCGACGCTTCGCGCGGCCATGGCCATCCACACCGCCATGCACACCAGCACGTTGCACAGCACGCCGAGGAAGAAGGCCTCCCGCCATGGCAGCGCCACCTTGGCGGCCGCGATCCGGACCGCGGTTTCGGCGACCGCATTGCCGTTCATCGCTGCGTGCCCCGACAGCCAGACCAGCGCGGCCAGCCCCGCGGCGCCCGCGAAGTTGGCGAGGCAGACCACGGCCCAGTTGCGCATCAGCTCCAGGGTGCTGATGCGGCCGTCCGCCCAGGCCATCGCGAGCAGGTTGTTGCCTGTGAACAGCTCGGCGCCCGCCACCGAGACCAGGATCAGCCCCAGCGAGAAGCACAGGCCGCCGAGCAGCCGCGACGCTGCGAACCCGAGCGTGGCGTCGGACGCGACCAGCGTGAAGACGAGCGCGCCCAGGCCGATGAAGGCGCCGGCCAGCACGCCCAGCAGCGCGGTCTGCATCAGCGGCAGCCGTGCCTTGGCGACGCCGACGTTCTCCACGCGCCGGGCGACCTCGCCCGGAGAGTAGGCGTCGAAACCGTAGAGACCGGGCACCGTGGCGCCGTCGGCGGCTGGCGAGGAGTCCGATCGCTCAGGCGAGGTCGGCGACCAGCGCGGAGCGGGTCGGGGCCGGCAGGGGCTCCACCGCCGCCGTGTAGTTGGGGTGATCGATCCCGACCGACAGCGACACGCCGTACTTCAGCGCCTTGGCCATGTCCTCGGTGAGCTCGAAGCGCAGGAAATGCACCGCGGAGGTCTTCTCCTCGTTCTCGCGCTCCAGGTCCTCGTCGGCGATCGCGTGGACCTTCGGCGAGCCCTCGACCTGCACCCAGACGCGGTCCTCGATGCCCTTCAGGCGGCCGAGCTCGACCCTGCGCACGGCCGGGTCGTCGTACTCGATCATCATCGTCGCCTTGAAGTTGCGGCCGTCGGGGATCAGCGGGTTGTAGGCCTCGAGCTCCTGGACGATTCCGTCCTCCTCGAAGATCTTCTCGATGCGCAGCATCTCCTGCACCTGGTAGCGCACGGTGAGCTCGTCCTCGAACAGCAGCGTGACGTGCGGGCCGACGGCAACCGACCTGTGCTTCTTGTGCTCCAGCACCTTCCTGCGGAACTCGGGCCTCGCCTTGGCGTAGGCCTCCAGCGTCATCAGTGAATCGCGTGCGATCTGCGGCATCTGCCTGTCTCCGTGTTCAGTCGATTCCGTAGGCCATGCGCAGCAGGCTGATCGGATGCTGCAGCCGGCCCGCGACGTCCGCGCCGGCCAGCTCCATTCCCTGCTCGATGTGATGGCCGCCCAGCTGGCAGTCCGAGGCGATGAAATCCGGCGCCCCGCCTGCCGGGTGCTCGCCCATCTGCCGGAACACGGGCCGGCCGATCTTCAGCGCCGTCTCGTGGAATTCCTTCTTCACTCCCCAGGTGCCGGCGTGGCCGGAGCAGCGCTCCACGGTGTGAACCTGCGTGCCCGGCACCAGCTCCAGCATCTCGCGGGTCTTCTGCCCCACGTTCTGCACCCGCAGGTGGCAGGCCACGTGGTACGAGACCTTGCCCAGCCCCTTCGCGAAGTCGGTCTTCAGCAGGCCGTCCTTCAGGCGCAGCGCGAGGTACTCGAAGGGGTCGAACATCGCTTCCTGGACCGCCTTGACGTCCGGGTCGTCCGGGAACATCAGCGGCAGCTCCTGCTTGAACATCAGGCCGCACGACGGGATGGGGGCGACGATGGCCCAGCCCTCGCGCGCCAGCGCGGCCAGCTTCGGGATGTTCTTTTCCTTGAGCGCGGCCACCGAGTCCAGGTCGCCGAGCTCGAGCTTGGGCATTCCGCAGCAGGCTTCCTTCTCGACCAGCGCGTAGGGAATGGCGTTGTGGTCGAGCACCTTGAGCAGGTCGTGGCCGATGCCGGGCTCGTTGTAGTTGACGTAGCAGGTGGCGAACACCGCGACCTTGCCGGGTGCGCGCGCGCCATCGACCACCGGATGCGGCTTCGAGGAAGCCGCGTTGCGCGGGAAGGGCCTGCTCGCGAAGTCCGGCAGCCAGGCCGTCTTGTGCACGCCCACCATGTCCTCGCCGAGCTTGCGCAGCGCGGGCGATCCCTTGGCCTTGTTGACGACCTGGACCACGATCGGGATGGTGGCCAGCTTGCCGTTGCGGTCGGTCGACGAGAGCGCCTTGTCGCGGAACTGCGTGGGCGTGCCCTGGCGGAACTGGATCGCCTTGCCGCGCAGCATCAGGTGCGGGAAGTCGAGGTTCCACGGGTGCGGCGGCACGTAGGGGCACTTCGTCATGTAGCAGACGTCGCACAGGTAGCACTGGTCGACGACCTTCCAGTAGTCCTTGCGATCGACGCCGTCGACCTCCATGGTCGAGCTCTCGTCGACCAGGTAGAACAGCGTGGGGAAGGCGTTGCACAGGCTGACGCAGCGGCGGCAGCCGTGGCAGATGTCGAAGACCCGCTCCATCTCGTCGAAGCAGGATTTCTCGTCGTAGAACTCGGGGTTCTTCCAGTCGAGCGGATGCCGGGTGGGTGCTTCGAGCGAACCCTCTCTTGCGGTCATGTCTGCGCCTCGGCGTACGGTGGGCTTGGGGCGTTCCCGCATCGCAGGGTGCGGGACGTGGACCGGCCGCGGTGCAGCCGGGCCGGCCAGGGCGGGCCGCGCCTGGGCGCGGCCGGAGAGGGCAGGCCGCATGGCGGCCCGCCCGCCGCATCAGCCCAGAGTCTCGAGCGCCTTGGCGAACTTGTTCGCGTGCGAGCGCTCGGCCTTGGCCAGCGTCTCGAACCAGTCGGCGATCTCGTCGAAGCCTTCGTCCCGGGCCGCCTTGGCCATTCCCGGGTACATGTCGGTGTACTCGTGCGTCTCGCCGGCCACCGCGGACTTCAGGTTCTTCTCCGAGCTTCCGATCGGCAGGTCGGTCGCGGGGTCGCCGACCTCGGCCAGGTAGTCGAGGTGGCCGTGCGCATGGCCGGTCTCGCCTTCGGCAGTGGAGCGGAACAGCGCGGCCACCTCGGGCTGGCCCTCGACGTCCGCCTTGTTCGCGAAGTAGAGGTAGCGTCGGTTCGCCTGGCTCTCGCCGGCGAAGGCGTCCTTGAGGTTCTGGTGGGTCTTGGTCCCCTTGAGGCTCGGCATGTGTATCTCCTGTCTGTCTCTTGGTATGGAATCGGCCGGCCGCAGGCCGGGCCCGACCCATTCTAGTGAGCGACGACGATATAGGACAGTTGAAGGAGCCAATCGGGGCGATTGGGATTCGCTATCGGGAATCCGGCAGCAGGACGCTGGCCAGCAGGCCGCCGCCGTCGCGGTTGCGCAGGATGCAGCGGCCGCCATGGCGATGGGCCAGCCGCTGGACGATCGCCAGTCCGAGCCCGCTGCCGCCGCGGTCGCTGCGCTCGTCGCCGATCCGGGCGAAGGGGCGCAGCAGGCGCTCGAGCTGGTCCGGCGGCACGCCCGGCCCGCGATCCGCCACCTCCAGGCGCAGGGTCTGCGCCTCGCGTGCGGCGGCGATCGAGACCTGGGCGGCGGCCTCGCCGGTCCGGCCGTGGCGGGCGGCGTTCTCCAGCAGGTTCGAGACGATGCGGGCGAAGTCGAGCGGGTCGCCGCGCCAGCGCAGGCCGGCCGGCACGCTCACCTCGAGCTCCATCTCGCCTGCCTCGATCCGGGGCAGCCAGGAGCTGCGCAGCCCGTCGATCGCCGCGGCCACGTCCACCTCGATCAGCGCCGCCGGGCCGCGATCGCCGGAGCCGCTGCGCGCGTACTCGACGAACTTCCCGACGATCGCGTCGATGCGCTCGATGTCGCTGCTCATCGACTGCTTCTCCGCCTCGTCTAGCCGTGACAGCTCGATCTCCATGCGCAGGCGCGTGAGCGGCGTGCGCAGGTCGTGCGAGATGCCCGCCAGCGCCAGCGCCCGGTCGGACTCCAGTTCGGCGAGGTCGCTTGCCATGCGGTTGAAGTGACGGTTGAGCGAAGCGATCTCGGAGGGGCCGTCCTCGGGGAGCGGCGGCGCCGGCGCCCCCGAGCTGACCCGGCCGAAGGCCGTGGCCAGCGCCGCCAGCGGCCGGTTGACCAGGCGGCTGATCGCCATCGCGCCGAGGATGGACACCAGGATGGCCAGCGAGGCGATCAGCCACCACGGCGGCCCGAACTGCCGGGTCCAGCGCTCCAGGCTCATCGCCAGCCAGTAGCGATCCTCGTCGATGTCGAAGCTGACCCACAGGCCGGGCTCGTCGTTGACCGCGCCCGCGATCCGCGTTTCCGGGCCGAGGATGCCCTGGAGCCGCAGGAGCAGCCGTTCCGCCTCGTCGCGCCCAGGCAGGGGGGCGACGCGGTCGCCCGGCTCCAGCGGCGCCACGCGCACGTCCTCCTCGCGGGCCAGCTCGTCGAGCAGCTGCCAGCGCCGCTCGCCCTGCGAGCTGATCAGCGCCGAGCGCGTCAGGTTGACGACCGAAGAGATCTCCCAGGCCAGCCGCTGTTCGGGCGGCACCCGTTCGAAGGAGCGCACGAAGTGCAGGCTGGCGGCCAGGCTGAAGACGATGAGCCCGCCGATCAGCAGGAAGGTGCGCCAGAAGAGGCTGATCCGCATCGCGGCGGGCTTCGGGCGCGCCGCCTCAGCGCTCGTCCGGGATGAACACGTAGCCCACGCCCCAGACCGTCTGCAGGTAGCGCGGATGCTGCGGGTCGGCTTCGATGAGCTTGCGCAGCCGCGAGATCTGGACGTCGAGGCTGCGGTCGAACGCGGAGTATTCGCGGCCGCGCGCCAGCATCATCAGCTTCTCGCGCGACAGCGGCACCCGGGGGTGGCGGGCGAAGACCTTGAGCACGGCGAACTCGCCGCTGGTCAGCGGCACCTGTTCGTCCTTGCGGTGCAGGGTGCGCTGGGCCAGGTTCAGCCGGAACTCGCCGAACTCGACTTCCGCCGCGTCGGAGCTGGGCGCGCCAGGCAGGTCGGCGGCGGGCTGGCGGCGCAGCACCGCATGGATGCGGGCGAGCAGCTCGCGGGGGTTGAAGGGCTTGGCGATGTAGTCGTCTGCGCCCATCTCGAGGCCGACGATGCGGTCGACGTCGTCGCCCTTGGCGGTCAGCATGATCACCGGGGTGGTGTCGCCGCCGCCGCGCAGGCGCCGGACGATCGACAGCCCGTCCTCGCCGGGGAGCATCAGGTCGAGGACGATGAGGTCGACCGGCTGGCGCTGCAGCAGCCGGTTCATCGCGGGGCCGTCCTGCGCGAGGCTGACCTCGAACTGGTTCTCCGCTAGGTAGCGGCGCAGCAGCTCGCGCAGCTTGGGGTCGTCATCGACGACCAGGAGGTGTTTGCCGGCGGTGGACATGCAGCGATGATACCGAGGCGCGGGCGCGCGCCGTGCGCCCGCCGTCGGCGGGGTCACCGTTTGTTACAGGATTTACCCTCGGCGCCACGACCCGGGGCCGGGGCTTGCCTAGAATGCAGGGCATGGGCATCCGCTACAGCTTCTTCCTGCAGCCCGCCGCGGTGCGGGCGCTGGGCTGCGCGATCGTCGCTGCGGTCGCGATTGCGGCCGTGCCGGCGCCGGCTCAGGCCGGACCGCGGCTGGACCGGGCCGAGCGCGAGGAGTTGCGGCACGAGCTGCGCCGGCAGGCCAGGGAGGAGCGCGATCGCCCGCAGCGCTCCTTCGAACGCGACGGCTACCAGCGCGGGCCGGACCGCTACGAGCGCGACGGCTACCGCCGCGGGCCGGACCGCTCCGAGCGCGAGGAGCGCCGGCGGATGGCGCCGGAAGACCGCGAGCAGCTCAGGCGGATGCTCAGGGAACATCGCCGCGACCGGCGAGACTGATCCCGGGACGCGCGCCCCGCCGCCTGCGGCGCGCCCTGCGCCTGTCTCCCGGGCGCTTCGCGAGCAGCCGGCTTCCCCGTTTCACTGCACTAGAATGCCGGGGTGTCCACCCAGCCATCCCAAGACCCGGGCGCCGGCGCGTCCCCCGAACGCGCGCCTGGCGCCGAACCGCGCTGCCTGCTCGCGCTCTCCACCTCCACCGAGTGGTGCTCGGTCGCGCTGCGCCAGCGGGAGGCCGGCGATGTCCGCCGCGCCTTCCTCGGCGAGCGCGCCGGGCAGGATCACTCCCGGCTCGTGCTCGTGATGGCTCGACGCCTGCTCGCCGAGGCCGGGCTCGGCTTCGCCGATCTCGACGCGATTGCCTTCGACTGCGGGCCCGGCACCTTCACCGGCCTGCGGATCGGCTGCGGCATCGCGCAGGGGCTTGGCTTCGCGCTCGGCCTTCCGCTGGTCGCGGTGTCGTCGCTCGAGGCGCTTGCGCAGCAGGCCGGCGCGACCGTCGCACTGACCGCGATCGATGCCCGGATGAACGAGGTCTACTGCAGCGCGTACCGCCTGGAAGAGGACGACCCCCGGCCCCTGGATCCCATCAGGGTGCTGCCGCCGGCGGCAGCGCTCGGTCACTTGGTCGACTGCCTCGAGCGGGCCGGCGACCAGGCCGGCGGACAGGGCGCGGTGGCGATCGGCGATGCGGCCAGCCGCCATCCGGAACTCGGCGAGGCGCTGCGCCGGCGCGGCCTGCGGGTGATCGACGATGCCTGGCCGCGCGCCGACGCGGTTGCCGAAGTCGCTGCGCTGCGCTTCGCCCAGGGCCGGGCGGTGCAGGCCAGCGAGGCGGCGCCGCTCTACGTGCGCGACAAGGTGGCCCTCGACGTCTCCGAACAGCAGCGCCTCCGGCAGGCGCGCGACGCGCGGTGAACGCGCCTCATGCAAGCGCGGCCGCGCTGCTGGCCCGCGCGATGACGGTCGCCGACCTGGATCGGGTCATGGAGATCGAGACGTCGGTCTACCCCTTCCCCTGGACCCGAGGGAACTTCAGCGATTCGCTGAAGGCGGGCCACGACGCCTGGGTGTTCGAATCCGCCGCGGTAGCGCCTGCCGGCATCGTCGGCTATGCGGTCCTGATGTGGCTGCCCGACGAGGTCCACCTGCTGAACATCAGCGTCGACGCCCCCCTCCAGGGCCGGGGCCACGGCCGGGCCATGCTCGACTGGCTGTGCGGCGACGTGCGCAGGCGCGGCGCGCGCTCGATCCTGCTGGAAGTCAGGCCGTCCAACGCGCCGGCGCGCGCGCTCTATGCGGCGCGTGGTTTCGTTCAGATCGGGCTGCGCCGCGGCTACTACCCTGCGGCCGACGGCGCGCGAGAGGATGCGCTGGTGCTGCGCCGGGAGTTCGCCAATGGATGAGGCGCGGCTGCGGGCCTGGAAGGCGCTGGAGCTGGGGCCGCTCTGGCTGTCCAAGCGGGGGCCCGGTGTCGAGGACGGGGAGGGCGCCGACCGGGCCGGAAGCCAGGCGCCGGGCCTTGCCCAGGCCGGGAGCGAGGCGCCAGCCGGCCCCCGGGCCGGGAGCGAGGCAACAGACTACGCCCAGGCCAGGGGCGAGGCACCAGACGCCCCTGTCCCCGCAGGGCCCCCCGTCGAGGCGCCTGCAGCACCTGCCGTGCCGCCCGGGTTCCCGGCGCCCGTCGCTCCGGGATCCGGCGGGCTCGACTGGGCGGCGCTGCAGGCCGCGGTCGAGGAGTGCCGCGCCTGCGCGCTGTGCGAGACGCGCACCCGCACGGTGTTCGGCACGGGGCCGCGGGATGCACGCTGGCTGGTCGTGGGCGAGGCGCCCGGCGCCGAGGAGGACGCCAGCGGCGAGCCCTTCGTGGGCCAGGCCGGCCGCCTGCTGGATTCGATGCTGGCCTCGGTCGGGCTGGACCGCGGGCGCAACGTGTTCATCGCCAACGTGCTGAAGTGCCGGCCGCCGGGCAACCGCAACCCGTCGCCGGAGGAGGCGGCACGCTGCCTGCCCTTCCTGCGCCGGCAGATCGAGCTGCTCCAGCCCGACCTCGTCCTGCTGCTGGGCCGGGTCGCCGCGCATGCGCTGCTCGAGACCGATGCGGGTGTCGGCAGCCTGCGCGGCCGGGTCCATGCGCTGCGCGCAGGCGAGCGCGAGATCCCGGCCGTCGTTACCTGGCACCCGTCCTACCTGCTGCGCAGGCCCGAGGACAAGGCGCTGGCCTGGGCGGACCTCTGCCTGGCCCGCGCGGCCTTCGCGAAGGAAGGCTGACGCGGGCGCCGGCGGGCCTCAGTGCCGCGGCTTGCCGATCAGCGCGATCGAGTCGAACTCGCGCTGGTTGGCATTGTGGCGGCCGATCACCAGCAGCATGGTGCCGGCGACGAAGAGCCCGAAGAGCAGCACGATCCAGTTGATGTGCAGCTCCAGGCGGATCAGCAGCGCGTAGAGCCCGAGCATCAGCAGGATCATCAGGTTCTCGTTGAAGTTCTGCACCGCGATCGAGTGTCCCGCGCTCATCAGCACGTGCCCGCGGTGCTGCAGCAGCGCGTTCATCGGCACCACGAAGAAGCCGGCGAGCGCGCCGATCAGGATCAGCAGCGGCCAGGCGGCGGTCTCGGTGGACACCAGCGTCATCAGCGGCACCAGCACGCCCATGCCCACGCCCACCGGCAGCACCCGCAGCGAGCCCTTCAGCGGAATCAGCCGGGCTGCGCCAACCGCGCCCAGCGCGATGCCCAGCGCAACCACGCCCTGCAGGATGGCCGCCTTGTTCAGCGGCATCCCGAGCGCGGTGTTCGCCCATTCCAGCACGATGAACTGCAGCGTGGCGCCCGCCCCCCAGAACAGCGTGGTCACCGCCAGCGAGATCTGGCCGAGGCGGTCCCGCCAGAGCACCTTGAAGCAATGCGCGAAGTCCACCAGAAGCCCGAGCGGGTTACGGGTCTGGTCCGGGTAGCGGGCCCCGGTGTCCGGGATGCGCAGGTTGAAGAGCGCCGCCACCACGTAGAAGACGGAGATGACCAGGATCGCTGCCTCGGCCGGCGTGTCGATGCCGGTGTCGATCAGCGGCAGGTCCAGGCCGAGCAGGGCGCCCGAAACCGTGGGGCTGATGAGTGCGCCGCCGAGGACGGTGCCGAGGATGATCGACCCTACCGTCGTGCCCTCGATCCAGCCGTTGGCCGCCACCAGCTTCTCGGGCGGCAGCAGCTCGGTGAGGATCCCGTACTTGGCGGGCGAGTAGGCGGCGGCGCCGAAACCCACCACGGCGTAGGCCAGCAGCGGGTGGATCGTGAAGAACATCAGCAGGCAGCCGACGACCTTGATCGAGTTGGTGATGAACATCACCCGGCCCTTGGGCATCGCGTCGGCGAAGGCGCCGACGAAGGGCGCGAGCAGCACGTAGGAGATCGTGAAGAACAGCTTGAGGAGCGGTTTCATCCACTCCGGCGCCGCCAGTTCGATGAGCAGCGCGATGGCGGCGATGAGCAGCGCGTTGTCGGCGAGCGACGAAAAGAACAGCGCCGCCATGATCGTGTAGAAGCCGCGTTTCATCTGTCCCCAGCCGGACCCGGTGCATGCCGGGGCGCACGGTTTATACCATGAAGGCAGCGGCGCCAATCCGGGCGCGGGCTGCGGGTGTTCCCTGCGTGCGCCGCCGCGCGGCCTGCCGAATGACGCGCGCGGTGGCGCCCCGGCGACCGGGCACGAGCGGGTATAGTTCGGCGTCGATCCGGATCCCAGGCATGACCCGACCCACCCAGGCCACGATTTCCGCTGCTGCAATGCAGCATAACCTTGCCCGGGCGCGCAGCTGGGCCGCAGGCGCCCGCGTCTGGGCGGTGGTCAAGGCCAATGCCTACGGCCACGGGATCTCCAGCGCCCTGAGAGGTTTCGCGGCCGCCGACGGCCTGGCGCTGATCGAGTTCGAGCATGCGCAGCGCCTGCGCGACGCCGGCTGGCGCGGCCCGCTGCTGATGCTGGAGGGAGCCTTCGAGCCCGCGGACCTCGATGCCGCTGCGGCCCTCGGCCTGGAACTGGCGGTGCATTCCGAGCCCCAGCTCCGCTGGCTCGAGGCCTGGCGCGGCGGCGCGAAGGTCCCGGTGCACCTGAAGCTCAACAGCGGGATGAACCGTCTCGGCTTCCCGACTGCGGAGTTCCGGCGCGCGCATGCCCGGCTCAGCGCGCTCGCCTCTGTGCCCAGCGTCGCGATGATGGCGCACTTCGCCGATGCCGACGTTCCCGGCGGCGCGGAGCGCGCGCTGCAGTGCTTCGTCGATGCGTCCCTGGGCCTGGCGGGCGAGCGCTCGCTGGCGAACTCCGCGGCGCTGATCGACGTCCCGGCCTCGCGCTGCGACTGGGTGCGGCCCGGCATCGTCCTCTACGGCGCCAGCCCCTTCGCCGGGCGCAGCGCGGAGTCGCTGGGCCTGCGTCCGGCCATGACGCTCGCCTCGCGGCTGATCGGCGTCCAGCAGCTGCAG
>JBKHVS010000024.1:22535-26446 GCA_046569945.1 Gammaproteobacteria bacterium | reverse complement strand
TTCATCGTCGACGGCAACCAGCGGGTGGTACGGCCGCGCCTGGCCGACGCGCGCTTCTTCTTCGAGCAGGACAAGAAGACCCCGCTGGCGGACCGCGTGCCGCGGCTGGCCGCGGTGGTCTACCACGCGAAGCTCGGCACGCAGGCCGAGCGGGTGGAGCGGGTGCGCACGATCGCGCGCGCGATCGCCGAGGCGCTGGGCGCCAACGACGCCCATGCCGACCGGGCTGCCCTGCTCGCCAAGACCGACCTGCTGACCGGAATGGTCGGCGAGTTCCCCGAACTGCAGGGCATCATGGGCGCCTACTACGCGCGCCATGACGGCGAGCCCGGGCCGGTGGCAGACGCAATCCTGGAGCACTACCGGCCGCGCTTCGCCGGCGACGAGCTCCCCGCCTCCGAGACCGGCACGGTGCTGGCTCTGGCCGACAAGCTCGAGACGCTGGCCGGGCTGTTCGGAATCGGCCAGCAGCCCAGCGGCGACCGCGATCCCTTCGCGCTGCGCCGCCACGCGCTAGGCGTGATCCGGCTGCTGATCGAGAAGCAGCTGGCGCTGTCGCTGCCCTGGCTGGTCGACCGGGCCTTCGAGGCCTTCGGGGATCGCGTCGGCCACGCGCAGGCGGACCTCGAGACCTTCGTGTTCGAGCGCCTCTCAGGCTACCTGCGCGAGCGCGGCTACACGGCGCAGGAGGTGGCGGCGGTGGTGGACCAGCGTCCCGCCGACCTCGCCCAGGTGCCGGCGCGCCTCGAGGCGGTGCGGGCCTTCTCGGCGCTGCCGGAGTCGGCAGCGCTCGCCGCGGCCAACAAGCGGATCGGCAACATCCTGAAGAAGGCCGGTAACGTCGCCGGCGGCGAGATCCTGCCCGCGCTGTTCTCGGAGACCGCCGAGAAGGCGCTGCACGAGGAAGTGGCCGCCATCGCCCCGGACGTGGACGGCCGGATCGCCGCGGGCGACTACACCGGCGCGCTGGCGGCGGTGGCCCGCGCCCGCAGCGCGGTCGACGCCTTCTTCGACGCCGTGATGGTGATGGCCGACGACCCCGCGGTGCGCGCCAACCGGCTCGCGCTGCTGGCCAGGCTGCACCACATCATGAACCGGGTCGCCGACATCTCGAAGCTGTCGAACGCGTGAAGCTGATCATCCTCGACCGCGACGGCGTCATCAACCACGACAGCGACGCCTACATCAAGTCGCCCGAGGAATGGCGCCCGCTCGAGGGCAGCCTGGAGGCGATCGCGCGCCTGACCAAGGCCGGCTACCGGGTGGCGGTCGCCACCAACCAGTCGGGGGTGGCGCGGGGCCTGTTCGACCTCGCCACCCTGGCCGCCATCCACGCGAAGATGCACCAGGCGGCCGCGGCCGCGGGCGGACGCATCGAGTCGGTGTTCTTCTGCCCGCACGCGGCCGACGACCGGTGCGGCTGCCGCAAGCCCAAGCCCGGCATGCTCGAGGAAATCCTGCGCCGCTACGGCGCCGAGGCGCGCAAGGTGACGATGGTCGGAGATTCTCTGCGCGACCTGGATGCTGCGGCCGCGGTCGGATGCCGGCCGGTGCTGGTGCTGACCGGCAAGGGCCGCGACACCATGCGCAAGGGCGGCCTGCCCCCCGAGACCCTGGTCCGGGTCGACCTCGCGGCGGTGGCCGCCGAACTCGCGCCTTGAGCCGCTGCGGTCGACGGCGCCAACGACCCGCCATCCGCCCCGCCCCGCCCGCCCCGCCGATGACAGTCAACCGCAACGTCCCCTCTTCCGCAGTCCTCGCGCTGCGCTCGATCGTCTTCCTGGTCTTCCAGCTGGTCACCGTGGTCCCGGTGGCGATCGGCTGTCTTCTGTGCGCGCCGCTGCCGCTGCATGCGCGCTATCGATTCACGATTCTCTGGCCGCGCATGGTGATCTGGGGCGCGCGCACGATCCTGGGCATCAGCCACCGGGTGATCGGGGCGGAGAACCTCCCCGACGCCCCCGCCATCGTCCTCTCCAAGCACCAGTCCACCTGGGAGACGCTGTTCTACCCGACCTTCATGAAGCATGAGCTCTGCTACGTGTTCAAGCGCGAGCTCCTGTTCATACCGTTCTTCGGCTGGGGGATCTGGCTGCTCGACATGATCCACATCGACCGGCGCCGCGGCACCGATGCCTTCGAGCAGGTGGTCCGCCAGGGCGCGCGCAAGCTCGCCGCGGGCCGGTGGCTGATCATGTTTCCGGAGGGCACCCGCACCCGCGTCGGCGCGCAGGGCCGCTACAAGACCGGCGGACCCCGCTTCGCGGTGCGCACCGGGGCGCTGGTGATCCCGGTGGCGGTGAATTCCGGCGAGTGCTGGCCGCGCCGCGCCTTCCTGAAGCGGCCCGGCCTGATCACCGTGTCGATCGGTCCGCCGATCTCGCCGGAAGGGAAGTCGCCGGAGCAGCTCGGCCGCGAGGTCGAGCGCTGGATCGAGGCCGAGATGCGCCGGATCAGCCCGCATGCGTATGCGGCCGCGGCGCCCGGCAGCCAGCCGGAACGCGCGCGCGAGCACGATGAGGGCCGGAATTCGGGACGGAACGCTGGACGGAGCGCGGACCGGGACGCGGGCCGGGAGGGCGATCGGCGCGCGCGCCGGGACGACGGCCGCGGCTCGGACGGGCTCGCATGAAGCGCCTGGGCAGGCTCGCAAACACGCTCGCGGACGCAGCGCGCCAGCTGTCGCTGCCGCTGGTCGGCGCGCCCCCCGCCGCCCCGCCGGTGCAGCGCGCCGGCCGCCGGCTGGCGCGGCTCGACGGCGTCTTCGTCGAGTACGAGCTGTGCCGCTCCGATCGCCGCACCATCGGGTTCACCATCGACCGGCGGGGTCTGACGGTCACCGCGCCGCGCAGCGTCGCGCAGGCCCGCATCGAGGCGGCGCTCGCGGAGCGCGGCGACTGGATCCTGCGCAAGCTCGACGAATGGCGCGACCGCCAGGCGCACGCGGAACGCCGCGCCGTCCGCTGGGAGCACGGCGGGTCGCTTCCCTACCTGGGCGAAGACCTGGTGATCCGCGTCGATCGCGGCCGGCGGGCCGCCCCGCGGCGCGAAGGGCGCGAGCTGTGCATCGCGCTGTCCGCGTCGGCGCCGATCGAGGAGGTGCGCGAGCGCGCGCAGGGATGGCTGAAGGCGGAGGCGCGGACGCTGTTCGCGCTGCGCCTGGCGCACTACGAGGCGAGCTTCGGCATCGCGCCCCGGAGCTGGGCGCTGTCGTCCGCCCGCACCCGCTGGGGCAGCTGCAGCGCCAACGGTTCGATCAGGCTGAACTGGCGGCTGGTGCACTTTCCGCCGCACATCGTCGACTACGTGATCTGCCACGAGCTCGCGCACCTGCGCGAGATGAACCACGGTCCCCGCTTCTGGCGCGCCGTGGCAGACCTGTACCCGGACTACGAGCGCGCGAGGCGCTGGCTGCGCAGCCGCGAGGCCAGCTCCACGTAGACCTCGACCGGGACGTCCTCCGCGCGCGCGGTGGGCTCGACCAGCGTCTCCGCATCGACCCCGCGCGCCTCCAGCCACGGCAGCAGCGTGCCGCGCAGCATCTTGCGCCGCTTGCCGAACGCCGCGGCCAGCAGTTCCGAAAGCACCTCGGGCTCCAGCTCCGGGGGCTTCGGCCTGGGCAGCATCCGCACCACCGCCGAATCGACGCGGGGCGGCGGATCGAAAGCCTCCGGCGGCACGTCGAAGAGCGCCTCCACGTCGTAGTAGGCCTGCAGCAGAACCCCCAGCCGGCCGTAGGCGGCGCAGCCGTGGCCGGAGACGATCCGGTCGACGACCTCCTTCTGAAGCATGAAGTGCTGGTCGGCCACGCAGTCGCGGAAGTCGAGCAGGCGGACCAGCAGCGGGCTCGAGATGTTGTAGGGCAGGTTGCCGACGAGGCGCATCTGCCGCTGCCCCGCCAGCGCCCGCAG
>JBKHVS010000024.1:0-22525 GCA_046569945.1 Gammaproteobacteria bacterium | reverse complement strand
AGCTCGGCGACCCCGGCCGCCGCGGCGACCTCGGCGATCGCCACCGCCCCGGCGGCGACGATGTCGGCGCGGTCGCGGTTGAGGCCGGGCACCTCGGCGCGCTGGGCGGTGGTCATGGCCGCGAGCTCCGCCGCCAGCGCCCGCAGGTCCACCTCCAGCACGTCGGCCTCGACCAGCTCCAGCCGGTCGCCGTAGCGCCTGCGCAGGCGGGCGGCAAGGTCGCGATCGATCTCGATCGCGGTCAGCGCGGGCACGCGCCGAAGCAGCGCATCGGTCAGCGCCGCAAGCCCCGGCCCGATCTCCACCAGCAGCTCGCCCGCCTTCGGGTCGATCGCGGACACGATCGCCTCGATCACCGAGCGATCGCAGAGGAAATGCTGGCCGAACCGCTTGCGCGCGACGTGGGCCACGGAGGGGTCAGCGATCGCGGTATTCGACGTAGGTGCGATCGCGCACCTGACGCAGCCAGTCCTGCAGCGTCTCCTCGATGCGCCGCTCGCGCAGCGCCTGGCGCGCCAGCGCCCGCACTCGCTCCGGGGAGGCGGCGTCGGTGCGGCGCTCGAGCACCTGGATCAGGTGATAGCCGAACTCGGTTCGCACCGGCTCGCTGAGCTGGCCGGGCTGGAGCGCGTTCATCGCCCGCTCGAAATCCGGCACCGTGTCGCCCGGGTAGATCCAGCCGAGATCGCCGCCCCGGCCGGCGCTGCCGTCCACCGAATACTGGCGCGCCAGCTCGGCGAAGTCGGCGCCGCCCGCCTGCAGGCGGCTGCGGATCTCGCCGAGGCGGCGCAGCACCTCCGGCTCGGAGACGAGCTCGGACGGGCGGATCAGGATGTGCCTGGCCCGGGTCTGCGTGACCGGGCCGCCCTCGAGCTTCGCTGCCCCGGCGTCACGCCGGGCGATCAGCTTGAGCACGTGGAAGCCGTTGGGGCTGCGCAGCAGCCCGGACACTTCGCCGGGCTGCATCGACCCGGCAGCCTTGGCGAAGAGCTCGGGCAGCCGGTCGGCGGTGCGCGGACCCAGCGCGCCGCCGCTCATCGCATCGGGCGCGTCCGAGAAGGCCGCGGCGAGCCGCGCGAAGTCCCCGCCGGCGCGCGCCTGCCGGATCACCTCCTCGCCGCGCAGCCGCTGGCGCTCGATCTCGGCGGCCGATGCGCCCTCGGGCACGCGCAGCAGCACCTGGGCGAGCTCGTACTCGGGCTGGGCGCCGCTGGCGTCGCGCTGCTCGGCGAGGAAGGCATCGATGTCCGCCTCGCTGATCTGGATCCGGGCGTCGACCTCCCGCTCGCGCAGCCGCGCGACCAGGAGCTCCTCGCGCAGGTCCTCCCTGAACCTCGCGAAGCTGACGCCGTCGGCCTCGATCTGGGCCCGCAGCTGCGACGCGCTCAGTCCGTTCTCGCTGGCGATTCCGGCAACCGCGCGCTCGAGCTGCGCGTCGTCAACGCGAAGCCCCTGCTCGCGCGCCATCTGCACCAGCGCCCGGTCCATCACGAGTCGCTCGAGCACCTGCTTCTCGAGCACGTCGCCCGGCGGCGCCTGGATGCGCTGCCGGCGAAGCTGGCGCTCCACGCTGCGCACCCGCGAGGCGAGCTCGCTGGCCGTGACCACGTCGCTGTTGACGACCGCGACCACCCGGTCGAGCGCGCGCGGCGCGGCGCCCGACTGGGCGCCTGCCAGCGCGGCCCAGAACAGGCAGGCGAGGAACACGATCGATCGAAGGGAAAGGTTCATTCGTATCCGAAGAAGCGGGAGGGCAGCGCCGGACGGTCGTTCGGCAGCCGGTAGCCGGGGATGTTCCGGCGCAATATATCAAACGGGTCCGAGCCCAGCCGGGCGAGTCCGGCCAGCTCGAACTGCAGGAAGAAGGCCGAGGTGTTGCGTCCCTCGGCGGTGACGAAGCGCTGGGTCACCAGCCTCAGGGTCCAGCAGTCGACGATGTACTCCAGGCCCAGCACGCCCTCGATGATTCCCGGCTTGGCGTCGACGAGCTGGCCCGACGCCGGGTCGACGCGCTCCTTGAGCCAGGAGTAGTTCACCCGGCCCATCATCGTCCAGCGCGGCGCCAGCGGCCAGCGCCAGGAGGTGTCGATCTGCCCGAGCTCGTCGCGCAGGTAGCGCACGCCCGCATTGAGGATCCTGCCGTCGCCCGGCAGGTAGCGCCAGAGCAGGTTCAGCCTGGGCACCTCGGAGTCGCGCACGCTGTACTGGAGGCCGGCGTCGATGCTCATTCCCCGCCCGAGCCCGGCCGTGGCCGCGAACAGCAGGTCGGAGCGCTTGTCGTTGCGCGCCGCCACGCCGGGGATCGACACGCGCTGGTCGGAGAAGTACATCCGCTGGCCGATGGCGAACCTGAGCGATTCCGCCCCGGTAGCCGGCTCGATCAGGCGCGAGACGACTGCGGTGGTGAGCTGGTTGGAATCGGCGATCCGGTCGTGGCCGACGAAGCTGTTCTCGGAGAACAGCTGCGGAAAGCCGAAATCGGCGACGCCGGTGTCGAACACCGGGAAGGCCGACTGATCCCGGTAGGGCGCTCGGGCGTAGAAGAGGCGCGGCTCGAGCGTCTGGGTGAGGTCGCGGCCGAAGAAGCTGGCCGGCCGCTCGAACACCAGGCCCGCATCGAGCGAGAAGACCGGCACCGAGCGGTGCAGCGAGGTGTCGGCGAGCGGCGACCCGCCGTCGAGCCGGTAGCTCGACAGGTGCAGGCCCAGCTTGGGCACGACGAACCAGCCCGGGCGCACGATCGGGTAGCTCACCTGCGGGAAGGCGACCATCCGCAAGCCTTCCGGCGAGCCCTGCAGCGGGCGCTGGAACCAGGTCGCGTCGAACACCGCGTCCACGTCGAAGCCGCCGACGCCGCGCTTCGCCCAAGTCGCGTTGAACTGCGGCACCCGCTCGTAGGGCGGCGCGAGCCGGGCGTCGAGGATGCTCTGGTAACGGGTGGCCCGCGCCAGCAGGGTCCAGTCGCCCATGCGGCGCGTGGCCAGCACGTCGCGCGGCAGCACCCGCTCCGAGCTCGACAGGATGGAGCGCGAGTAATCGACGAAGTAGTTGTCGTCCGAGACGCCGCGCATGTTGACCCAGCCCCCCCAGCCGCCGAGGTCGGCGAAGGAGTGCTGGAAGCTGTAGAGATGGCGGCTCCTCCCGGCGATCGAATCGTCGGGGGTGTACTCCACCTTCAGGTCGCCCTGGTAGGTGTGGTCCAGGTAGCGGTACTGGGCGCCCAGCTGCAGTCCGCGGCGCACCATCACCCTGGGGTGCAGCGTGAGGTCGCGGTTCGGCGCGATGTTCCAGTAGTAGGGCAGGACGAACTCGGGGCCGGTGCGCGAGGTCATCGCGAAGCCCGGGGTCAGGAAGCCGCTGCGGCGCCGGTCGCCCAGCGGGAAGGCGAACCAGGGCACCGACAGCACCTTGCGTCCGCCCAGGCTGAGCCCGGCCCAGCGCCCCTTGCCCGATTCCTCCTCGGTGTCGATCACCAGGTCCTCGGCACTGAGGACCCAGTCCGGATCCTCGGGGCGGCAGGTGGTGTAGGTGGCGTTGCGCAGGCCGATGCGGTCCGGGCCGAGGAAATCCACGCGCTCGGCGTGGCCGCGGCCGTTGTAGAGCGGCAGCTCGTAGCTCGGCGAGGTGAAGAAGCCCTCGGTGCTGTCGAGCTTGAGCCGAAGCTCCGGGCCGGTGAAGACGCTTCCCTGGCGCACCACGCGCACCGCGCCCACCGCCAGCACCTCCTCGTCCTCGGGATACCAGGTGATGCGGTTGCCGCGCACCACGGTGCCTGCGCGCCGCAGTTCGGCGTCGCCCTCCAGGGTGAAGTCGCGGCCGGGCCGGCCGCTGAGCGAATCCGCCCGGCCGTAGACCGGCCGCCCTTCGGTCTGCGCGGCGCCGGCCTCGTTGAGCTGCGTCTCGAGGCGAAGCGACACGCCCTCGCCTCCGGCCGCCTGCACCGAGGCGCACCAGGCCAGCGTCAGCAGTGCGGAAAACCGGAAGGGAAAGGAAGCCCTCGCGTTTGATCTTCTATTATACGAACCCGTCCGTCCGGCCCCGGCGCCCGCGATCCTGACCCTATCCGTCCGAGCATGACCACGATGACCGTCTCTCCCTCAGCCGCAGGCGGCGACGCCAGGCTGGAACAGCTGCTTGGCTGGCTGGCCGCATTGTCGCCGGAATGGGCGCTGTCGACCGGATCGATCCGCCCCGCGTCGAACGACGCCAGCTTCCGCCGCTATTTCCGGCTCGACTCCGGGCACCCGTCCCACCGCTCGCTGATCGCGATGGACGCGCCGCCTCCGATGGAGGATTGCCGGCCTTTCGTGGCGGTGGCGCGCCTGTTCGGGGAGGCCGGCATGCGGGTGCCGGAAGTGCTCGAAGCCGACCTCGACGCGGGCTTCCTGCTGCTGACCGACTTCGGCAGCGAGACCTACCTGGACGTCCTCGACGAAGCCAACGCCGACGGCCTGTACGCCGACGCGAGCCGCGCGCTGGTGTCGCTGCAGGCGGCGAGCCGGCCCTCGGTGCTCCCCGACTACGATCGCGAACTGCTGCTGCGCGAGCTCTCGCTCTATCCGGACTGGTACCTCGGGCGGCACAAGGAAGCCCGGCTCACCGACGACGACCGCAACGCGCTGCAGCACAGCTTCGAGCTGCTGCTCGCCAACAACCTCGCCCAGCCGCGGGTGTTCGTCCATCGCGACTACCACAGCCGCAACCTGATGCGGCTCGGCGACGGCGACGGCGCCGGCCCCGGCGTGCTCGACTTCCAGGACGCGGTCCACGGCCCGGTCACCTACGACCTGGTCTCGCTGCTGCGCGACGCCTACCTGAGCTGGCCCGAGGAGCGCGAGATCGACTGGGCGGTCCGGCACTGGGAGCGGGCGCGCAAGGCCTCGCTGCCGGTGGCTGCCGACTTCGGCGACTTCTACCGCGACTTCGAATGGATGGGCCTGCAGCGCCACCTCAAGGTCCTCGGCATCTTCGCGCGGCTGTGGCACCGCGACGGCAAGGATCGCTACCTGGCCGACATGCCGCGGGTGCTCGCCTACGTGGCGCGCACCGCGTCCCGCTACGGCGCCTTCACGCCGCTGGCCAGGCTGATCGACCGGATCGAGGGCCGCGAGGCCAGCGTCGGTTACACCTTCTGACGCCCGCCCCACGATGCGCGCGATGATCCTTGCGGCGGGCCGCGGCGAGCGGATGCGGCCGCTGACCGACCGCTGCCCCAAGCCCCTGCTGCCGGCCGGCGGCAAGCCGCTGATCGTCTGGCACCTGGAGCGGCTCGTGCGGGCGGGCTTCCGGCAGGTGGCGATCAACCACGCGCACCTCGGTGCGCAGCTCGAGGCTGCGCTCGGCGACGGCTCCCGGTGGGGCCTGTCGATCGCCTGGTCCCCGGAGGCGCAGGCGCTGGAGACCGCGGGCGGAATCGCCAACGCGCTGCCCCTGCTCGGGGCGGCGCCCTTCCTCGTCGTCAACGGCGACGTCTGGTGCGATTTCGACCCCGGCCGCGCGCGCAGCATCGCGCTGCAGATGGACGCGGCCGCGCTGGACGCCTGGTGCGTGCTCGTCGACAACCCGCCCCAGCATCCCGGCGGCGACTTCGCGCTCGAAAACGGCCGGCTGCTCGACCGGGCCACGGGCCCCCGGTTCACCTTCAGCGGCATCGGCGTCTACCGGCCGTCGCTGTTCGCCGGCATCGGCCGCGGCGCGCGCGCGCCGCTGGCGCCGCTTCGTCGCGCCGCCGCAGCCGAGGGCCGGGCCGGCGCCGAACTCCACACCGGACGCTGGATCGACGTCGGCACGCCGCAACGGCTGGCGCAGCTCGACGCGCAACTCGCACAGGAGACTCCCCATGAAGGCCGATGATGTCCACGCAGCCCGCCGCGAGCGGCTCGCAGCACGCATGCGCGAGCTCGGCGGCGGCGTCGCCGTGGTGTTCACAGCGCCCGAGGTGGCGCGCAACCGGGACAGCGAGTACCCGTACCGCTGGGACAGCTACTTCTACTACCTCACCGGCTTCCAGGAGCCGGAGGCGGCCCTGGTGATGCGGGTGGACGCGCATGCGAGCGAGTCGATCCTGTTCTGCCGCGAAAAGAACGCCGAGCGCGAGATCTGGGACGGCTGGCGGCACGGCCCGGAGCTGGCGCGCGAGCGCTTCGGCTTCGACCACGCCCATCCCTTCACGGCGCTCGACGAGAAGATGCCGGCGCTGCTGGCCGACCGCCCCGCGGTCTTCTGCGCGCTGGGCGCGGACGGCGCCCAGGACGCGCGCCTGCGGCAGTGGCTCGCCGCGGTGCGCGCCCAGGCCCGCGTCGGCGTCTCCGCGCCCGCGGCGGCGATCGACATCCACGCCATCCTCGACGAGATGCGCCTGGTCAAGGACGCGCACGAGGCGGCCGTGATGCGCCGCGCGGGCGAGATCTCCGCCGCCGCGCACGTGCGCGCGATGCGCGCCACCCGCCCCGGGATGCACGAGCACGAGGTCGAGGCCGAACTGCTCTACGAGTTCAGGCGCCGCGGCGCGCAGTTCCCGGCCTACGGCTCCATCGTGGCCGGCGGACGCAACGCCTGCGTGCTGCACTACCGCGAGAACAATGCGCTGCTGCGCGACGGCGACCTGCTGCTGATCGACGCGGCCTGCGAGCTCGACGGCTACGCCTCGGACATCACCCGCACTTTCCCGGTCAGCGGCCGCTTCAGCGGCCCCCAGCGCACGCTCTACGACATCGTGCTCGCGTCCCAGCATGCCGCGATCGACGCGACCCGGCCCGGAGCGCGCTTCACCGATCCGCACGAAGCCGCGGTGCGGGTGCTGGTACAGGGCATGATCGACCACGGCCTGCTCGCAGGCAGCGTCGACGGGGCCCTCGAGAGCGGCTCGTTCAGGCGCTTCTACATGCACCGCACCAGCCACTGGCTCGGCATGGACGTGCACGACTGCGGCGAGTACCGCGAGCCGGGCTCGCACGGCGCCGGCGACGCGCGGCCCTGGCGCGTGCTGCGGCCCGGGATGGTGCTCACCATCGAGCCGGGCATCTACGTTCAGGCGGCCGAGGACATTCCGGCAGGCTTCCATGGCATCGGCATCCGCATCGAGGACGACGCGCTGGTCACCGAAGGCGGATGCGAGATCCTGACCGGCGGCGTCCCCAAGGCGGCCGGCGAGATCGAAGCGCTGATGCGCGGCTGACGCCTGCCATGGCGGCCGCCCTCCCCGTCATCCAGGTGACCGGCAGCGGCCCGGTGGCGCTGGCCTTCGCGCTGTTCGCACTGCGCCAGGGCATCGACCGCCGCCGGCTGCGCCTCGAACGCCGCGACGAGCCGCTGCCCGCGGCGCTGGCCGCGCGCCAGCTCGCCCTGTCGCTGGGCTCCTGGCAGCTGCTGCAGCGCATTGCGCGCCCGCCGGCCGCAGCGCCGATCGCCACCGTCGACGTGTCGGTGACCGGCCACCCCGGGCGCACGCGGATCGCCGCGGCCCAGATGCGCGCGCCTGCGCTGGGCTACGTGGTCCGCTACGCCGCGCTGCTCGAGGCGCTCCGGGATGCCGCCCGCAGCGCCGGCCTGTTCGATTACTCCGGCCCCGCGGAGGACGAAGCGTTCCCTGCCGGCCTGCGGATCCATGCCGAGGGCGACGCCGGCGAGGACGCCTCGGTGCTCGACTTCGGCCAGGCGGCGCTGCTCGCCGAAGTCGAGGCCGAGCAGGCGCACGGCACCACGGCCTGGGAGTGCTTCACTCCGGAAGGCCCGCTCGCGCTGCTGCCGCTGCCCGAGCCGCGCCGCTACTCGCTGGTCTGGTGCGGCGCGCCAGCGCAAAGCCGCCGCCGCGCAGCGCTCGACCCTGCGGCGCTGGCGGCCGAGCTGCAGCAAGCCTTCGGCTGGCCGCTGGGCCGGCTGGCGATCGCCTCGCCCTGCTTCGTCGCTCCTATGGTGCGCCGCACCCGGCGCAGGATCGTGCGCGGCAGCGAAGCCTGGATCGGCAATGCCGCCCAGGCGCTGCACCCGGTGGCAGGCCAGGGGCTGAACCTCGGCCTGCGCGACGCCTTCGAGCTCGCCCGCAGCCTTGCCGAGGCCGCTGCGGAGGGCCTTGCGGAGGATGCTGCGCTGCGGCGCTTCGCGCAGGCGCGCCGCGCCGACCGCCTCGGCACCATCGGCCTGACCGACGCCCTGGCACGGATCTTCACGGTGGCGCCGCTGCGGCCGCTGCAGTCGGTCGCGCTCGCGGCGCTCGACGTGGCGCCGCCGGCGCGCTCGGCGCTTGCGCGGCGCCTGATGTTCGGACATCGCTGAACGCCGCAGCCGATGCTGCGCTGCCCATTTCCTGTGCAGCGCACTTTTCGCTAGAATTCGCTTCCCTTCGGCGCGGCCCCGGTCGCGCCGTTCTTCATTGGACGCAGTCACGACTGCGCCGCGCTTCAGCCAGGAGCCCGCGCGAATGAGAATCGGCCCCCACCTTCTGCGCAACAACGTCTTCGTTGCGCCGATGGCAGGTGTCACCGATCGCCCGTTCCGCCAGCTCTGCAAGGCCCTGGGTGCGGGCCATGCGGTCTCCGAGATGGTGGCGTCGAACCCGCGCCTGCGCGACAGCGTGAAGACCACCCGCCGCATCGACCACGCAGGCGAGACCGAGCCCCGCGCAGTGCAGATCGCCGGCGCCGAGCCCGGGATGATGGCCGAGGCCGCGCGCTTCAACGTCGACCGCGGCGCGCAGATCGTCGACATCAACATGGGCTGCCCGGCGCGCAAGGTCTGCAACCGCTTCGCAGGCTCCGCGCTGATGGCCGACGAGGCGCTCGCCATCGGCATCGTCGAGGCCGTGGTCCGCGCGGTCGACGTGCCGGTCACGCTGAAGATGCGCACCGGCCCGTCCCCCGACGAACGCAACGCGGTCCGCCTGGCGCGCCTGGCCGAGTCGGCGGGCGTGGCGATGATCACCGTCCATGGCCGCACCCGGGCCGACCGCTACGCCGGCTCGGCCGAGTACGACACCATCGCAGCCGTGAAGGCGGCGGTCCGCGTCCCCGTGGTGGCCAACGGCGACATCGACTCCCCCGCCAAGGCCGCGGCCGTGCTGCGCCACACCGGCGCGGACGCCGTGATGATCGGCCGCGCCGCCATGGGCCGGCCCTGGATCTTCCGCGAGATCGCCCATCACCTGGCCACCGGCGAGACCCTCGCACCGCCCACGCTCGCCGAGATCCACGCGCTGCTGCGCGCGCATCTCCTCGACCACTACGCGTTCTACGGGGAGCACACCGGCGTGCGCACCGCGCGCAAGCACGTGGGCTGGTACCTCGCCGGGCTGCCCGCCTGGCAGGCGCTGCGTGCCGAGTTCAACCGGATCGAGTCGCCCGAGCTGCAGCTGGCCTCGATCGACCGTCTGCACGATGCGCTGGCAGCGCAGCGCCGGCCCGCCAAAGCGGCAGCCGCCAACGACGGAATCCATCCCCGGAGACAGGTCGCATGACCAAGCCGCAATCGATCGACGAGGCCGTCACGCGCAGTCTCGAGAAGTACTTCCGCGATCTCGACGGAACCCCGCCGAGCTGCATCTACGACATGGTGATGCGCGCCGTCGAGCGGCCCATGCTCGAGGTGGTGATGAAGCAGGCGCACGGCAACCAGCTGCGCGCCAGCGAGATGCTCGGCATCAACCGGAACACGCTGCGCAAGAAGCTCCAGGCGCACGGGATGCTGTAGGCCCTGTCCAGGCCGCTCCGGACCCCGGTGCGGCGCGAACAGGCCCTGCGCACGACGCAGCGGCAAATGCTCAACCAACAATGGGAACGGACAACATCATGGCCCACCGCGTCAGGCGAGCGCTGATCAGCGTCTCGGACAAATCCGGCATCGTCGAACTCGGCAACGCGCTGGCCGCGCTGGGCGTGGAGATCCTCTCCACCGGAGGCACGGCGAAGCTGCTCGCCGACGCAGGAGTCAAGGTGGTCGAGGTCTCCGACCACACCGGCTTCCCCGAGATGCTCGACGGCCGCGTCAAGACGCTGCACCCGACCATCCACGGCGGCCTGCTCGCGCGTCGCGACCTGCCCGCCCACATGCAGGCCATCGCGCAGCACGGGATCGGCGCCATCGACCTGCTGGTGGTGAACCTCTACCCGTTCGAGGCCACGGTGGCCAGGCCCGGCTGCACGCTCGAGGACGCCATCGAGAACATCGACATCGGCGGCCCGGCGATGGTGCGCTCGGCCGCGAAGAACTGGCGCGACGTCGGCGTGCTCACCGACGCCGCGCAGTACGGCCCGGTGCTCGAGGAACTGAAGCGCGACGGCGGCCTGTCCGACGCCACCCGCTTCGCGCTGTCGGTGGCCGCGTTCAACCGCATCTCCAACTACGACGCCGCCATCAGCGACTACCTGTCCGCGCTGCAGGCCGACGGTTCGCGCAGCCTGTTCCCCGCGCAGTCCAACGGCCGCTTCGTCAAGCTGCAGGACCTGCGCTACGGCGAGAACCCGCACCAGCACGCCGCGCTCTACCGCGACCTGTACCCGGCCCCCGGCTCGCTGGTCACCGCGCGCCAGATCCAGGGCAAGGAGCTCTCCTACAACAACATCGCCGACGGCGACGCCGCCTGGGAGTGCGTCAAGAGCTTCGACACCCCCGCCTGCGTCATCGTCAAGCACGCCAACCCCTGCGGCGTGGCGCTGGGTGCGGATTGCACCGAGGCCTACTCGCGCGCCTTCAAGACCGATCCCACCTCGGCCTTCGGCGGCATCATCGCCTTCAACCGGCCGCTGGACGGCGAGGCAGCGAAGCTGGTGGCGAAGCAGTTCGTCGAGGTGCTGATGGCGCCCGGATACACCGACGAGGCCAAGGCGGTGTTCGCCGCGAAGGCCAACGTCCGGCTGCTCGAGATCCCGCTGTCCGAGGTGCGCGCCGACGGCGACACCGACTGGGCGCGCGGACGCAATGCGACCGACGTCAAGCGGGTCGGCTCGGGTCTGCTGATCCAGACCGCCGACAACCACGAGATGTCCCAGGCCGACCTCCGGGTCGTCACGAAGAAGGCGCCCACGCCCGAGCAGCTCGCCGACCTGCTGTTCGCCTGGCGCGTGGCCAAGTACGTGAAGTCCAACGCCATCGTTTTCTGCGGCGGGCAGATGACGCTGGGCGTCGGCGCAGGCCAGATGAGCCGCATCGACTCCGCGCGCATCGCCTCGATCAAGGCCGAGAACGCCGGCCTGACGCTGGCCGGCTCGGTGGTGGCCTCCGACGCCTTCTTCCCCTTCCGCGACGGCCTGGACGTGGTCGTCGACGCCGGCGCGGTGGCGGTGATCCAGCCCGGCGGCTCGGTGCGCGACGAGGAGGTGATCGCCGCCGCCGACGAGCGCGGCGTGGCGATGGTCTTCACCGGGGTGCGGCACTTCCGGCACTGAGCGGGCGCGGGCTGCGTCGGCCCGGGCGCCCTGCCCGGCAGCTCGGCGGCCTCGCACCGACGCGCTTCGGCTCCCTGCCCTTGCCCCCCCGCGGGTTCCGCGAGATTATTACGTCTGTAATAACCTCACCGGAGCCCGCGATGCACGTGCTGAAACTCACCCAGATCGGCAACTCGGTCGGCGTGGTGCTGCCCAAGGAGGTGCTGGCGCGCCTGCACCTGGAGAAGGGCGACGCCATTTTCCTGACCGAGTCCCCCAACGGCGTGCGCCTGACCGTCACCAATCCGGAGTTCGAGGCGCAGATGGAGAAGGCCCGCGAGATCATGAAGCGGCGCCGCAACGTGCTGGCCGAACTGGCGAAGTAGCCGTGGACGGCTACGTCTGGATCGATGACGAGGTCATCGACGCGGTCCACGAAGCCCAACTCGCCGAGCACGGCGGCCTGGTGGGGATCCGCGACAGCGGCCTGCTCGAATCGGCGCTCGCGCGTCCGCGCAATCTCGCCGGCTACGGATCTCCGGACCTTGCCGACTGCGCGGCGGCGTACGGCTTCGGGATCGCCCGCAATCACCCGTTCCTGGACGGGAACAAGCGAACCGCCTTCGTCGCGATGGAGCTGTTCCTCGCGCTGAACGGCCAATCGCTCGTGGCGGACGACGCCGACTGCGTCCTGACGATGCTCGGGGTGGCGGCCGGCGACATCGACGAACCGTCGCTGGCGGAGTGGCTGCGCCAGCGCATGGCCCCGTTGGCTTGACGAGCGCCGATACGGCTTGAGAATCCTCGGCATCGACCCCGGCCTGCGCGTCACCGGCTTCGGCATCATCGACGTCGACGGGCCGCGGCTGCGCTACGTGGCCAGCGGCGTGATCCGAATCCCGCCGGGCGCGCTGCCGCCGCGGCTGGGCGTCATCCATGCAGGCATCACCGAAGTGATCGGCGAGTATCGCCCCGAGGCGGCGGTGGTCGAGATCATCTTCGTAAACGTCAACCCGCAGTCCACGCTGCTGCTGGGGCAGGCACGCGGCGCCGCGGTCACCACGCTGGTGGCCGCCGGGCTGCCGGTGCACGAGTACACCGCGGTGCAGGTCAAGCAGGCGGTGGTGGGCACCGGGCGCGCCGCCAAATCGCAGGTGCAGGCGATGGTGCAGCGGCTGCTCGCGCTGCCGGGGCTGCCGTCGACCGATGCGGCCGACGCGCTGGCCTGTGCGGTGTGCCACGCGCACGCGGCCACGATGATGGCCACGGCAGCCGGGATGTCCGCGCCGGCCGCGCTGCGCGGCGTGCGCATCAAGCGCGGCAGGATGCGCTGAGGCGTGCGGCGTCCGAGTCCCGGCCCGGCACACCCCCGCCCGCGGACCGCGCTGGCGACTCACGCAGGGCGCCCCCTCGCAGGAAATGGACCCAGAGACGCCCCCGGGGGTCGCCAATCCGCAGCCCGGCAGGCGATCCTCCCGGAGTTCCCCCCGACGACTCCTGGAGGCGAAGACCCCATGAACTTCGATTTTTCCGAGGATCTGAACATGCTGCGCGACGAAGCGCGCAAGTTCCTCTCCGAGCGCTGCCCCACCAAGACGGTGCGGCGCATCCTCGAGGGCCACGCGCCCTACGACCGCGAGCTCTGGCAGCAGGTGGCGCAGATGGGCTGGCTGGGCGCGGCGGTGCCCGAGTCCTACGGCGGCGCCGGCCTGGGCCACGAAGGCCTTTGCGTGCTCGCCGAGGAGCTCGGCCGCGCGATCGCGCCGATCCCCTTCGCCTCCTCGGTCTACCTGGCCACCGAGGCCATCCTGGCCCACGGCAGCGACGCGCAGAAGCAGAAGTACCTGCCGAAGCTGGCCGCCGGCGAGCTGATCGGCGCGTTCGCGATCGGCGAGGGCGCCGACAATCCCCGCCCCGAGGCCGTCGCTGCCCGGCTGCAGGGCGGCTCGGTGAACGGCTCCAAGTGGCCGGTGGCCGACGGCGGCATCGCCGACTTCGCGGTGGTGGTGGCGAAGGACGACACCGGCACGCCCCGGCTCGCGATCGTCGATCTCGCCGGCAAGGGCGTGGCGCGGACCGCGCTGAAGACCATCGACCCCACCCGCGACCAGGCCCGCCTGGACTTCGACGGCGCGCCGGCCGAGCTGCTCGGCAACGGCGGCGAGGGCTGGCCCTCGGTGCAGTCGCTGCTGGACCGCGCCGCGGTGCTGGTCGCCTTCGAGCAGGTGGGCGGCGCGCAGGCCTGCCTCGAGATGGCCACCGCCTACGCGAAGGACCGCGTGGCCTTCGGCCGGCCGATCGGCTCCTTCCAGGCGATCAAGCACAAGCTGGCCGACGTCTACATCGCCACCGAGCTGGCCCGCTCCAACGCCTACTACGGCGCCTGGGCGCTCTCCACCGACGCGCCCGAGCTGCCGCTGGCGGCCGCGGCCGCGCGCGTCGCCGCCACCGAGGCCTATCACCTGGCCTCCAAGGAGAACATCCAGACCCATGGCGGCATGGGCTTCACCTGGGAGCTGGACTGCCACCTGTTCTACCGCCGCGCCAAGATGCTCGCGCTTGCGCTGGGCAGCGCCCGGCACTGGAAGAACCGCCTGGTCGACCGCTGGGACGCCGGCACGCCCGCCGCCGACTCGCACACGACGCACTGAGGACGACGCCATGGACTTCAACGACACTCCGCAGGAAGCCGCATTCCGCGCCGAGGCCCGCGCCTTCCTCGACGCCAACGCCCAGCTGCGCCGCGACGACCAGCCCGAATCCCGCACCCGCTACAGCGAGGAGGCCGACGCGCTGGCCAGGGCGAAGGCCTGGCAGGCGAAGAAGGCCGACGCCGGCTTCGCCGGCATCACCTGGGACAAGAGCTGGGGCGGGCGCGGCGGCACGCCGATCGAGCAGGTGATCTACAACCAGGAGGAGTCGCGCTACATGCTGCCGCGCGGCTTCTTCGAGATCGGCCTGGGCATGTGCATCCCGACGATGATGAAGTACGCCAGGCCCGAGCAGCTCGAGCGCTACGTGCGCCCCGCGCTGCGCGGCGAGGAGATCTGGTGCCAGCTCTTCTCCGAGCCCTCGGCGGGTTCCGACGTGGCCGGCCTGCGCACCCGCGCCGAGCGCGACGGCGACGACTGGGTCATCAACGGCCAGAAGATCTGGACCTCCGGGGCGCACTACTGCGACTACGGCATCGTCATCACCCGCACCGATCCCAACGTGCCCAAGCACGCGGGGCTCACGATGTTCTTCATCGACATGAAGAGCCCCGGCATCGAGGTGCGGCGCATCAAGCAGATCGCCGGCAGCTCCAACTTCAACGAGGTGTTCTTCACCGACGTTCGGGTGCCGGACGCCCAGCGCCTGGGCGCGGTCGGCGAAGGCTGGAAGGTCTCGCTCACCACGCTGATGAACGAGCGCCTGGCGGTGGGCGACGCGCCCGGCCCCGACGTCCAGGACATCCTGCGGCTGGCCCGGATGCTCAGACTCGAAGGCGAGCCCGCGCTGCAGGACGCCGCGGTGCGCGAGCGGCTGGCTGACTGGTACGTGAAGGCGCAGGGGCTGAAGTTCACCAAGTTCCGCACGATGACCGCGCTGTCGCGCGGCCAGACGCCTGGTCCGGAGGCTTCGATCACCAAGGTGGTCAGCGCCAGCAAGCTGCAGGAGATCGCCTCCTTCGGCATGGACCTGCAGGGCATGGCCGGCGTGGTGACCGATCCGGCGCTCGCGCCGCTGCAGGCCTGGTTCCAGGAGGCACTGCTGTACGCGCCGGGGCTGCGCATCGCCGGCGGCACCGACGAGATCCTGCGCAACATCATCGCCGAGCGGGTGCTGGGGCTGCCCCCGGACGTCCGGGTGGACAAGAGCGCGTCCTTCGCCGAGCTGCAGCGCGCCCGCCAGGCGTAGCGGACGCAGGTGCGGGCCGGGCGGCGGCCACGAGCCCGGCGCCCGTCCCGTGAACGCGGCCGCGGCGGCCCGCCTTCCCCACGGTCGCCGCCTCGCCGGCCCGCCCTCCCCTCTGGTGTAAGCTCCCCGGCATGATCGGCCGCATCACCGGAACCCTGCTCGAGAAGACCCCGCCCACGGTGCTGGTCGACGTCAACGGCCTCGGCTACGAGGTCGACGTGCCGATGAGCACCTTCTACGACCTGCCGGCCGGCGGCCAGCGCGTCAGCCTGCTGGTCCACCAGGTCATCCGCGAGGACGCGCACCTGCTGTTCGGCTTCCTCACCGCCGGCGAGCGCGAAGCCTTCAGGCAGCTGATCCGGATCACCGGCGTCGGTCCCCGCATCGCGCTCTCGCTGCTCTCCGGCCTCTCGGTGGGCGACCTGGCCCAGGCCGTCGCGCTGCAGGAGACCGGCCGCATCACGAAGGTGCCGGGCATCGGCAAGAAGACCGCCGAGCGCCTGCTGCTAGAGCTCAAGGGCAAGCTCGCCCCCGAGCTCGCCGGCGCCGGCCGCGCGGCGGCCACCGAGGCCGAGGCCGACATCCTGCGCGCGCTGCTCGCGCTCGGCTACTCGGAGCGCGAATGCGCCGCGGTCACCCGCCAGCTGCCCCAGGGCATCGGCGTCTCCGAGGGCATCAAGCAGGCGCTCAAGCTGCTGGCCAAGCCATGATCGAGCACGACCGCCTCATCTCTCCGGTCGCCGTCACCCCGAACGAGGAGGCGGTCGAGCGGGCGCTGCGTCCCAAGCGCCTGCAGGAGTACGTCGGCCAGGCCCGCATCCGCGAGCAGCTCGAGATCTTCATCACCGCCGCGCGCAACCGGGGCGAGGCGCTGGACCACGTGCTGCTGTTCGGGCCGCCAGGCCTGGGCAAGACCACGCTGGCGCACATCGTCGCCGCCGAGATGGGCGTCGGCCTGCGCCAGACCTCCGGCCCGGTGCTGGAGCGCCCGGGCGACCTCGCCGCGCTGCTGACCAACCTGGAACGCAACGACGTCCTGTTCATCGACGAGATCCACCGCCTGTCGCCGGTCGTCGAGGAGATCCTCTACCCGGCGCTCGAGGACTTCCAGATCGACATCATGATCGGCGAGGGGCCGGCCGCGCGCTCGATCAAGCTCGACCTCCAGTCCTTCACGCTGGTGGGCGCCACCACCCGCGCCGGCATGCTCACCAACCCGCTGCGCGACCGCTTCGGCATCGTGGCGCGCCTGGAGTTCTACACCGCCGACGAGCTGACCAGCATCGTCGCCCGCTCGGCGCAGCTGCTGGGCGCGCACATCGAGCCCGACGGCGCGCGCGAGATCGCGCGCCGCGCGCGCGGCACGCCGCGCATCGCCAACCGGCTGCTGCGCCGGGTGCGCGACTACGCCGAGGTCAAGGCCGGCGGGCGCATCGACTCGGCGGTTGCCGACGCGGCGCTGGCGATGCTCGAAGTCGACCGCGCCGGCTTCGACATGATGGACCGCAAGCTGCTGCAGGCGGTCATCGAGAAGTTCGGCGGCGGTCCGGTGGGCGTCGACAATCTCGCCGCAGCCATCGGCGAGGAGCGCGACACCATCGAGGACGTCCTCGAGCCCTACCTGATCCAGCAGGGCTTCCTGCAGCGCACCCCGCGCGGGCGCATCGCCACCCCGGCCGCCTGGCGGCACTTCGGACTGGCCCGGCCCGGCGGCAGCGACGTGCTCTGGCCGGCCGGCGACGAGGCCGACCCCACCGACGTCCAGCGCGCACGATGAGCGCCGAGGAGGATTTCGCGGCGCGGCTGGCGCAGGCCACGCCACGCACCTGGGCCACGCGGGCGATCGTCGTCGCCAACGTGGCGGTCTGGCTCGCGATGCTCGCGGCGGGCATCGACCCGATGCGGCCCGACGTCCAGGGCCTGATCGACTGGGGCGCCAACCTGCTGCCGCTCACGGTCGACCAGCCCTGGCGGCTGATGACGGCCACCGTGCTGCACGCCGGCCTGGTGCACCTGGGCTTCAACATGTGGGTGCTGTGGGACGCCGGCCGGATCGCCGAGCGCTTCTACGGCAGCCTCCAGTTCCTCCTCATCTACCTGATCGCCGGGCTCTTCGGCTCGCTGGCCAGCCTGTTCTTCGCCGCCCGCACGGGGGTTTCGGTGGGGGCTTCGGGGGCGATCTTCGGCGTGGTCGGGGCGCTGCTCGCGGCGCTGTTCACCAAGCAGTCCAAGCTGCCTCCCGGCCTTGCCTCGAGCATGCGCTCGTCGATGCTGCTGTTCGTCGGCTACTCGCTGTTCATGGGCTTCATCTCCAGCTTCATCGACAACGCCGCCCACATCGGCGGGCTGGTGTCCGGCTTCGCCGCCGCGGTGATCCTCGCCGAGCGCTTCGACTGGGAGGAGTACCGGCGCAGCGCGGTCCAGCGCTCGCTCCTGGCGATCGGAGCGGCGATGGTCGCCGCGTTCGTGATCTGGAAGCTGGTCCCGGTGCCGGTCGCCTGAAACCGCCCTCGCGGCTTGGTAGAATCCGCCGCGTGAGCGACCGTCCGATCCGCCTGCCCGACCCGCGGCTCCTGCCGGCGCCCGCCTTCGAGCTTCGCGTGCGCGTGTACTACGAGGACACGGACGCCGGCGGCATCGTCTACCACGCGAACTACCTGCGCTACTTCGAGCGCGCGCGCACCGACTGGCTGCGTTCGCTGGGCGCCGTGCACACAGAGCTCGACGCCCGGCACGGCCTGGTGTTCGTCGTGCGCGACCTGGCCATCGACTACCTGGCCCCGGCGCGGCTCGACGACGAGCTGCTCGTCGACGTCCACGTGCTCGAAACCCGCCGTGCCAGCATGCGGCTGGCGCAGTACGCGCGGCTGCCGGACCGCGAGGAGCCGCTGGTGGCCTGCGCCCTGCGCATCGCGGCGATCGACCGCGGCACCGGCCGTCCGGCGGGCTTTCCGCGCTGGCTCACCGACCGGTTCCGCACGCCACTCTGACCGGGCTGTCAGCCCCCGCCGTCCCGGGCGACCCCGCACCCACACACCGGCACCAGGAACACCCATCTTGCAGCCCGAACTCTCATTCGTTTCCCTGATCGCCAACGCGAGCCTGCTCGTCCAGCTGGTCATGCTGCTGCTGCTGGCGATCTCCATCGGCTCCTGGACCGCGATCTTCCGCAAGTGGATCCAGCTGCGGGACGCCAGCGCAGACACCGACCGATTCGAGGCGGACTTCTGGAAGGATGGCGACCTCGGCGGGCTCTTCGAGGAGCTGCGCGACGGCAAGCGCAGCAGCGGCTCGCTGGCGCGGATCTTCGAGGCCGGAATGGCAGAGTTCCTGCGCACCCGCAAGCAGAAGCCGGGCGACGTGCCCGCGATGCTCGACGGCGCGCGCCGCTCGATGCGCGCCGCCTACCAGCGCGAGATGGACCTGCTCGAGGCGCATCTCGCCTTCCTCGCCTCGGCCGGCTCGGTGAGTCCCTACATCGGCCTGTTCGGCACGGTCTGGGGCATCATGAATTCCTTCCGCGGGCTCGCCAACGTCCAGCAGGCGACGCTGGCCGCCGTGGCGCCGGGCATTGCCGAGGCCCTGATCGCCACCGCGATCGGCCTCTTCGCCGCCATCCCCGCGGTGGTGGCCTACAACCGCTTCGCCCATGATGCCGACCGGCTCTCGACCCGCTTCGACACCTTCATCGACGAATTCCTGAACATCCTCCAGCGCCAGGCGCGCTGAAGGCCGCCCCCGGAACGCGCGAGGAAACCAGCACCGATGCCATCGAACAGCCAGCGCAACCGCAGCGGCCGGTCCCGCCGGATGGTGAACGAGATCAACGTGGTGCCCTACATCGACGTGATGCTGGTGCTGCTGGTGATCTTCATGGTCACCGCGCCCATGCTGCCGCCCGGATCCGTCGACCTGCCGACGGCGGGCCGCAGCAACACCCGCACCGACGCCTACATCGAAGTGCAGGTGCGCGAAGGCGGCGAGCTGCGGGTGCGCACCGTCAACACCGGCGAATCGCAGTCGATGGAGATCCGGCGCGGCGAGCTCGCTGCCACGGTCGAGGCCATGCGCGCATCGCCGGAGATGCCGGTGGCGATCAGCGCCGACAAGTCCCTGCCCTACGAGACCGTGATGGACGTCCTGGGCGAGCTGCAGCGGATGAACGTCCGGACCGCGCTGATGGTCAAGCCGGCAGGCTGACCGGAGCGCACGACAGATGACGAACGAGCCGAAGCTTCAGGTCAGCTCCGAAGGCCGGGCGGCGCCCCAGGGGCCGCGCCGGGCGTCTGCGCGTGGGGAGGGCAAGGTCTCGAAGCCCTTCCTGATGGCGCTGGCCATGCACCTGCTGCTTTTCCTGATGCTGTTCATCGGGGTGCACTGGCAGAAGCAGGAGCCGGTGGCGGTGCAGGCCGAGCTGTGGTCGCCGCCCGCGCCGGCCGCCGCGGTAGCGCCGCAGCCCGACCCCCCGAAGCCGAAGCCGGAGCCGAAACCCGAGCCCGAGCCGGCGCCGAAGCCCGAACCGGAGCCCGAACCGCCGGCGCCGCCGAAGGTCGAGAAGCCCAGCCCCGACCCGGAGCTGGCGCTGGAGCAGCGCCGCGAGCGCGAGCGGCTCGAGCGCGAACGCGCCGAGCGGCAGGAGGCCGAGCGCAAGGCCGCCGAGGAACGCGCCCGCCGCGAGGCCGAGCGCCGCAAGCTCGAAGCCGAGAAGAAGAAGGCCGAGGAGGCGCGCAAGCTGGCCGAGGCGAAGAAAGCCGAAGAGGCGCGCAAGCTGGCCGAGGCGAAGAAGGCCGAAGAGGCTCGCAAGCTGGCCGAGGCGAAGAAGGCGGAGGAGGCGCGAAAAGCGGCCGATGCCAGGAAGGCGGCTGAGGCGAGAAAGGCCGAGGAAGCCCGCAAGACAGCCGAAGCGAAGAAGGCCGAGGAGGCAGCAAAGGCCGCTGAGGCGAAGAAGGCGGCCGAGGCGAAACGGATTGCCGAGGCGAAGGCCGCCGAGGCCACCCGCGTGGCGGAAGCCCAGCGCGCCGAGCATGTGCGCCGGATGATGGCGCAGGCCGGCTCGGGTGCCGACGGCACCCCTGGGGGCAGCACCGGCGCGGCAAGCGGCGCGGCCCGGGGCGCAGCTTCGGGCGGCGCGGCGGGCGCCGCGGACGGCGCCTACGCGGCAAAGCTCTCGTCGCTGATCCGGTCGAACACGGTCTTCCAGATCCCCCCTGGCATGCAGGGCAATCCGCGCGCCGAGTTCCAGGTCACCGTGATGCCCGATTGCTCGGTGACCACCGTGCGGCTGCTTCGCCCGAGCGGCCTGCCGGCCTGGGACCAGGCGGCCGAGCGGGCGATCCGGCGCAGCAGCCCGCTGCCGCGCCTGCCCGACGGCACCTGCCCGGGCAGCCTGACCATCGCCCAGGCGCCGCGCGAGGAACGCTGACCGGGGATCCGGGCGGCCGCGTGGCTTCCGGGTCTCCGGCCCCGCCGCAAGGGCGCGCGGGCCTTCGCCTGCGCGTCACCGGTGCCTCGCTATAATGGGTTCATGCCGATGAACCGCCGCACGTTCCACCGTCTTCCGCTGCTCGCCGCAGCGGCAACGCTCCTCGGACACCTGCCGGTCCATGCGCAGATGCGCGTGGACGTCTCCGGCGTCGGAGCCACGCAGTACCCGATCGCGATCGCCAGCTTCGCCACCGACGGCCGGGTGCCCCAGGACATCGTTGCCATCGTCCGCAGCGACCTCGCCCGCAGCGGGGTCTTCAGGGTCGTCGACCCGCAGGTCACCTTGTCCGACACTGCCACGGTCAACCATGCCGAGCTCCGCGCCCGGGGCGCCGATGCCGTGCTGGGCGGCACCATCTCCCGCCTGGCCGACGGCCGCTACGACATCCGCTACCGGCTCACCGACGTGGTGCGCCAGATGGCCGTCGGCGGCGAGTCGGTCGTCGCCCCGGAATCCGACCTGCGCTTCGCCGCCCACCGCGTCGCGGACTGGGTGTACGAGCGGGTCACCGGCGAGAAGGGCATCTTCTCCACCCGGGTGGCCTTCGTGTCCAAGCAGGGCAGCCGGTACCGGCTCAACATCGCCGACTGGGACGGCGAGAACATCCAGAGCCCGCTCACCTCGCCCGAGCCCATCATCTCGCCCTCCTGGTCGCCGGACGGCAGCCGCCTCGCCTACGTCTCCTTCGAGGCCAAGAAGCCGGTGGTCTACGTGCACACGCTCGCCACCGGCCAGCGCAAGGCGGTGGCCAACTTCAAGGGCAGCAACAGCGCACCCGCCTGGTCTCCCGACGGCAGCTCGCTTGCGGTCGCCCTCACCCGCGACGGCCTCTCGCAGATCTACCTGATCGGCGCAGACGGCGGCGGCGCCGCGCGCCGGCTCACGAACTCCAGCGGCATCGACACCGAGCCGGTCTTCTCCCCGGACGGCCGCAGCCTCTACTTCACCTCCGACCGCGGCGGATCGCCGCAGATCTACCGGATGCCCGTTTCCGGCGGCGCCGCATCGCGCATCACCTTCGGGTCGCAGTACAACGTCAGCCCGCGCATCAGCCCGGACGGCCGCACCCTCGCCTTCGTCACCCGCCGCGACGGCGGCTTCCTCGTGGCCATCAAGGATCTCGCCGACGGCGCCGAGCGCGTGCTCTCCGACGGCGGCCGCGAGGAGGCGCCCAGCTTCGCCCCCAATGGCCGCTGGGTGATGTACGCCACCCAGTCGGGCGGGCGCGACTCGCTGATGGCGGTCACCGTCGACGGCCGGGTCAAGCAGCGCCTCACGTCCGCCGCCGGCGACATCCGCGAACCCACCTGGGGTCCCTTCCCGCGGTGATGCCGCATCCGGAAGGCGCGCTGCCGTCCATCCCTTTCCTACCCGATCCCCAACAGAACGCTCCGGAGAATCACACATGACGACGATCAGGCAATTGCTGGTGACTGCAGGCCTTGCGCTCGCCCTCGTGGGCTGCAGCTCGCCCGTCAAGCTCAACGAGAACGGCACCGCGCCGGTCGATGCCCGCACCGGCGCAGGCCAGGGCTCGGGCGCCGACGGCTCCGGCGCGGGCACGGGCAGCCGCCAGGTCACCCCGGTCACCGTCGACCCGCGCGACGCGCTGAACGACCCGGCCAGCCCGCTGGCCAAGCGCAGCATCTACTTCGACTTCGACAGCTTCACGATCCGCGAGGAGTACCGCGGCACGCTGGAAGCGCATGCCCGCTTCCTGAACGCCAACTCCAGCGTCCGCGTCGTGATCCAGGGCAACACCGACGAGCGCGGCACCCGCGAG
>JBKHVS010000023.1:0-26633 GCA_046569945.1 Gammaproteobacteria bacterium | reverse complement strand
GGCCGCGGACACGATGCGGGCGGACCCGGAGATGCGCGAGTTCGCCGACGAGGAAGGCGCCGCCGCCGCCGCCCGCGCCGAGCAGGAGCGGGAGGTGCTCGAGCGCCTGCTGCTGCCGCGCGACCCGGACGACGACCGCGACGTGATCCTCGAGATCCGCGCGGGTACCGGCGGTGACGAATCCGCGCTGTTCGCGGGCGACCTGCTGCGCATGTACCTGCGCTACGCCGAGCGCCAGCGCTGGCAGACCGAGCTGATGTCCGAGAGCCCCTCCGATCTCGGCGGATACCGGGAGGTCATCCTGAGGGTGGCCGGCGACCGGGTGTACGCCCGGCTCAAGTTCGAGTCCGGCGGGCACCGGGTGCAGCGCGTGCCGGAAACCGAGGCCCAGGGCCGCATCCACACCTCGGCATGCACCGTGGCCGTGATGCCCGAAGCGGACGAACAGGGCGAGGTGCAGATCTCCCCCGACGAGCTGCGCATCGACGTGTTCCGGGCCTCGGGCGCGGGCGGCCAGCACGTCAACAAGACCGAGTCCGCGGTGCGCATCACGCACCTGCCCACCGGCATCGTCGTCGAGTGCCAGGACGACCGCTCGCAGCACCGCAACCGCGAGAAGGCGATGCGGGTGCTGGCGGCGCGGCTCAAGGACCGCCGGCTGCAGGAGGCGCATGCGAAGGAATCGGCGCACCGCAAGTCGCTGATCGGCTCCGGCGACCGCTCCGAGCGCATCCGGACCTACAACTTCCCCCAGGGCCGGGTGACCGACCACCGGATCAACCTCACGCTCTACAAGATCGAGCGCATCATGGACGGCGAGCTCGACGAGGTGATCGACGCCCTCACCGCGGCGCTGCAGGCCGAACAGCTCGCGGCGATGGCCGAAGAGTCCGTCGCCTGAGCGCCGGCGCGTGCCGCCGCCGCCCCCGCCCGGCGCCATGACGCCCCCGCCCCGCAAGACCGCGCACGTGATCACCTACGACTCGCTGATCGCATCCAGCGCGCTGCCGCGCGTGGAAGCGCGCGCGCTGCTCGAGCATGCGAGCGGTCGCAGGCGCGAGTGGCTGATCGCCCACGGCGACGAGGAAGCCCCGGAGGCGGTGGCCGCGGCCTTCGCTGAGCTCGCCCGGCGCAGGCGCGCCGGCGAGCCGCTCGCCTACCTGGTCGGCTGGCGCGAATTCCACGGCCGCCGCTTCGAGGTGCGGGAGGGCATCCTGGTCCCCAGGGCCGACACCGAGGTCGCGGTGCGCTGGGCCTGCTGCGCCGCGCCGCAGGGCGGGCGCGTCCTGGACCTCGGCACCGGCAGCGGCGCCATCGCCGTCAGCATCGCCCTGGAGCGGCCGGATCTCGCCGTCGAGGCCACCGACGCCAGCCCGGTGGCGGTCGAGATCGCCACCCGCAACGCGCAGGCGCTCGGCGCCCCGGCGCTGCGGGTGCGCCAGGGAGACTGGTACGCTGCGCTGGACGAGGACGAACGCTTCGACCTGATCGTCTCCAACCCGCCCTACCTGGCGGCCGGCGACCCCCACCTCGCCCTGGGCGACCTGCGCCACGAGCCGCCTTCTGCCCTCACCGACGGCGCCGACGGTCTGCGGGCGCTGGCGGCGATCGTCGCCGGGGCGGCCGCCCGGCTGCGCACCGGCGGCTGGCTGGGACTGGAGCACGGCTGGACCCAGGGGCCTGCGGTGCGCGGGCTGCTCGAGGACGCCGGCTTCGGGAACGTGCGCACGCTTCGCGACGACGAAGAACGCGAGAGACTCACCGTCGGTCAGGCTGCCGGGGTCCCGGCGCAGGCCCGATGACTGCGCCGACTGCAGGGTCAAGGGCACGCGTTTTGACCCGGCGCCCGGCAGTTGCCTAGAATCGCTGATTACGCTCGAGGAAGAAGACATGGACGCGAAGGAATTCATCCAGAAGACGGTGACCGACAACCCGGTCGTGCTGTTCATGAAGGGCACCGCCCAGTTCCCGCAGTGCGGGTTCTCGGGCCGCGCGATCCAGATCCTGCAGGCCTGCGGCGTGCAGAACCTGATCACGATCAACGTGCTCGAGGACGACGACGTCCGGCAGGCGATCAAGGATTTCTCGAACTGGCCGACCATCCCCCAGCTGTACGTCAACGGCGAGTTCGTCGGCGGGGCGGACATCATGTACGAGATGTACCAGTCGGGCGAGCTGCAGAAGATGCTTCCGGAGCAGGCCCGCGCCTGAGCTTCCCGCTTGGGCTCTCCCCTCGCTTCCCCGGCGCCTGCCACCGGGGGGGCCCCTGCCGATGAGGTCTCGATCGCGGAAGCGGTCGCGGCGCTGCCACACCCCGCCGATCCGTCCGTCCTGATCGCCCTGGTGCACGGGCTGCGCCCGGCGCGCAATGGCGATCCCCAGTCGTCGATCGAGGCGGTTCGCGCGCTCGCCCGGCGGCTCGCCGCCCATCCGCCGAGCGCGCGGGCGCTGCGCACGAACATCGCCGAGATCCTGGCGGTGCGCCAGCATCGCTACCTCTACGCCGATACCGGGATCACGCGCGCCGAGGGCCTGTTCCGCGGAATGCTGCGGCGCATCGGCTCCAGGCTGCTGCCAAGGGCGCCGCACGACAGCTACCTGCGCGACCTGTTCCTGCAACTGTTCGACCGGGCCGACGACCATCGCTGGGTCCAGGCGGTGCCCGCGGACGACTGGCAGGCGCTCTGGAGCGCGCTGGGCATCGAGGAGGAGGCCGCGCTGCCCGGCTTCAAGCGCGCCCAGCGCGAGATCCTCGAGGCGATGAACCTGCTCGCGGTGCGGCTGCAGACCCTGGCAAGCGAACCCGAAATCATCCGCCTGCATGTCGACGAGCACAGCGATCCCACGGTGTTCGAGGCGCTGGCCACGCTCACGCGCGGCTTCGCGCGCGGCCTGTCGGGCTCGCCCGAGGCCTCGGAGTCGCGCCGCGTGGTGCTCCAGGACGCGATCGCCGACTGCGACCGCGAGCTCGCCAGGTGGCGCAGGCTGATGCAGGTGCACGGCACCACGTCCGAGCTCTCGCAGCAGCTGCTGGGCGCCGGGCAGATGCTCGCGCGTCTGCGCATCCTGGCGCAGCTGGTGGCGCCGCGCAACGCCGACGAACGCTTCCGCCGGGGGCTCCGGCTGTTCCAGAAGCTGGTGGAGGAGCAGAACCGCGAGACCAGCCTGCGCCACCTATGGCGCAGGAGCACCAACCTGCTCGCGCTGCAGATCACCGAGCAGGCTGGCAGGACCGGCGAGCACTACGTGGCCGACAGCCGGCCGGAGTGGTTCTCGATGTTCCGGGCGGCCTTCGGCGCCGGCCTGATCGTGGGGCTGATGGCGCTGCTGAAGATCGGCATCACCTCACTGGGCCTGCCGCCGCTCTGGAACGCGCTGGCCGTCTCGCTCAACTACGCGGCGGGCTTCGTCGTCGTGCACCTGCTCCACTTCACGATCGCGACCAAGCAGCCGGCGATGACCGCCGCCCTGATCGCCTCGACGGTGCGTGCCGACCGGCACGGACTTCGGTCGGTTCCCAGGCTCGCCAACCTCATCGTGGCGATCTTCCGCACGCAGATGGTGGCGATCGCGGGCAACGTGCTGGCCGCCTTTCCCACCGCTGTGGCGCTCTTCCTGGCCGTGGCCTGGCTCGCCGGGCCCGACTGGATCCCTGCGGAGAAGGCCGCGAAGCTGCTGCACGAGCAGCATCCCTTCGCCAGCCTCGCGCTGGTGCACGCGGCGATCGCAGGCGTATGCCTCTACCTGGCGGGCGTCGTGGCGGGCTACTACGACAACCTCGGCGCGCTGACCCGCGTGCCGGACCGCATCCGCCGTGCCCCCTGGCTCGCCTGGCTCGCGCCCGCGGCACGCGACCGGCTCTCCGCCTACGTGGAGCGCAACCTGGGCGCGCTGGCCGGCAACGTGGTCTTCGGCTTCCTGCTGGGCATGACGGGCTTCGTGGGGCTGCTGCTGGGTGCGCCGCTCGACATCCGCCACGTCACCTTCTCGGCGGCCAATCTCGCCTTCGGCGCCGCGGCGACCGGATGGACGCTCCCCTGGCACGAGCTCGCTCTGCTGTGCGGCGGCGTCTTCGCTATCGGGCTGGTCAACCTGGGGGTGAGCTTCACCCTCGCGCTGGGCACCGCGCTGCGCGCCAACGGCGTGCGCCTGACCGGCCAGCGCCGGCTCTGGGAAGTGCTCAGGCGGCGCTTCCTGCGCTCGCCCGCCTCCTTCTTCTGGCCTCCGGCATCTCGGGCGCCGCGCGGCTGAGCCAGCGCCCGCATGCGACTCGGTAGAATGAGCGCATGCCTGCCAAGCGCCTGATCGTAGCCATCACCGGAGCCTCCGGGGCCGTCCACGGCATCCGCCTGCTCGAAGCGCTGCGCGAGATCGGCGGCGTGGAAACGCATCTGGTGGTCACGCCCGCCGGCTGGCTGAACGTCGAGCAGGAGCTGCAGCGCAGGCGCCCGGAAGTGGAGGCGCTGGCGGACGTCGTGCACGGCGTGCGCGAGGTCGGCGCCAGCATCGCGTCAGGCTCCTTCGCAACCGAAGGAATGGTCGTTGCGCCCTGCTCGATGCGCACCCTTGCCGCGATCGCCCACGGGCTGTCGGACAACCTGGTCGCGCGCGCCGCGGACGTCACGCTGAAGGAGCGGCGCCGCCTCGTGCTGATGGTGCGCGAGACCCCGCTGAACCTCGCGCACCTGCGCAACATGGTCGCCGCCACCGAGATGGGCGCGATCGTCTACCCACCCCTGCCGGCCTTCTACCAGCGCGCGCAGACGATCGCCGAACAGGTCGACCACACCTGCGGCCGCGTGCTCGACCTGCTGGGCATCGACCAGGGGCTGTCGCCCGCCTGGCAGGGAATTGCAGCACAACGTCATCCTGACCCCGGGAGTAGCAACGCATGAAGATCCTCCTCGCCACCGACGGCTCCAAGCACTCGATGCACGCCGTGAAGTTCGCGATCCGCCTGATCGGCGAAACCACCGCGCCTGGCAGCATCACGCTGATCAGCGTCCATGACGACACCGCGCTGCGCCACGCGCAGCGCTTCGTCGGCAAGAAGGCGGTGGAGGAGTACCTCCGCGACCTCAGCGACAAGGACCTCGCCGAGGCACGCAAGATCCTCGACAAGGCCGGGGTCAAGCACGACATGGTGATCCGCTACGGCCACGTCGCCGCGGAGATCGCCGAGGCCGGCAGCAGCGGCAAGTACGACATGATCGTGATGGGCTCCAAGGGCCGATCGGGGCTCAAGGACCTGCTGGTGGGGTCGGTGGCGCAGCGCGTGGTGGAGCTGTCCAAGACCCCGGTGCTGCTGGTGCGCTGAGCGCCGCCCGCGAGGACGACGGAACATCCTGCGCCCCTGAACCCGCATCCCGGGCCGCCCCGGCCCGAAGGAGACCTGCATGAGAATCCTGCTCGGCTGGGCGATCAACGCCCTCTGCCTCCTCGCCCTTCCCTACCTGCTGAGCGCGGTCCAGGTGCAGAGCTTCGGCACCGCGCTGGTCGTGGCGCTGGTGCTCGGTCTGCTGAACGTGCTCATCCGGCCCGTGCTGCTCGTGCTCACGCTGCCGATCAACATCCTGACGCTGGGGCTCTTCACCTTCGTCATCAACGGCCTGCTGTTCTGGGTGGTCTCGCGGCTGGTCGACGGATTCACGGTGGCCAGCTTCGGCTGGGCGATCATCGCAGCAGTCGTCTACAGCCTGGTGAGCTGGGCGGTGAGCAGCCTGGTGATGGGCTCGAAGGACTGACTGGAGCCTCCGATGAAAGCGAACCTGCCTGGCCTTGCGCTTGCGCTTGCGCTGGCCGCGCCGCTGCCTGCCGGCGCCGCCGACCCGGCCCCGAACAGATTTGCCTTCAGCGCAGACGTTCGGCTGGGGTACTTCGGCCGCGAGCGCGAAGACCGTGACGGTGCCCGCAGCGACAGCGACGACTGGCGCATACGCATCCGCCCCGGCGTCCTCTGGCAGATCACCCCGGAACTCAGCGCCAAGGCCCGCGTCGCGGGACGCTATTCCACCGACGACAGCAACCACAACCACTCCGAGTTCTTCACCTCGATCCCCGCGAGCGACGGCCTGCGCTTCGGCGACTCCACCTTCGACGAGCTCTACCTCCGCTACAAACCAGGCGACAACTGGGACGTCAGAGTGGGCCGCATGCAGACCAGTTTCGAGCTCGAGGGCGTGGCGAAGAAATCCCTCAGCCGCAACGACTCGCCCAACTTCGACATCACCTGGACCGACGGCGTTCACGTCCGCCATGCCGACGCCGCCGGCTGGAATTACCACGCCATCCTGCAGAGAAGCGAGGACGAGGGCCCCACCACCGTGCGCCGCAGCCCGCTGGCGTTCACCAGGTCGGCAAGCCACATCACCTACTACGCCGGCATGGAGAAGAAGGACCCGAAGGGGCGCATGCTCCAGCTTGGCTGGGACCTGACCTACATCCCGGACTCGCTGCGCACCGACGGCAGCGCCACGGGCCGCATCGACGACTACCTGGGCATCACCGGCCGGCTGGCGCTGCAGTGGGCCCTCGCCGGCAACATGCGCTTCGTCTGGGCCGGCGAAGCGGGGTTCGCGCCCGGCACCCCCACCAAAGCGGCGCTGCGCCTGCCCGGCTCCGGCGATGCCCGCGGGCTTGCCTTCCAGACATCGGTCAACCTCGTGGATTTCGCCCCGGGCCACAGCGTGAGCCTGGTCTATGGCCAGGCCGGCGGAGGCTGGCTGCTCTCGCCCGACTTCGGCAACAACCAGGAGCTGCTGGAGCTGCGCTACCAGTGGCGGCTGTCCGCAGCGCAGTCGATCGAGGCGCGCGTTCGAACCCGCCGCGACCTGGATCAGCTGATGGACACGTCGCAACGGCGCGTGGACGACGACGTCTACGTCCGGTTCACTCAGCGCTTCTGACGCAACGCTCGAAGCGAGGCTGGGCGCCTGGGGCGGGGCTCACTCCCCGCGCATCCGCGCGCCGAGGAAAGTCATCGTCAGGCCCGCGGTCGCCCCGCCGTAGTTCAGCGCCAGCGGAAACCAGTTCTCGCAGGCCAGGCCGGCGTACCAGGGCGCAAGCGCGAAGACGAAGGGCGCCACCAGGAAGGCGACGACGGCCGCCCCAAAGCCCCAGAGCTCCGAGACGATTCCCAGCGAGTCGAGCGTCCCCCAGAGGCAGACGACGAGGAACAGGCCGACCCCCGAGACTTTCAGCAGCCCACCGATTGCCTTCATGTGACCTCCAGTGCCCAAGGCTCGCAGCGGAGGATAAGGGCGAGCAGCGCCTTCCGATATAAGGAAACTCCTGCTTTGCGCGCCAGCCTCCCCTGTGGCAGCTCCCCATCGCCCGCTGCGGCCTGCCCGGAATCCGACTAAGCTGCCCGCATGGCCTCCGAATCGCCCGACCGCATTCCGCTCTTTCCACTGTCCCGCGGCGTGTTCCCCGACGGCATGCTGCAGCTGAACATCTTCGAGGTTCGCTATCTGGACCTGGTGCGGCGCTGCCACCGAGAAGGCAGCCCCTTCGGCGTCGTCTGGCTGGCCGAAGGCCGCGAGGTGCAGGTGCCCGGCCAGGTTCCGCAGCTGCACGGATGGGGCTGCCGGGTGCTGGTGCGCGAACTGGAAACCTTGCAGCCGGCGCTGCTTCGGGTGCGTTGCCAGGGCACAACACGATTTGCGCTCGACGCGCACGAAGCCGGGCCGCTGGGCGTCTGGCAGGGCCGCGTGCGCCACTTCCCCCCGGACCCCGAAATCCCCATCCCGGAGGACCTGAAGCATCTGGCCGACCCGCTCGGCCGGCTGATCGCCGACGCCCACTGGCGAGGGACTGCGGATCGGCTGCCGATCTACCAGCCCTTCCGGCTGGACGACTGCGGCTGGGTGGCGAACCGCCTGGCAGAACTGCTTCCGCTCGAGCCCGAAGACGCTCAGCGTCTGCTGGGCGAAGGGGACCCGCTTGCGAGGCTGCGCCTGATTGCGCAGATGCTTGGGGGTTAGCACAGCGCGCAGGCGCTGTGCTAACCCCCAAGCAAAAAGCCCGCTGATGCGGGCTTTTCACTTGGTGCCGGCTGAGGGGCTCGCCCACACGGGCGCGGGCCGCCGACCGGCCTGCAGGCCGCTCGCTTCGAGCCCCCCGCGCACAGCGCGCAGGCGCTGTGCTAGCCGTCCCCAAGCAAAAAGCCCGCTGATGCGGGCTTTTCACTTGGTGCCGGCTGAGGGGCTCGAACCCCCGACCTTCGGTTTACAAAACCGCTGCTCTACCAGCTGAGCTAAGCCGGCGACACTGACCTACTTGACTCTCGTGAGCTTGGGACGGCGGCCCGAAGGCGACGGCGGGGGCTCGGCGGGTCCCGGCGTGGCGTCGGCCGCGGATTCGGCGGACGGCTCGGCCGGCTCGGGGGACCCGACGAGCACCGGGCCCCGGCCGGCGGCAGGGCGCGCGCTCTCGGGGCCGGCAGCGTCGGGCGCCGCTGGAACCTCCGGCTCATCGCCCTCGCCGGCAGCCTCGATCTGCACCTCGAAGGCCATGCCCTGCCCCGTCTCGGCCGCGTAGACCGCGGTGACGTTCTCCACCGGGATCGAGAGCTGGCGCGCAACGCGATTGAAGCGCGCTTCGAACTCGATCAGATCGTTGCCCATCCGCAAGCGGTTGCAGGCGTCGGCCGACACGTTGAGCACGATCTCGCCGTTGCGCACGAACTCTCGCGGCACGATCGTGTTCTCGTCCACCGCCACCGCGATGTAGGGCCGGTAGCCGTTGTCGACGCACCACTCGTGGATCGCGCGGATCAGGTAGGGCTTGGTCGAAGTCTCGGACATGCGTCAGCGCCTCATGACCTTCTCGGACGGGGTGAGCGCCTCGATGTAGGCCGGCCGAGAGAAGATGCGCTCCGCGTAGCGCAGCAGCGGTGCTGCGGTCTTCGGCATCTCGATGCCGTAGTGGTCCAGGCGCCAGAGCAGCGGGGCGATGGCCACGTCGAGCATGGAGAACTCCTCGCCCAGCATGTACTTGTTCTTCAGGAAGATCGGCGTGAGCTGCGTGAGCCGGTCGCGGATCTGCTGGCGGGCGCGGTCCATGTGCTTGGCGGCGTCCTTGTAGTGGTCGCGCCGCTCGAGCTGCTGCACGTGAACGAACAGCTCGCGCTCGAAGTTGAACAGGAACAGGCGCGCGCGCGCGCGCATCACCGGATCGGCAGGCATCAGCTGCGGATGCGGAAAGCGTTCGTCGATGTACTCGTTGATGATGTTCGATTCGTACAGGATCAGGTCGCGCTCGACCAGGATGGGCACCTGGCCGTAGGGATTCATGATCGAGATATCTTCGGGCTTGTTGTAGAGATCGACGTCGCGGATCTCGAAGTCCATGCCCTTTTCGAACAGCACGAAGCGGCAACGCTGGCTGAACGGGCAGGTGGTGCCCGAGTACAAGACCATCATGGCGAGCGGCTCCTCAAGACTAGTGTCGTGCAAAAAAAATCAGGGTGAGCCCGGCTTCCGGCTCACCCCGTCGGGCGGGCGGCAGGCGCCTGCTTACTTGATGTCTTTCCAGTATTCCCTGTTCATCCACCAGGCCAGCACGGTGAAGAACGCGAGGAACAGCAGCACCCAGACGCCCATGCGGGTGCGGGACTGGGCGGAGGGGTCGGACATGAAGGTGATGTAGGCGACCAGGTCGGCGATCTCCTCGTCGTAGCGCGCCGCCGACAGCGTTCCGCCTTCCGCCTTGCCCAGGGTGATCGTGCTGCCTTCGTGCGGATGGCCCTCGACCTTCTCCTTGACCTCGGTGCGGTTGCCGTCGGTGTCGAAGCTGACCACGGTCTTCTGGAAGCCGGTGGTGGCACCGGCCTCGTCCTTGACCGCCTTGATCTCCTCGATGGTGGCGCCCCGGCTGCCCTGCATCTCCCACAGCACGTGCGGCATGCCGACGCTGGGGAAGACCGCGTTGTTCCAGCCGATGGGCCGGCTGGCGTCGCGATAGTAGGCGCGCAGGTAGGTGTAGAGCCAGTCGGCCCCGGACCCGTCGCCCGAGGCGCGGGCACGGGCGATCACGGACAGGTCGGGCGGCTGCGCGCCGAACCAGGTCTTGGCGTCGACCGGATCCATCGAGATCTTCATCGGCTCGCCGACCTTGTCGGCGGTGAAGAGCAGGTTCTTCTTGATCTGCTCCTCGGACAGGCCGATGTCCATCAGGCGGTTGTAGCGCATCGAGGATGCGCCGTGGCAGTTCAGGCAGTAGTTGACGAACAGCTTGGCGCCGTTCTGCAGCGCCGCCTGCTCGGTCAGCTTCTCGGTCGGGAAGTGATCCAGCGGATACCCGCCTCCAGCCGCCTGGGCGACGGAAAGGCCCAGGGCCAGCGGCAGCGCAAAGAGGAACTTCTTCAAGGCTTTCATTTTCTTATCGCTCCCCGTTGCCTCAGTGCGCGGCGAAGGTGACACGGTCGGGCACCGGCTTGAACTTGCCCATCCTGCTCCACCAGGGCATCAGCAGGAAGAAGGCGAAGTAGAGCAGCGTGCCGATCTTGGAGAAGAGGCTGCCGATCGCCGAGGGCGCCAGCACGCCGAAGTAGCCGAGCACCAGGAACACGACGACGAACAGCGCGTAGAGCCACTTGTGCCAGTCCGGACGGTAGCGCAGCGACTTGGCCGGGCTGTTGTCGAACCAGGGCAGGCCGAAGAAGATCATCACCGAGGCGCCCATCGCGATCACGCCCCAGAACTTTGCGTCGATCACCAGGAAGCCGATGATCAGCACGAGGCTGACGGCCGGACCGATCAGCTTGAACGCGCCGTTGCGCGCGCCGAGCAGCACCAGCACCGAGTAGAAGATCAGGAAGGGGATCATCCAGAACAGCAGGAAGTCCTCGGTGGTTGCGCGCAGGATCGAGTAGAAGGGCGTGAAGTACCAGACCGGTGCGATGTGCGTCGGCGTCACCAGCGGATTGGCCGGAACGAAGTTGTTGAACTCGAGGAAGTAGCCGCCCATCTCCGGCGCGAAGAAGACCACCGCCGAGAAGAGCATCAGGAACACCGACACGCCCAGGATGTCGTGCACCGTGTAGTACGGGTGGAAGGGGATGCCGTCCAGCGGCACGCCGTTGGCGTCCTTCTTGGCCTTGATCTCGACGCCGTCCGGGTTGTTGGACCCGACTTCGTGCAGGGCGACGATGTGCGCGGCCACCAGGCCGAGCAGCACCAGCGGCACCGCGATGACGTGGAACGAGAAGAAACGGTTCAGGGTGGCGTCGCTCACCACGTAGTCGCCGCGGATCCAGACGGAGAGGTCCGGCCCGATGAAGGGGATCGCGGAGAACAGGTTGACGATCACCTGCGCGCCCCAGTAGGACATCTGGCCCCAGGGCAGCAGGTAGCCCATGAAGGCCTCGGCCATCAGGCACAGGAAGATCAGGCAGCCGAAGATCCAGACGAGCTCGCGCGGCTTGCGGTAGGAGCCGTACATCAGCCCGCGGAACATGTGCAGGTAGACGACCACGAAGAAGGCCGACGCGCCCGTGGAGTGCATGTAGCGGATGAGCCAGCCGTAGGGCACGTCGCGCATGATGTACTCGACGCTCGCGAAGGCGACCGGCACGCCGGCCGCGTTCAGCGAGGCGTCCGGCTTGTAGTGCATCACGAGGAAGATGCCGGTGAGGATCTGGATGACCAGCACCAGCATCGCCAGCGAGCCGAAGAAGTACCAGAAGTTGAAGTTCTTCGGCGCGTAGTACTCGGACAGGTGCGCCTTCCAGGTGGAAGTGAGCGGGAACCGGGCGTCCACCCAGTTCATCGTCTTGTCGAGCGCCGACGCGCCCGGCGGCAGTTGCTTCTCAGCGGCCATGTCGTGTTCCCTTTCCTGTTCTCGCTGGGCTGCCGTCAGGCGGCCTTGTCTTCGCCGATCAGCAGCGTCGTATCCGACAGGTAGTAGTGCGGCGGCACTTCCAGGTTGTCGGGTGCAGGCATGTTCGCGTAGACGCGGCCCGACAGGTCGAACAGCGAACCGTGGCAGGGGCACAGGAAGCCGCCCTGCCAGTCGTCCGGCAGGGAGGGCTGCGGGCCGGGAGTGAACTTGTCGGTGGGCGAGCAGCCGAGGTGCGTGCAGATGCCGACCACCACCAGGTACTCCTCCTTGTTGGAGCGGGCGGCGTTGCGCGCGTACTCGGGCGTGGGATATTCGCCGGCACGGGTGGAATCGGGATCGGCCAGCTTCGGCGTGAGCGAAGGCAGCGCGGCGAGCATCTCGGGCGTGCGGCGCAGGATCCAGACCGGCTTGCCGCGCCATTCGACGCGCTTCATCTCGCCGGGGGCGAGAGCGCCGATGTCGACCTCGACCGGCGCGCCGGCCGCGAGGGCGCGCTCGGACGGCCTGAGGCTCTTCAGGAAGGGCCAGGCGACCGCGGCACCGCCGACCGCGCCGGCGGTGCAGGTTGCGAGGACGGCGTTGCGCCGGGAAGGATCGGCGGGAAGGATGGAGTCGCTCATGAGGCTTTCCCTGAAGGTCGACGTGATCTTGTAAGTTCTGGCATGCCGCTTTGGCCAACTAGTCATTTTAGCGTATCGGCGAGGGCAATTGAAAACCCCTCGCGCGCAGGCCGCGTGCGATACCCTTGGACACGCCGGATGCGGGCTCTCGACGCGACGGGCATTGCGCCCGCGCGGCCCGCCCGGCCCGAACGACAACCAAAGGGAGCGGCTGGAACATGGGAATGATGAGCGAATTCAAGACCTTCGCAATGAAGGGCAACGTGATGGATCTCGCCGTCGGCGTGATCATCGGGGGGGCCTTCGGCAAGATCGTCGACTCCCTGGTCGGGGACGTGATCATGCCGGTGATCTCTGCGCTGATGGGCGGCAAGCTCGACTTCAGCAGCTTCCTGATCCCGCTGGGCACCGTCCCGGAGGGAACGGCGATGACCCTGGACGCGCTGAAGAAGGCCGGCGTGCCGGTGTTCGCCTACGGCAACTTCATCACCATCCTGATCAACTTCATCATCCTCGCCTTCATCATCTTCATGATGGTCAAGATGATGAACCGCTGGAAGCACGAAGAGCCCGCCGCGCCGGAAGCCCCGCCCGCTCCGTCGGCAAGCGAAGTGCTGCTCGCCGAGATCCGCGACGAGCTCAAGAGGCGCCCGGCCTGAGGCCCAGGGCCTTCGCCCGCGCGGCACGCCGCGCGGGCCGCGGCTCATGTTCGAGGCGGGGCACCCGAGGCGCCGACGCCTCGGCAGCCGCTCAGACCGGGTTCGGGTCGTCGACGAACAGGTGCTCGATCCCGAACTCGGCCGCCAGGCGCTCGCCCAGCGCCTGCACCCCGAAGCGCTCGGTGGCATGGTGGCCGGCCGACAGGTACAGGACGCCCGCCTCGCGCGCGAGGTGGGTGGTCCGCTCGGAGATCTCGCCGCTGACGAAGGCGTCCGCGCCCTCGGCCACCGCCTGCTCGAGCATGTCCTGGGCGGCGCCGGTGCACCAGGCAACCCGCCGGATGAGCTGCGGCGGCGCGCCTACGCCGAGCGCACGCCGCCCCAGCCGCCGTGAAACCCTCGCGGCCAGCGCATCGGGCGCCAGCGGCCTGGGCAGGTCGTGCCAGCAGCCCAGGCCCTCGTCGCCGAAGCGCCCGTCGACCGTCCAGCCGAGCACCCGCGCAAGCTGCGCGTTGTTGCCGAGCTCGGGGTGCACGTCCAGCGGCAGGTGGTAGGCGAACAGGTGCAGCCCGTGCTCGAGCAGCAGGGCGATCCGCCGCCGCGCGCCCAGCAGCCGGGGATCCTCGCCGCGCCAGAAGTAGCCGTGATGCACGAGGATGGCCTGCGCGTCGCGCTCGATCGCGGCCCGGATCAGCGCCTCGCTCGCGGTGACCCCGCTCACCAGCCGGCGCACGGGCCCGTCGCCTTCCACCTGCAGGCCGTTTGGGCAATAATCCTTGAACCGGTCCGCCGACAGGAGCGCCTGCGCGAACGCAGCGATCTCCGCGGCCCCGATCCCCTCTCCCGCTTCCCCGAGTCTTTCCATGCTCCGAAACCTCTGGCTGACCTTCGCCCAGGCGATCACGGTCGGCCTGGCCGCCCTGTTCATCCTCGCCACCCTGCGGCCCGAGTGGCTTCCCCGGCAGCTTGCGCCGCGCGCGCCTGAAACCGCCGTCGCCAGCCCCTCGCCGGCCCCGGCCCTGCCGGTCGCCGCGCCCAAGGCCAATGGGGAGATTCTGTCATACGCAGACGCGGCCCAGCGGGCGACTCCCGCCGTGGTCAACATCTTCACGACCAAGGAAGTGCGGCTGCCGCGCAACCATCCGCTGTTCAACGATCCGCTGTTCCGGCGCTTCTTCGGCGACCAGCCGCAACAGCAGCAGCGCCAGCAGTCCTCCAGCCTCGGCTCGGGGGTGATCGTGTCGGCCGACGGCCTCATCCTCACCAATCATCACGTGGTGGAGTCGGCCGACGACATCGAGGTGCTGCTGGCCGACGGCCGGCGCAGCCATGCCAAGGTGGTCGGGGGCGACCCCGAGACCGACCTCGCGGTGCTGCGGGTCGAGCTGACCGGGCTGCCGGCGATCGACTTCGGCAGCGAGACCGAGGCGCGGATCGGCGACGTCGTCCTGGCCATCGGCAACCCCTTCGGCGTGGGGCAGACGGTCACCATGGGCATCGTCAGTGCCCTGGGCCGCAACCAGCTCGGCATCAACACTTTCGAGAACTTCATCCAGACCGACGCGGCGATCAATCCGGGCAACTCGGGCGGCGCGCTGGTCGACACCCGCGGCCGCCTGCTGGGCATCAACACCGCGATCTACTCGCGCAGCGGCGGCTCGATGGGAATCGGCTTCGCGATCCCGTCGTCGACCGCCCGGCACGTGATGGACCAGATCGTGACCTCCGGCTCGGTCACGCGGGGCTACATCGGCGTCGAGCCCCAGGACATCACGCCGGAGCTTGCCGAGGCCTTCAAGCTGCCCCGGCGCGACGGCGCGATCATCGCCGGGGTAATGCGCGGAGGCCCGGCGGACCGCGCGGGCGTCAAGGTGGGCGACATCCTGGTGGACGTCGAGGGCAAGCAGGTGGAGAACACCACGGCGATGCTGAACGTGATCGCCCAGCTGCCGCCGGGGTCCACCGCCAGCTTCCGCTTCCTGCGCGACGGCACGCCGCTGGAACTGGCGATCGTGATCGGGAAGAGGCCGCAGCCCGCGCGCCGCAGGGAGTGACGCGGGCCGGCCCGCGGCCGGCCCTCGACGGGCTTCGGCCCGGCCGCGTGAAGCGACCCGGCGGGCCGTCGCGGGCTCAGCTGCTGCGCTCGGTCGGAGCGGTCTCGGCGGTGGCTTCGGGCTCGCCGGCGTCCTCGTCGGGCGCCCGGCTGTGCGCCTTGATGAAGCGGGCCATGAAGATGCCCAGCTCGTAGAGCAGGATCAGCGGCACCGCCAGCATGAACTGGCTGACCACGTCCGGCGGGGTGAGCACCGCAGCCACGACGAAGGCGCCGACGATGACGTATCGGCGCGCCTCCTTCAGCTGCTGGACGCTCACCATGCCCAGCTTCACCAGCAGCATCTCGACCACCGGAACCTCGAAGGTCAGGCCGAAGCCGAAGAAGATGGCCAGGGTGAAGTCCCAGTACTTCTGCAGGTCCTGCATCACGTCGGCGCCGGTCTGCGACGCGAACGAGAAGAAGAACTTGTAGGCGGCCGGCAGCACGAACAGGTAGGCGAAGCCGATCCCCACCAGGAGGAAGAACACGCTGGAGACGATCAGCGGAACGGCGAACTTCTTCTCGTGCTCGTACAGCCCCGGGGACACGAAGGCCCAGGCCTGGTAGAGCACCCAGGGCAGGCCGAGCAGCAGCGCCGTCAGGAAGGCCACCTTGGTGAGGGTGAAGAAGGCCCCCGCCTGGTCGGTGAAGATCGGCCTGGTTCCCGGCGGCAGCGACTGGTACAGCGGCAGCGACAGGAACTTCATGATGTCGCCGGAGAAGTAGAAGCAGACGGCGAACAGCAACACCACGACCAGCAGCGACTTGATGACCCGGTCGCGAAGCTCGACCAGGTGGGAGACGAAACTTTCTTCCTGGGGCATGGCTTCGCCGGCGGAGGGGGTGCGACGAGGCAGCCGCATCAGGGACGCTTCGGCCGCTTCTGCCCGAGGGCGCGCGCGCGCTCCTGGCGGCGATCGGCGATCTTCTGGCGGGCGCGGCGCAACGCATAGACCCGGTCCCAGTCGGTGGCGGGCTCTGCAGCTGCGCCCGGCTCGCTGCCCCCCTGGACCGAGGAGGCGATGGAGTCGAACTCGCCGCGCGCCTCGGACACGCTAGAGCGGAAAGTGTCTTCGATGCCCGAGGCCGCGTCCTTCATCTCACCCTGGAGCTTGCGCAGCTCCTCGAGTTCCATCTGGCGGCTGATGTCGGACTTGACGTCGCTGACGTAGCGCTGGAGCTTGCCCAGCCACTGCCCCAGCTGCCTGGCGACCTTGGGGAGCCGCTCGGGCCCCAGGACCACCAGGCCCACGATGGCGATGATCGCCATCTCGGAGAAACCGAAATCGAACATTCGATTGGAATTGACGGAGACCGGAAGACGGCGGCCCGGGCGCTAGCGCAGAAGCACCGGGGACGCGGCGCGCACCTGCAGCGCCGCGCCGATGCCGCCCGGACGGGGGCGGATCAGGTCTTTTCCTTGGCGTCGACGTCGATGGTCTTGGCCTTGTTGGCCGCCTTGTCGGCCTCGACCTGGTCGGATCCGGCTTCCTTGATGCCTTCCTTGAAGCCCTTGACGGCGCCGCCGAGGTCGGATCCCAGGTTGCGCAGCTTCTTGGTTCCGAACACCAGCAAGACGACTGCAAGCACGATCAGCCAGTGCCAGATGCTCAACGATCCCATGGTTCGCTCCTGATGACTTTTGCTTGGGGGGACTGCGCCGCGACGCGTCGCCGGCTGCCTGCCGGCGGGGCGATCACCGGCGGTTCATGCCCGAGCCGAGCGGCTCCGGGCCCCCGAGGACATGGATATGAAGATGATACACCTCCTGCCGGCCCACCCTTCCGTTGTTCACGACGACGCGAAAACCGTCGGCAGAGCCCTGCTCGCGCGCCAGGCGCCCGGTGAGCGCCATCATCCGGCCAAGCACCGCCTCGTGCTCGGGCCCCGTGTCGTAGAGATTGTCGACGTGCGCCTTGGGTACGACGAGGAAGTGCACCGGCGCGGACGGCTGGATGTCGTGGAAGGCGAGGATCTCGTCGTCCTCGTAGACCTTGCGGCTGGGGATCTCCCCGCGCGCGATCCGGCAGAAGAGGCAGTCGGGCTTGTGTGTCGTCATGCTCTGGAGTCGTGGGCTGGCTTGTGGTGGTGTCCGATGGCCGGCGGCGGCTTCAGCCCACGCCCCGCGATGCCTTCTCGTCGAGCCCGGAGAGCCCCTCGCGCCGCTCGAGCTCCGCGAGCACGTCGGCAGGCCGCAGATCGTAATGGGCCAGCATGACGAGACAGTGAAACCAGAGGTCGGCGGTCTCGGCGACGATGCGCTCGCGCGCGCCGTCCTTGGCGGCCATCACGGTCTCGGTGGCCTCCTCGCCGATCTTCTTCAGGATGCCGTCCGGCGCCCTGGCGAACAGGCGTGCGACGTAGGAGCGGTCCGGGTCGCCGCCGCGACGCGACTCGATCACTTCGGCCAGGCGCGCGAGGGTGTCGTTCCCCGGGACTGGCGGCGGCGCGACTGCGTCAGGCATCTGCATTTCCGTTGGTAGGTGCAGCGGGAGGATCCTTGCGATAGATCGCCTGCGGGTCGCGCAGCACCGGGTCGACCGCCACCCAGCGGCCATCCTCCAGGCGGCTGAAGAAGCAGGAATGACGGCCGGTGTGGCACGCGATTCCGCCCTGCTGTTTGACCTCGAGCAGGACGACGTCGCCGTCGCAGTCGAGCCGGATCTCGCGCACCCTCTGGAAATGCCCGGACTCCTCGCCCTTGCGCCAGAGTCGGCCGCGCGAGCGCGACCAGTAGACCGCGCGCCCGGTGGCTGCGGTTTCGGCGAGCGCCTCGCGGTTCATCCAGGCGACCATCAAAATGCGGTTCGAACCGGTTTCCTGGGCGATGGCGGGCACCAGCCCCGCGTCGTCCCAGCGGATTTCATCGAGCCAGNCACCGGACAGGTTGCCGGTTGCGGGCGAGCCCGCGCTCATCCGAGCGCTTCCTCCAGGCGCACCGCGATGCCCTGGGCAGCCATGAAGGCCTTGGCCTCGCGGACCGTGAACTCGCCGAAATGGAAGATGCTCGCCGCGAGCACTGCGTCCGCCCGGCCCAGGGTGACGCCATCGGCCAGGTGCTGCAGCGTGCCGACCCCGCCGGAGGCGATCACCGGGATGCCTACCGCGTCCGAGACCGCGCGGGTGAGCTCGAGATCGAAGCCCTGGCGGGTGCCGTCGCGGTCCATGCTGGTGAGCAGGATCTCGCCAGCGCCGAGGCGCTCGACCTCGCAGGCCCACTCGACCGCATCGCGCCCGGTGGTCTTGCGCCCGCCGTGGGTGTAGACCTCCCAGCGGCCATCGCCGGCGCGCTTGGCGTCGATGGCGACCACGATGCACTGCGAACCGTAGCGGGAGGTGGCGTCGACAACCAGCTGCGGGTTCTGCAGCGCCGCGGTGTTGACGGAGATCTTGTCGGCGCCTGCGTTGAGCAGCCGGCGGACGTCGTCGACGCTGCGCACGCCTCCGCCCACCGTCAGCGGGATGAAGACCTCCTCGGCGACCGCCTCGATCACGTGCAGGATGATGTCGCGCTGGTCGCTCGAGGCGGTGATGTCGAGGAAGGTGAGTTCGTCGGCGCCCTGCTCGTCGTAGCGGCGCGCGATCTCGACCGGATCGCCGGCGTCGCGCAGCTCAACGAAGTTCACGCCCTTGACGACCCGCCCGGCGGTGACGTCGAGGCAGGGGATGATGCGCTTGGTCAGCACGGCGTCAGGAGGCCCCGTTGAGCTCGTCGGCGCGCTGCTGCGCGAGGCGGAAATCGAGCTTGCCTTCGTAGAGGGCGCGCCCGAGGATGGCGCCCTCGACGCCTTCGTCCTCGACCGCGCAGAGCTTCTCGACGTCGTCGATGCTCGCCAGGCCGCCCGAGGCGAACACCGGCACGCGCAGCTCGCGCGCGAGGCGCACCGTGGCCTCGATGTTCACGCCGGTGAGCATTCCGTCGCGGCCGATGTCGGTGTAGATGACCGCCTCGACGCCATAGCTCTCGAACTTCTTCGCGAGGTCGAGCACGTCGTGGCCGGTGAGCTTGCTCCAGCCGTCGGTGGCGACCTTGCCGTCCTTGGCGTCGAGACCGACGATGATCTGGCCGGGGAAGGCACCGCAGGCGTCATGCAGGAAGCCGGGATTCTTGACCGCCGCGGTGCCGATGATCACGTAGCCGATGCCGTCGTCCAGGTAACGCTCGATGGTGTCGAGGTCGCGGATTCCGCCGCCGAGCTGCACCGGAACGCGGGCGCCGACCGCATCGACGATCGCGCGGATTGCCGCCTCGTTCTTCGGCTTGCCGGCGATGGCACCGTTGAGGTCGACCAGGTGGAGGCGGCGCGCGCCCTGCTCCACCCAGCGCGCGGCCATCTCGGCGGGGTCTTCGGAGAACACGGTCTCGTCGTTCATGTCGCCCTGGCGAAGGCGCACGCAACGGCCATCCTTCAGGTCGATCGCGGGAATCAGCAGCATGTCGGGGGGTTCGGGGGGGCTGGCGATGCGCGGCCCGGTTGAGCCGCGCGGGTTGAGAGCCTCAGGGAGGTCCGGGCGGATCGCGAAAAGCGGGACGTCAGGGCTTCCAGTGGACGAAATTCTCGTAGAGGCGCAGCCCGTTGGCGGCGCTCTTCTCGGGATGGAACTGGGTTGCGAAGATATTATCCCGCGCCACCGCGCAGGTAAAGGCGACGCCATGCTCGCTGGTGCCGGCGGTCAGCGCCTCCTGCGCGGGCTGCGCGAAGAAGCTGTGCACGAAATAGAAGTGCGCGCCGTCGGGCACGCCCTGCCACACCGGGTGCGGCCTGGACTGGCGCACGCGGTTCCAGCCCATGTGCGGCACCTTCAGCCGGACGCCGTCCGGGCCGTGCATCGCCTCCGCCGGAAAGCGCACCACCTTGCCGGGCATCACGCCGAGCCCGGGCGTGTCGCCCTCGGCGCTCCAGTCGAACAGCATCTGCTCGCCGACGCAGACCCCGAACAGCGGCTTGGAGGCTGCCGCCCGCAGCACCGCGTCGCGCAGGCCGGCGCTGTCCAGGTAGCGCATGCAGTCGGGCATCGCCCCCTGGCCGGGGAAGACCACGCGCTCGGCGGCGTCGATCTCCGCGGCCTGGCCGGTGACGATCACCCGCGCCTTCGGGGCGACATGCTCGAGCGCCTTGGCGACCGAGCGCAGGTTCCCCATGCCGTAGTCGACGACCGCGATCGTGCCCACTACAGCGCTTCCTTGGTGGAAGGGATGCGGCCCGACTGGCGCGGATCGGGCTCGACCGCGGCGCGCAGCGCCCGCGCGAAGGCCTTGAACACCGTCTCGCACTGGTGATGCGCGTTGTCGCCGCGCAGGTTGTCGACGTGGATCGTGACCATCGCGTGATTGACGAAGCCCTGGAAGAACTCGCGGGCGAGGTCCACGTCGAAGCTGCCGATCATCGCGCGGGTGAAATCGACGTGCCAGTGCAGCCCGGGCCGGCCGGAGAGGTCGACCACCACGCGGGTGAGCGCCTCGTCCAGCGGCACGTAGGCATGGCCGTAGCGGCGGATGCCCTTCTTGTCGCCGAGCGCCTTCGCGAAGGCCTGGCCGAGCGTGATGCCGATGTCCTCCACCGAGTGGTGGTCGTCGATGTGGGTGTCGCCCTTGGCCTCGATCTCGAGGTCGATCAGCCCGTGGCGGGCGATCTGGTCGAGCATGTGGTCGAGGAAGGGCACCCCCGACGCGAGCGAGCAGCGGCCCGTGCCGTCGAGGCCCACGAAGACACGGATCTGGGTTTCAGCGGTGTTGCGGACGACTTCCGCGGTACGTTGGGTCATGGTTCGCTTCCGGGAGGTTCGAGCCGCATCTCGGCGGCCCGGGCGTGCGCCTGGAGGCCCTCGCCGTGGGCCAGCCTCGAGGCGATGCGCCCGAGGGTCTGCGCGCCTGCGCGCGAGACCTCGATGATGCTGCTGCGCTTCTGGAAATCGTAGACGCCCAGCGGCGACGAGAACCGGGCGGTGCGCATCGTCGGCAGCACGTGGTTGGGCCCGGCGCAGTAGTCGCCGAGGGCCTCGGAGGACCAGGGGCCGAGGAACATCGCCCCGGCGTGCCGGATGCGCTCGGCCCAGCGCGAGGGCTCGGCGGCGATGATCTCGAGATGCTCGGGGGCGATGTCGGAGGCCAGCGCGCAGGCCTCCTCCATGTCGCGCACCCGCACCAGCGCGCCGCGCCCCTCGAGCGAGGCGGCGATCACGTCGCGCCGCGGCATCTGCGGCAGCAGCCGGGCGATCGAGTCGCGCACCCGCGCGATGAAGGCAGGATCGGGGCACAGCAGGATCGACTGGGCGAGTTCGTCGTGTTCGGCCTGCGAGAACAGGTCCATCGCGACCCAGTCGGGATCGCCGCTGCCGTCGGCGAGCACGAGGATCTCGCTGGGCCCGGCGATCATGTCGATGCCCACAGTGCCGAACACCCGGCGCTTGGCTTCGGCCACGTAGGCATTGCCCGGGCCGACGATCTTGTCCACCTTCGGCACGCTGGCCGTTCCGTAGGCGAGCGCCCCCACCGCCTGCGCGCCGCCGATGGTGAAAACGCGGTCGACCCCGGCGATCGCGGCCGCGGCGAGCACCATGGGGTTGCGCACGCCGTCCGGCGTGGGCACGACCATCACCAGCTCCGGCACGCCGGCCACCTTGGCCGGGATTGCGTTCATCAGCACCGAGGAGGGATAGGCCGCCTTGCCCCCGGGCACGTACAGGCCGACGCGCTCGATGGCGTTGATGCGCTGCCCCAGCCGAGTGCCGTCGGCCTCGACGTAGGACCAGGACTCGCCGCGCTGGCGCTCGTGGAAGGCGCGCACGCGGGCCGCCGCGGCCTCGAGCGCCCGGCGGTCCTCGTCCTGCAGCCAGGCCAGCGCCGCCTCGAGCGCCTCGCCGCCGAGCTCGAGCTCGGCCATCGAATGCGCCTGCATCCGGTCGAAGCGGTTGGTGTACTCGAGCACTGCCTCGTCGCCCCGCTCGCGGACCTCGCGCAGGATGCCGGCCACGGTGCGCTCCACCGCCTCGTCCTGGGTGGGCTCCCAGGCCAGCAGCGCGTCGAGCCGCTGACGGAAGCCGGCGGAGGAGGAATCGAGCTCGTTGATCAGGCGCTTGTCGCTCACGGCATCAGTCCTTCCTGACCGCCGCCGCGATCGCCGCCAGCAGCGGCTGGAGCCGCGCGGCCTTGGTCTTGAGCGACGCCTGGTTGACGATCAGCCGGGCGGAGATCGGCATGATCTTCTCCACCTCGACGAGGTCGTTGGCGCGCAGCGTGCTGCCGGTGCTGACCAGGTCGACGATGGCATCGGCCAGCCCGACCAGCGGCGCCAGCTCCATCGAGCCGTAGAGCTTGATGAGGTCGACGTGGACGCCCTTGGCCGCGAAGTGGCGGCGCGCGGACTCGACGTACTTGGTGGCGATGCGCAGCCGCGCGCCGCGCCGCACCGCCTGCGCGTAGTCGAAGCCGCTGGGCGCGGCCACCGAAAGCCGGCAGCGCGCGATGTTCAGGTCGATCGGCTGGTACAGCCCCTCGCCGCCATGCTCCAGAAGCACGTCCTTGCCCGCGACCCCGATGTCGGCGGCGCCGTACTGCACGTAGGTGGGGACGTCGCTCGCGCGGACGATCACCAGCCGCAGCAGCGGATCGCCGGTGGGCAGGATCAGCTTGCGGGATTCGAGCTCGGAGGGATCGACGGGGATTCCCGCCGCCTCCAGCAGGGGCACGGTGTCGTCGAAGATGCGGCCCTTGGACAGGGCCAGCGTGATCAGCGGATTGCCGGACATCGGTCGCTCACGAGATGCGCTCGATGCGCGCGCCCAGCGCCGCGAGCTTGCTTTCCATGTGTTCGTAGCCGCGGTCGAGGTGGTAGATGCGGTCGACCACGGTCTCGCCCTCTCCCACCAGGCCGGCGATCACCAGTCCCGCGGAGGCCCGCAGGTCGGTGGCCATGACGGTGGCCCCCGACAGCCGCGGCACGCCGCGCACGATCGCGGTGTTGCCCTCGACGGTGATGTCTGCGCCGAGTCTCTGCAGCTCGAGGACGTGCATGAAGCGGTTCTCGAAGATGGTCTCGGTCATCACCGAGGTGCCCTCCGCGACCGCGTTCATCGCCATCATCTGGGCCTGCATGTCGGTGGCGAAGCCGGGGTAGGGCGCAGTCCGCACGCTGACCGCCAGCGGACGGCGCGCCATCGAGATGCGGACGCGGTCCTTGCCGGCCTCCAGCGTGGCGCCGGCCTCGCGCAGCTTCTCGAGGGTTGCGTCCATCGTGTCGGGATCGACGCCCGCGAGCTCGACGTCGCCGCCGGTTGCCGCGACCGCGCACAGGAAGGTGCCCGCCTCGATGCGGTCGGGCATCACGCCCCAGGTCGCGCCATGCAGGCGCTCGACGCCCCGGATCACGATGCGGTCGGTGCCCGCGCCATCGATGCGCGCCCCCATCGCCACCAGCGCCCGGGCGAGGTCGACCACCTCGGGCTCGCGGGCGGCGTTCTCGATGACGGTCTCGCCATCGGCCAGCGTAGCCGCCATCATCAGGTTCTCGGTGCCGGTCACGGTCACCATGTCGGTGACGATGCGCGCGCCCTTGAGCCGCGCGGCCTTCGCGACGACGTAGCCGTGCTCGATGCTGATCGCGGCGCCCATCGCCTGCAGGCCCTTGATGTGCTGGTCGACGGGTCGCTGCCCGATCGCGCACCCGCCGGGAAGGGACACCCGGGCCTCGCCGAAGCGGGCCAGCAGCGGGCCCAGCACGAGGATGGACGCCCGCATGGTCTTGACCATCTCGTAGGGCGCCTCCACCGAGGTGAGGCTGGAGGCGTCGATCGCCACCGTGCCGCCCTCGCGCGTGCAGTGCGCCCCGAGCTGCCCGAGCAGGCGCAGCGTGGTGCCCACGTCGTGCAGGTCGGGGACATTGGTGACCACGAGCGGCTCCGGCGAGAGCAGGCCCGCCGCGAGGATCGGCAGCGCGGCGTTCTTCGCGCCCGACACCTGCACGCGGCCCTCCAGGCGGCGGCCGCCCTCGATGCGCAGCTTGTCCATCTTCCGGTTCCGTTGTGCGCGGCGGCTCAGGCGGGACGCGAGGCGTGTTCCGCGGGGGTCAGCGTCTTCATCGACAGCGCGTGGATCTCCTCGCGCATGCGCTCGCCCAGCGCTCGGTAGACGAGCTGGTGGCGCTGGATGGGCCGCAGGCCCTCGAAATGGCGCGAGACGATCAGCGCCTCGAAGTGATGGCCGTCGCCGGCCACTTCGAGGGTGTCGCATTCGAGTCCGGCGGCGATGTAGCTCTTGACGTCTTCAGGGGTGACCATGGCGGCAGGCAGTTCGGGTCGAGCAGGAGGGTGGGACGGGCGCGGCGCTCCCGTCGCAGGGACGGATCAGTGACGCAGCTTGTAGCCGCTGCGCAGCATCTGCAGCGCGAGCGCGGACACCAGCGCCAGCGCGCCGATCACCACGCCCAGGCTGACCAGCGGCGGAACGTCCGATGCGCCGAAGAAGCCGTAGCGAAAACCGTCGACCATGTAGAAGAACGGGTTCAGGTGCGAAACCGACTGCCAGAACGGCGGCAGCGAACGCACCGAATAAAACACGCCGGACAGGAAGGTGGCCGGCATGATGATGAAGTTCTGGAAAGCGGCGATCTGGTCGAACTTCTCCGCCCAGATGCCGGCGATCAGGCCCATTGTACCGAGAATCGCGCTGCCCAGAACCGCGAAGGCCAGGATCCAGAGGGGATGCGCGAAGTCGGGGCGGACGAACCAGGCGGTCACCAGCAGGACCCCGAGCCCGACCACGAGACCGCGGACCATGGCCGCCAGCACATAGGCGACGAAGAGCTCCCGGTGCGACAGCGGCGGCAGCAGCACGAACACCATGTTGCCGGTGATCTTGCTCTGGATCAGAGAGGAGGAGCTGTTGGCGAAGGCGTTCTGCAGAACGGACATCATCACCAGGCCGGGCACCAGGAAGGAGGTGTAGCCGACCCGCTCGAACACCTGCACCCTGTCCTCGAGCACGTGCGAGAAGATCATCAGGTACAGCAGCGAGGTCAGGATGGGCGCACCCACGGTCTGCACGCTCACCTTGTAGAAGCGCAGCAGCTCCTTGCGGAACAGCGTCAGGAAACCCCTCATCGGTTGCGGGCGCATTCAGCGGCTCTCCTGCATGATCCGCACGAACACGTCCTCGAGATCGGTGTGCAGCAGCTCCATCTCCTCGATCGCGCAGCCCGACTCGCGCAGGGTGGCGAGGACCGGCTCGACCCGCTCGTAGGCGTCGATGCGCAGCGCGATCCGGCCGGTGTGCGCCGGATCCTCGGGCAGCACCAGGGGCTCGAGGACCGCAGGCAGGGCGCCGCCCGCCAGCCGCAGCAGCAGCCGCCCGCCGGCGAAGCGCCGGATCAGGTCCGAGGTCCGGTCCAGCGCCACCACCTCGCCCTGCTTGAGCATCGCGATCCGGCCGCAGAGCTCCTGGGCCTCCTCGAGGTAGTGCGTGGTCAGCACGATGGTGTGGCCCGCCGCGTTCAGGCGCCGCACGAACTGCCACAGGGTCTGGCGCAGCTCGACGTCGACGCCGGCCGTGGGCTCGTCGAGCACGATCACCGGCGGCCGGTGCACCAGCGCCTGCGCGACCAGCACGCGCCGCTTCATGCCGCCCGACAGCGCGCGCATGTTGACGTCGGCCTTCGAGCCGAGGTCCAGGTTGGCGAGGATCTCGTCGATCCAGGCGTCGTCGCGCCGCAGGCCGTAGTAGCCGGCGCTCAGGCGCAGCGTCTCGCGCACCGTGAAGAAGGGATCGAACACCAGCTCCTGCGGCACCACGCCGAGCGCGCTGCGCGCGGCCCGGTAATCGGCGAACACGTCGTGCCCCATCACCGAGACCCGCCCGGAGGTAGGCCGCGACAGCCCCGCGATGATGGAGATCAGCGTCGTCTTGCCGGCGCCATTGGGGCCGAGCAGCCCGAAGAACTCCCCCTCGCGTACCTGCAGCGAAACTCCCTTGAGGGCCTCGAAGCTGCCGTAGCGCTTGACCACGGACTGGACGTCAATCGCGTTCAAAGAGGATCTCTTCCACGCCGTAGAGGGCCGCCAGCTTGCGCAGGTTGGGCGGAACGTTGCGCAGGCCCAGCGGCGCCGCGGAGGGCGCGCCGGCGCCGGCGCGCCGCGAGAGCTCCAGGAGCACCGCGATCAGCGACGAATCGAAGTCCGAGCAGTCGGCGAGGTCGATCTCGCGCCCGCCTTCGGCCAGGGCGGCCGATACGGCCTCCAGCACGGCCGGCGCCGTCTGGAAGGTGACCTGCCCGGGCATGCGCAGCACGTCGGAGGCAGCCATCGCGTTCAGCGGGTCCCCGCCGCGCCGGCGCTGCGGTTCTTTTCCGTGAGGCTGCGGATCAGGCCGTCGATGCCGCTCGCGCCGACCTCCTGGGCGAACTGACTGCGGTAGGTCTGGACCAG
>JBKHVS010000022.1:0-26863 GCA_046569945.1 Gammaproteobacteria bacterium | reverse complement strand
TGAAGTCGGTCGATTCCGCTGGCGACGTGGTGGCGCGGCTGCGCCGCGAATACGACGAGGCCCGCCGGGCGATCTGCGGCTGAGGATTTCAGACCGGGCCTCCTCGCGAGGCCCCGCCCGGGATCGGCGCCCGAGGCCGGCCCGGGCCGCGGCCGGGCCGCAAACCGCCCGGGGCGCCGGCCAGCGAAGCCCGAGGAGCGGCCGGTCAGCTGGCCGGGGACGAGCGCAGCCCGTAGGCCCTGCCGCCGCGGAACAGCCATTCCGCGCGCATCACCTTCTCGCCGCGTTCGCCGGCGAGCGTGTAGCCGACGATCTCCACCGTCTCTCCTTCGCGCAGCGGCTCGACCGACCAGGCGCTCATCCGGGTCAGCGGCGCGAGTTCGATCGTCCAGCGGCCTTCGGCGCGCACCGGCAGCCGGGTCCTGGCGAGGAGGTCGCGCGCGTCCAGCGGGGCCACCTGCGCCGGAACCTCGCGCTGCGCGAGGCCTGCCGGCAGTTCCAGCCCGGAGGGCACCTCGAGCTCGATCTCGGCATGCGGGTTGCGCCAGCGCACCGCGGTGACGCGGCCGGCCACGTAGAGCGGGCGGCCCGGGTCGAAGCTGCTCCATCCGTGGTGGGCCGCCGCGGGGCGCGGCGCGGCGGCCAGCAGCGCGGCCAGCGGTCCGGCGGCGGCGGACAGTGCCCCAAGCGCGGCGATCATCGAACGACGTTCCATCATGTCCTCCTCGACGTGTGCGGTGCCCGCCCGGCCCGCGGCCGGGCCGAGGCGTTCAGACGTAGGCGATCGCGCGGCCGCAGGCGATGACCGAGAGCCACAGGCAGGCCGATGCCACGGCCTGCAGTCTTGCGATCGCGTCGGCGCGGACCAGGGATCCGCGCGCATGGAACCAGCCGGCATTGGCGCCGGCGACCATCAGCAGCAGCATCTTGAGCCGGAACGCGGGGTTCGGCAGCAGTTCCTGCGGCTGCGTGGCGAACATCGTCAGGCCGGTCAGCGCGGCCAGCGCGAAGCCGGCGACCGACACCGGGAGCGCCAGGCGCGCCAGCGTGCCGGTCTCGATGCCGCGCCCCAGGCCCAGCACCCGCAGCTCGAACAGCAGCAGGCTGCCGAACAGCACCGCGATTCCGGCGATGTGCGCCGCCTCCAGGGCCGGGTAGGCCCAGGGGGAGGTCTGCAGCGCGGCGAGCGGGCTCAGGGGCGTCATCGGCGGCCGGCCACGGAGCGCAAGCCCCGCGGGGCGGTCCTTCAGTCCTTCTTGAAGGCGTGCAGCGGCAGCCGCTCGCGTTCGAGCGCGGCAGCCACCGCGGGCGTGGCAGCGAGCCGGTCGACGTAGGCCTTGTAGGCGGGCAGCGAATCGGGGTCGATCTTCGCCATGCCGCCCCAGCGCAGCAGCGTCAGCGCATAGGCGTCGACCGCGCCGACGCGCTCGCCGAAGAGCCAGGGCGAGGCGCGCTCCGCCAGCGACTGGATGCGCTCCAGGTGGCCGCGGTAGCGGTCGGCGTTGAAGCGCTTGAGCTCGGAGTGGGTCAGTTCGCCGTCGGCGAACTTGTGGGGCATGAAGACGTGCGTGAAGGTCGGGTGCACGGTGTTGTTCATCCAGGCCAGCACCGACATCGCCTGCGCGCGCGTCCAGGGGTCGGCCGGCAGGATGCCTGCGGCAGGGCACTGGCGGTCGAGCCAGTCGCAGATCGCCACGACCTGGCTGAGCGGCCGTCCGTCCGCCACCAGCAGCGGCACCTGGCCGTCGGGGTTCAGCGCCAGGTACTCGGGCGTCAGGTGCTCGCCCTTGTGCAGCTTCACCAGCCTCGGCGCGAAGTCCTCGCCGGTGGCGGCCCTGACCAGCTCGAGCGCCACGTGCGGCACGAACGAGCAGGCCCCGGGCGCGAAATGAAGTTCGTTCATCGTCTCTCCTCCTTGTGGTTCGGGTGCGGTATTGTGCGCCGCTTCGTCCGGTCGCCCCGGCACGGCAACGCTTACTCGAAATGCCGGCCGAACCAGTCCGCGGCGAGGGCTGCAGCGCGCTCCAGCGTGCCGGGCTCCTCGAACAGATGAGTCGCGCCGGGGACGATCTCGAGCCGCCGCTCGCAGCGCAGCTCCGCCCATGCCGCCCGGTTCAGTTCGAGGACATCTTCGTCGAGACCGCCGACGATCAGCAGCACCGGGGCACGCACCGCCCGCAGCGTCGGCACCCCGGCGAGGTCCGGCCGGCCGCCGCGCGACACGACCGCCGCGATGCCCGCTCCGGGACGCGCGGCCAGGCGCGGCGCCCACCGGGAACTCAGGCCGGCGCCGCCTCCGGCGGCTGGGACAGGATCCGGATCACCTCGTCGTCTTCCACCTGCCCGAAGTCCTCGTAGAAGCGGCCCACCGCGTCGAAGTTCTCGGGGGCGTACAGACAGACCACGTCGTCGGCCAGGGGGCGCACCGCTTCGAGGCTGTCGGGGGCGGCCACCGGGACCGCGCAGACCAGCCTCGCCGGGCCCCGCGCGCGCACCGCGTGCAGCGCAGCGATCATCGTGGCTCCGGTGGCCAGGCCGTCGTCCACCACGATGACGACGCGTCCCGAGGGGTCGAGGGGCGCGCGCTTCGGGGTGTAGGCGGCGCGCCGCTGGCGCAGCGTGCGCAACTGTTCGGCGCGTTCACGCTCGATGTACTCCGCGCCGGCCCCGGCCTGGCGGGCATGCGGAGCAAGGTAGACCCAGCCGGTCTCGTCGACCGCCCCCACCGCGAACTCCGGCGAGAAGGGGGCGCCCAGCTTGCGGACCAGCACCACGTCGAAGTCGGCGTGGAGCGCATCGGCGATCGCCCTTCCCATGGGCACCGCGCCCCGAGGGATCGCCAGCACCAGCGGATGGCTGCCGCGCCAGGCGGCGAGCGCGCCCGCGAGGTGGGCGGCGGCGTCGAGTCGGTCGCGAAAGCGCATGGTGCCGTCTCCAGGGGACGAGGTGGTGCGTCAGGGACCGTGGGCGCTTCTCAGCGCCTCGGGCGCACCAGCTCGATGGACAGTTCGGGTTCGTAGGGCGGGACGTGGCACTCGACCACGTCCTCGGGAGCGAGCTGGAGGCGGGCGCCGACGATGTCCGCGTGCACCGGCAGCACGCTCACGTTGCGGTCGGCGAGCACCGCCACCCGCACCTCGGAGGCGCCGCGCCGCGCCACCCAGTCGAGCGCGCGCAGCAGCGAATGCCCATGGTAGAGAACGTCGTCGACCAGCAGCACGCAGCGTCCGGCGAGATCCAGCCCTGCGTGGGCGGGGTCCTCGGTCAGCAGGGTTTCGGGGTGCAGCACGCGCAGGTCGTCCGAGTAGCGCTGGATCTTCACGTCGAAGGCCGGAAGGCCGGCGATTCCGTGGTCGCGCTCCAGCCGCTCGCGCAGCCGGGCGGCGAGCGGCGCGCCGCGGCGCAGGATGCCGACGATCGCCGCGTCCCGGCCGGCAAGAAGGGGGGCGGCGCGGCGCGCCATGTCGTCGAGCAGCGCCTCCACCTCGGCGGTGTCGTACAGGGTGCAGCGCTTGAGGGGGGCCTGTGGCATGCGTGGGCCGGGTGCGGCGGTGGTGAGGATGCGGTGCGGGTGTGTGCGGGTGCGCACGCGTGCGTGCCGGCGGCAGGCCGGGTCGGCGCTCAGCGGCCCCGCGGGCGTGGGCGTTCGTCGAGAACGGCGAGCAGGCGCGCGCCGATCACGGGGATCAGGCGCCGGCCCAGCGGGTGCAGCGGCAGCACCACCGCGCCCCAGCGGACGAGGCGGAACAGCCGCCGCGGCCCGATCGCCAGCAGGCCGACCGCGAGCACCCCGAGCACCAGCGGCTCGCGCAGGAACGAGCCGGCAGTCGAAACCAGTCTGGCGGTGGGCGTATCGCGGACCGCGCGGGCGGAAAGCTGGCCCCGGAGATCCTGCCGGGCCCTCGCGGACGCCGCAACGAGCGCGGCCTTGCGCGCGGCCAGGGAACCGTCGTGCGGATTGCCCCCGGCGCTCACGGCAGGTCCCGGAGGGCCGCCGAAGGCAGCGGCGCCTCGCCCGCGGGCGAGGCAGGGGACGCAGGCACGGCGGATGGATCCATGGCTTCGGCGTCGCGCCGGAATTCGGCGATCGTTGCCGAGAACGGCGGGGGCGCCGCTGCGAAGGCCACCGAGATCTGCCGCACGCAGATGGCCGCCGCGCCGAGGAAGAGAACCGCGAAGATGCCGAGCGCGACCAGCGGCTGGCTGTCCCAGAAGGCGACGGTCAGGAAGACCGCCACGAAGCCCAGCCCGATGCAGCCCAGCACGATGGTCGCAACCGCGAGCACTGCAACCCGGAGCCACTGCTCGAACTGCTCGCGCAGTTCCAGCGCGAACAGTTCGACCCGCAGGCCGGCAAGCGCGGCGACTCCCGCGCCTGCCCGGCGCATGCGCGCGAACATCGCTCAGCCCCTGCGCAGGCGGCGCGCGGCGGTCGTCGGCATGCCGCTCAGCGGCGGGCGATGACGACGCCCAGCAGCAGGCCGATGCCCGCGGCCACGCCGATCGACGACCAGGGATGCTGATGAACGTAGTCGTCGGTGGTGCGGGCAAGCTGGCGGCCCGCTCGAGCATCGCGTGCTCGGCATCCAGCAGGCGCGCCTTGGCGACCGCGAGACGGTCGCGCAGGCGTTCGCTGAGCGCGCGCACGTCGGCGTCTGCCGAATTGGCGGTGGCCTTCAGCATCGATTCGAGGTCGCCGACGACCACCCGCATGTCGGAGAGGATCTGTTCTTTGGAGACGTTGTTCTCGTCCATGGTCTGGCTCCTGGAGGTGAGGTGAGGTGGAGAACGCAGGTCAGGCCACGCCCGCGGCGTGGGCCTGCTGGTCTGCATGGTACGACGAACGGACCAATGCGCCCACCGCGGCATGGGTGAAGCCCATGGCGGCGGCCTCGCGCTCGAACATCGCGAAGGTGTCGGGATGGACGTAGCGGCGCACCGGCAGGTGGCTGTTCGAAGGGGCCAGGTACTGGCCGATGGTCAGCATGGCGACGCCGTGGGCGCGCAGGTCGCGCATCGTCTGGAGGATCTCGTCGTCGGTCTCGCCCAGGCCGACCATCAGCCCGGACTTGGTCGGAACGCCGGGGACCCGCCGGCCGAACTCGGCGAGCAGCTTCAGCGAGTGCGCGTAGTCGGAGCCGGGCCGTGCCTCGCGGTACAGCCGCGGCACGGTCTCGAGGTTGTGGTTCATCACGTCCGGCGGGGCGGCCTCGAGGATCTCGAGCGCGCGATCGAGCCGGCCGCGGAAGTCGGGGACCAGCACCTCGATGCGGGTCGCCGGCGACTGCTCGCGCACCGCCCGGATGCACTCGACGAAGTGCGCCGCGCCGCCGTCGCGCAGGTCGTCGCGGTCGACGCTGGTGATCACGACGTACGACAGCTTCAGCGCCGCGATGGTCCGCGCCAGGTTGGCTGGCTCGTCCGGGTCGAGGCGATCGGGGCGGCCGTGTCCGACGTCGCAGAAGGGGCAGCGCCGGGTGCACTTGTCGCCCATGATCATGAAGGTGGCGGTGCCGCGCCCGAAGCACTCGCCGATGTTCGGGCAGGAGGCTTCCTCGCAGACGGTGTGCAGCCGGTGCTCGCGCAGGATCTGCTTGATCTCGATGAAGCGCGAGTTGTGCGCGGGCGCCTTCACGCGGATCCAGGAGGGCTTCTTCAGGATCTCGCCCGCCGGCACCACCTTCACCGGGATGCGGGAGGTCTTGGCGGCCGCCTTCTGCTTGGCGCTGGGGTCGTAGGCGGGTGCTGCCGGATCGGGGGTGGGCGAGGTCATGGATTGCCTTGGATGAGTTCTGCCAGCCGGCGGCCCAGGTCCGCGGCGACGCCGGCGAGATCGGTCTCGCCGAGCCGGCCCCGCAGGTCGGCCACTGCCAGCCCCGGGTAGCCGCAGGGGTTGATCCGGGAGAAGGGCTCGAGGTCCATCGCGACGTTCAGCGCCACGCCGTGGAAGCTGCAGCCGCGGGTGACCTTGATGCCCAGTGAAGCGATTTTAGCCCCGGGGGCGCCGTCCTGCCCGGCCAGGTAGACGCCTGGCGCATCCGCGCGGCTGACCGCAGGCAGTCCGCGATCGGCCAGCAGCCCGATCACCGCCTGCTCGAGCCGATCGACGAGGCCGCGCACCGTGAGCCCGCGCCGGCGCAGGTCGATCAGCGTGTAGGCCACCGCCTGCCCCGGGCCGTGGTAGGTGACCTGCCCGCCGCGCTCGGTGCGGATCACCGGGATGGTTCCCGGCGCCAGCAGGTGCTCCTCCTTCGCGGCCAGCCCGAGCGTGAACACAGGCTCGTGCTCCACCAGCCAGATCTCGTCGGGTGTTTCCGGCGTGCGCGCCTGCGTGAATGCGCGCATTGCCTCCAGCGTGGTCCGGTAGCCGGCATGCCGGAAGCCGCGCACGATCACCGGAGGGATCGTCGCGCCGGGGGCCTGGTCAGAGGACGACACGGACCATCGGGTGGCCGGCGACAGCCCGGTAGAGCGCCTCCAGCTGCGCGCGCGACTCGATCCGCACCACCACGGTGAGGCTGAGCCAGGTGCCCTGAGAGGATGGCTTGAGCACCATGGTGCCCGGGTCGAAGTCGGGGGCGTGCTCGCGCACCAGGTCGGAGATCGCCTGGGCGAACCCGTCGACGCGGCGGCCCATGACCTTGAGCGGGAAGTCGCAGGGGAACTCGAGCAGCTTCTCGAGGCGGTCGAAGACCGAGCCGGGGGAGGCAGGGGTGTCGGTCATCTCAGGCCGCCTTCGCGTCCTGGTAGGCTGCATGCAGCCTGGCCCAGACCGGACCGGGGCGGCCCGTGCCGACCGGCCTGCCGTCCAGGCGGGTGATGGGCAGCACCTCGCGGGTCGCCGAGCTCAGCAGCAGCTCGTCTGCCGACAGCACCTCCTCGCGGGTGATGCGGCGGATGTCCATCGGGATGCCCTGCGCGGCGCACAGCTCGTCGAGCAGGCCGCAGCGGATGCCCTCGAGGATCAGGTGATCGCGCGGCGGGCCGAACACCGTGCCGTTGCGCACCACCCAGATGTTGCTCGCCGAGCCCTCGGTGAGGAAACCGTCGCGGAACATCACGCATTCGAGCGCGCCGGCATCGACGGCCGCCTGGCGGGCCAGCACGTTGCCGAGCAGCGAGGTCGACTTGATGTCGCAGTGCAGCCAGCGCTCGTCGGGGAGGGTGATCGCCGGCACGCCCTGCTCGCGCAGCGCCGCCGGCACCGGCGGCAGTTCGCTGCTCATCGCGAAGACGGTGGGCGTGACGTTCGCTGGGAAGGCATGGTCGCGCCTGGCCACCCCGCGGGTGACCTGCAGGTAGACGAACTGGTCGGGCCAGGGGTGGCGCTCCACAATCTCCGTGATCAGCGCGGTCCAGCCGGCGGCGTCGCGCGGGTCGGGGATGCGGACCTTCGCGAGGCTGCGCTGCAGCCGCGCCAGGTGCCGGGGCCAGCGGAAGGGCCGCCCGCCGTAGACCGGCACCACCTCGTAGATGGCGTCGCCGAAGATGAAGCCGCGATCGAGGACCGGCACGCGGGCCTCGCCGATCGGCAGGAACTCCCCGTTCAGGAAGACTGTCTGGCTGATCTCGCTGCTCATCCGCGGGCCTCGCTGCGTCGACGGCCACCGGGGTGCGGCGCCTCGGCGGGCGCCGGGCCGGTCACTTGCCGATCCAGAGCCTGATCGTATCCCAGGCGCGGCCGAACAGGCCGGCTTCCTCGACCGCTGCCAGCGCCAGCAGCGGCCGCTCGGCAAGCACCCTGTCGCCGAGCTTCACGCGCAGCGTGCCGATGCGCTGGCCCTGGGCGATCGGAGCCACCAGGGGCTCGGTGCGCTCGATCTCGGCCTTGACCTGTGCGGCCTGGCCGCGCGGCACCGCGACGGTGACGTCATCGGTGAAGCCGGCAGCGACCTCGTTCTTCGCGCCCTTCCAGACCTCGTAGCTGCCCGAGGGCTTGCCGGCTTCGAATACCTTGACCGCATCGAAGTTCTGGAAGCCGTAGTTCAGCAGCTTCTGCGACTCGATGGCGCGCGCCGACTCGCTGGCCGTGCCCAGCATCACGCTGAGCAGGCGGCGCTGGAAGCCGGCGCCCGGCTGTTCGCGGCGGCTGGAGGCGATCAGGCAGTAGCCCGCGGCATCGGTGTGGCCGGTCTTGACGCCGTCGACAGTGGGGTCGATGAACAGCAGCCGGTTGCGGTTGGGCTGGCGGATCTTGTTGTAGGTGTACTCCTTCTGCGAGTACAGGCTGTAGTTCTGCGGGAAGTCCTGGATCAGCCGGGTGGCGAGGATGGCCAGGTCGCGCGCCGTGCTGTAGTGCTGCGGATCCGGGAGGCCGGTGGCATTGCGGAAGCTGGTGTTCTTCATGCCCATGCGCTGGGCCTCGCGGTTCATCAGCTCCGCGAAGCCCGCCTCGCTGCCGGCGATGGCCTCGGCAAGGATGACCGACGCGTCGTTGCCCGACTGGATGATCATCCCGTGGAGCAGTTCGTCGACGGTCGCCGGCTTGGCGGGGTCGACGAACATGCGCGAGCCGATCGCCTTCCAGGCGGCGGTGGAGACCGGCGGCCGCTGGTCCGGGGTGAGCCGCTTCTCGTGCAGCGCCTTGAACGCCAGGTAGGCGGTCATCAGCTTGGTCAGGGAGGCGGGCTCGACCTTCATGTCGGGCTCGGCCGCGGCCAGCACCTGGTTGGTGGTGACGTCCATCAGCAGCCAGGAGCGGGCGGCGAGCGTGGGCGCCGGCACCTGGGCGGCGGCGATCGAGGCGAACAGCGAAAGGACGATGGCGGCTAGCAGGCGGATCGGTGTCATCTCTGGGTGCGGGGGGTCGGATGCCGGCGCGGGGCCGGGATGCGCGACGCAGGGAAAGGAGGGGACGCGGCGTGCCGCGGGTCAGTCGGGATTATAGTCGCTCGGCTTCGCCGGCCCTGACGCCGCGTCGGCCATCCAGCGCAGCACCAGGCGCTTGAGAAGCGGCAGGCGGCGATGGAAGAAGTGGTCGGCGCCGGGCACGACGACCACCGGAAGATCCTGCGGCCGCGCCCAGTCGAGCGCCGCCCCGAGCGGCACGACGTCGTCCACCTCGCCGTGCACCACCAGCGTGTCGGCGGGGACCGGTTCCAGCGCGAAGCGCGACGCCGCCGGGCCGACCAGCGCCATGCGGGGCTGCGCCTCGCCGCGGGCCAGCAGCCGCGCGGCGACCCTGGTCTGCACGAAGCAGCCGAACGAGAAGCCGGCCAGCGCCACCGGCGCCTGCGCCAGCCCCTGCAGCGAATCGTGGGCGCGCGCGTGCTCGAGCAGCGCGAGCATGTCGTCCGTCTCGCCGATGCCCTCGTCGTGGCTGCCCTCCGAGCCCTCGACGCCGCGGAAGTTCGGCCGCCAGCAGACGAAGCCGAGCTGCACCAGCGCGCGCGCCAGCGTCTGCACCACCTTGTTGTCGCGCGTGCCGCCGTGGAGCGGGTGCGGGTGGGCGACCAGCGCGACGCCGACGGGTGCGCCGGCGGGGCGGTCGAGGGCGACGTCGATCTTTCCGGCCGGGCCCGCGAGGAGCAGGCGTTCGGTGGCCGCGTTCATTCGATCATCAGCCGCTCGACCGGCCGACCGTTGAGCAGGTGCGATTCGACGATCTCGTCGATGTCCTTCTCGTCCACGTAGGTGTACCAGATGCCCTCGGGGTAGACGACGGCCACCGGGCCGTGCTCGCAGCGGTCGAGGCAGCCGGCCTTGTTGATGCGGACCTTGCCCGGGCCCGCCAGGCCGAGCTGCTTGACCCGGTCCTTTGCGTAGGCCTGGAGACGCTCCGCGTCGTGGCACGCGCAGCAGTCGCGGCCCTCGTCGCGGCGGTTGAGGCAGAAGAAGACGTGGTGCTGGAAGTGGCTCATCGATCGTCCCGATGGAAGGAGTTGGCGGCCCGCCGCAGCGCGCGCAGGCGCAGCGCACACCAGAGTATCGCCGCGAACGGCCAGACCAGAGCCGTGCCCTCGAGCAGGCCGTCGAAGTTGCGCCAGGCGCCCCGGTCCCAGCGCTGCAGCATCGACGCATGGTAAGGATCTTCGGGAAACATGCTGGTCAGCAGGGCGGTCAGGGCGATGGCCGCGATCGCCCAGCGCAGCCTGGCCCTGCGCCTGCCGCTGGCGAGGATCGCGAGCAGGATCACCCCGGTGACCAGTCCGCCCTGCGCCCCGGCGGTCAGCCAGGCGAAGGCCTGGCCGGGACCCAGCAGCAGCTCGGCCGACAGGCTGCGGGCCCCGGCCGCCGCGAGCACGAGGCCGGCGGTGATCAGCCCGCGCGGCGCCCCGGCAGGGTAGAGCTCGCGCACCAGCAGTCCGATCGCGGCCACCGCGGCAGCGGTGCCGCAGGCTTCGACCAGGACCGCCTTCTCGCTCTCCAGCCTCAGCGCCGCCACTCCTCGTGCGATCCAGGCGCCGGCGTCCCAGGCCAGGCCGGGATCGATCGCGGCAAGGACGGGGCCCAGCGCAAGGCCGAGGGCGGTGACGAGCGGTTCGACGAAGTCGCCGTTGCCGAAGGGAACCCGCTGCGGCGGCAGCTGGATCGCCAGCCAGCTGGCCAGCAGCGCGAGGCCGCTGGCGCCGGCGATGCCATGAAGGCTTGCGCGTTGCCAGGGGGCGCGATGCCACAGTGGCAGCGGTGAGAGCGCCGCGGCGGCGAGCGCGCCGGCCAGCGCGCCGCCGGTGTTCGCGACCCAGTCGAGCCGCGACGCGACCCGCGCGGGCAGGAAGCTCTGCAGCGCTTCCAGGCCCAGCGAGATCGCGCCGGCCAGCGCGACGGCGGCCAGCAGCGCGGCGGGCAGCCGCATCCTGCGGCGCAGCAGCGGCACGCCGAACGCCCCCAGCGGGACATAGACGGCGACGTTCACCAGCACGTCGAGCCAGGTCCACCAGCGGGGCCAGGGCTCGAGCAGGAAGCCGAGGGCCGGCTGCCCGGTCGCCCGCCAGCCGGTCCACGGGTACAGGGTGCCGTAGACCAGCGCGAGCAGGTAGGCACCGAGCAGGACTTCGGGGATTCGGGAGTGGCGGTTCGACGGTTCGACGGGCATGCGCAGCGCGCGGGTCGCGGCCGGGGGTGCCGGCGCATGCCGCCGGCCCGTTGGCACGAATCGGGGGCCCAAGCCTACAGGATATGATTGCCCTCGTGGCTTCCCCAGACCAGCAGACCCATCCGACCGGACAAGGCGCCGCCGCCGCGGGGCTCGACGCCGCCCTGATCGCCGCCGCTGCGGCGCTTCCGGCGCCCTGCGTCGAGGTCGTCGACTCGATCGACTCCACCAACAAGGAGCTGATGCGCCGGCCTGCAGGTCCGCCGGATCCCGGCGGGGCGCCTGCGGTCCACCTGCTGCTCGCGGTGCAGCAGGTGGCCGGGCGGGGCCGGCGGGGCAGGAGCTTCGTCAGCGATCCCCGGGATTCCCTCACTTTTTCGGTGGCGATCGACCACCGTCGCGGCGCGCATACGCCGGCGCTCGTCGGCCTGCCGCTGGCGCTCGGGGTCGCGGTGGCGAAGACGGCGTCGGCCTGGGTGTCCGGGGTCGGGCTCAAGTGGCCCAACGACCTGCTGCGCGACGGGCGCAAGTGCGCCGGCATGCTGATCGAGACCCGGCTGAGCGGCGAGCTCGAACGCATCGTCATCGGCCTCGGGGTCAACCTGCGCCTGCCGGATGCGCTGGCCCGCGCGATCGACCAGCCGGCCTGCGGGCTGTTCGATCCCGGCGCGCCGATGCCGCCCCGCGAGGAACTGGCCGGGCGCTTCGCGCGCGCGCTGATCGACGCTGCCGAGCGCTTTCTCTCGGCGGGCTTCGGCGATACGGCGGCGCAGTGGGCGCCCTTCGACGTGCTCGCCGGTCGCGAGGTCGTCATCCTCGAGGAAGGCCGGCCCAGGCTGGCCGGGCGCGCCGACGGGCTCGACCCGACCGGGGCGCTGCGCCTGCGCACGCCCGGCGGAGTGGTCGCGGTGGCGGTGGGCGACGTGTCCGCACGGCTCTCGGACCTGGGCGGAGCGAGCGGGCCTTGAGGGCGCTGCTCGTCGTCCTGGTGCTCGCCAACCTGCTGGCCTTCGCCTGGTGGCAGGGCTGGCTGGCTGCCTGGAGCCCGCAGGCCGGGACGGCGGACGAGCGGCCTGCCGAGATCGCGCCCGAACGGCTGAGGGTCGTTCCGCTGGAACGGCTCGAAACCGGCGCCTCGCCCGGTGCGATGCAGCCGGCGCCGATTCCCGCGGCCGGCGAGGCCTCCGGGCCCGCCGGGGGCGAGCCGGCCTCGTCCGCCGATGCGCGCACGCAGGCCGAGCCCGGGCCTGCGCCGCGCCCCGCCCCGGAGCCGCCAGGCCTGCCGCCCGGATCATCGCGCCCCTGATCGCGCGGTGCGCGCCGCGCGCGGCTTGCGATCAGCCGGAGCCGCGGATCCTCCGGAGGGTTTCGGTGGTGGAGCGCTCGAAGCGGAAGGGGATGGAGTGCACCGTGCCGCCCCAGCCCCGCACTTCGGGCGCGCCGACGATGCGGTCCACCGGCCAGTCGCCGCCCTTGACCAGCACCTCCGGGCGGGCGGCCAGGATCGGCTCGATCGGGGTGTCGTCCTCGAAGAAAGTCACGTGGTCGACGCACTCGAGCGCGGCAAGCACCGCCATCCGGTCCTCGCAGCGGTTGATCGGCCGGTCGTCGCCCTTGCCGAGCCTGCGCACCGAGGCGTCGCTGTTGACCGCCACCAGCAGGCTCGCCCCCAGCGCGCGGGCCTGGGCGAGGTAGGTGACGTGTCCGCGGTGCAGCAGGTCGAAGACGCCGTTCGTGAACACCAGCGGCCGGCGGCAGTTCGCCAGCGCGTCGCGCAGGGCAGCGGGCTCGACGATCTTGCGTTCGAAATCCGGGCGGAAGGCCGCGGGCTCGGCTGCGCTCATCGGAAGCTCCGCGCCTGGGCGGGCGTCAGGCGGGCGACGGCTCGGTGGCCGCGCCGCGCGCGAGTTCCTTGCGGTAGCGGTTGAGGTCCTGCGCGTTGGCGAACTTGCGCCCGAACAGCAGCGACAGGTTGTGCAGGATGCGCTCGGCGACCTTGCCTTCCCATTCGGCGTCGAAACGGATCTGCTCGTCGAGCCAGTGCTCCAGCCAGCCGGGCTCCGGCAGCCGGCTCTGGACGGTGTCGTTGGGGAACAGCGTCTTGTTCACGTGCAGGTTGGTCGGGTGCAGCGCCTGCTGGGTGCGGCGAGCGCTGGCCATCAGCACGCCGATCTTCGCGAAGGCCGAGCGCGCCTCGTCGCCCGACTGCTCGATCGCGCGCTTCATGTACTTCAGGTAGGCGCCCCCGTGCCGCGCCTCGTCGCGGGAGATGATGTCGTAGATGGCCTTGATCACCGGCTCGGTCTGCCACTCGCCGGCGCGTCGATACCAGTGGTTCAGACGGATCTCGCCGCAGAAGTGCAGCATCAGCGTCTCGAGCGGCGGTGCCTCGTCGAACTCGAAGCGCACCGCGTGCAACTCCTCCTCGGTGGGCACGAGCTCGGGCCGGAAGCGGCGCAGGTACTCCATCAGCACCAGCGAGTGCTTCTGCTCCTCGAAGAACCAGACCGACATGAACGCGGAGAAGTCGCTGTCGTGGCGGTTGTCGCGCAGGAACATCTCGGTGGCCGGCAGCGCAGCCCACTCGGTGATCGCGTTGTACTTGATCGTGAGCGCCTGCTCGTCCGACAGCAGCGAGCCGTCGAAACGGTCCCAGGGGATGTCGTCCTCGAGGTTCCAGCGCACGCGTTCGAGGGACCGGAAGAGTTCTGGATAGAGCATTGCCGTCACCTGGAAGCCAGCCCGTCATTCTAACGGCGTTCCGTGACCGACGTGCGACACCGGAGTAGCGAGCCGGCGGCGCAGCCAGCGCATCACGGCGCCCAGCAGCGGCAGCGTCTCGTAGAGCTCGCCGGCGGCGTCCCAGTAGTCGCGGTGCAGTTCGATGCGGCCGTCGGCGTCGAAGCGGAAGTGGGTGCTGCCGTGGATGCGCCGCTGCCGGCCGCCGCCGGCCGCGGCGAAGTCGAAGTCCCAGGCGACGAAGGCCTGGGCGGAGTCGCCGAAGGCCTCGCGCACCGCGAAGCGCGGGTCCTCCAGCTGCTCGAACATGTGCGCGAAGACCGCGGCGATCGCCTCCTGTCCCTGCAGGTCGTTGAAGGGGTCGACGAAGCGCGCGCGCGGCGCGTAGATCGACGCAAGGTCGGCCAGCCGCTCCCGCGAGAGGGTCTCGAAGAAGACGATGGCGCGCTCGAGCGGCGGCGGCAGCGCCGGCCTTTCCGGCAGGTCGATCCAGCGGGCTTGCGCGGGGCGTTCGGAAGCGGCGGACATGGCGGCAGGCCCGGGGGTCAGGAGGGTTCGCGTGCCGGCACCCGGTCGCAGCCGGTGAAGCGCCGCACCAGCGCGAAGTACAGCCGGTGGGGCAGCATGCCGAGCAGGCGCATCACGAGGGTGAAGGCCCGCGGGAAGCGGATCTCGAAGCGGCCCTTCTCGAGGCCCGCGGCGATCTGGCGCGCGGCCTCCTCGGGGCCGATCAGTCCCGGCATGGGGAACTCGTTGCCTGCGGTGAGCGGCGTGTCGACGAAGCCGGGGCACACCAGGTGCACGCCGACGCCCAGCGGGTGCAGGTCCAGGTAGAGCGCATCCGCCAGGTTGTTGAGCGCGGCCTTGGTCGGCCCGTAGACGAGCGAGCGCGGCAGTCCGCGGTAGCCGGCAACGCTGGAGACGATCGCGAGCGCGCCGCGCCGCTGGCGGCGCAGGGTGGGCAGCAGCACCTCGAGTCCGTTGAACACCGCGAGATTGATGTCGAGTATGCGGCGCGCCGCGGCGAGCTCGAAGGCGTCGGCGCGCATCGGCGTGTAGTCGCCCGCGAGCCAGACGGTCAGGTCGATCCCGCCCCATTCGGCGAGCATGCGGTCATGCGCGTCCCGAACCGCGGCGGCGTCGATCACGTCCAGCGGCAGCAGCAGCGGGGCGCCGTCCGCGCCGGTGCAGCGGCGCGCCACCTCGGCGAGCGCGGACTGCCGGCGGGCCGACAGCGCGATCCGGGCGCCGCGGCCTGCCAGCTCGGCAGCCAGCGCGGCGCCGATCCCGCTGGAGGCGCCGACCAGCCAGACGCGCAGGCCGCGCCACTCTCGGATCGGGGGGTTGAGCGGTGCGGGCATCAGCGCTTCTGCAGCGAGAGAGTGACTTCGCCCAGGCGCACGCCGAGCTTGCTCATCGTCGCCCGGTTCAGCAGCACGCGGTCGTCGACCAGGAACATCCAGTCGTCGAAGTCGACGTGCCAGACGCGTCCGTCGACCGGCAGCGCCAGCACGTAGCGCCAGCGCAGCGCGTTGCCGGAGACCTCGCCGACCGCCTCGCCGACCACGTCGCCGGCGGTGCCCGAATAGCGCCCGTCGCCGGCCGGCTTCAGGACCCAGACGCGCCGCTGGCGCTCGCCGTCGGACCAGGTGAAGTGCTCGTCGAGCGTGCCCACGCCGTTCTCCCAGCGGGCGTCGATCGTCACGTGGAAGCGGCGCAGGACCTTGCCGGAGCGGTCCTGGAACATGCCCCAGCCCTCGAGCGGCCCGTCGAAGAAGCGCTCGAGCGAGAGCGCGGGCTTCTCGGCGCGATAGTCGGAGGGGGCGATTCCGGCGCAGCCGGCCAGCGCAAGGGCGCCAGCCAGCGCGAGCGCCACGCGCCTGCGGGCGGACGTGAATGGGGTGGTCATGGGAAGCGGTCTCCAGTGGGGATGTCGCGGGGATCGTCGGGCAGCGGCGCCAGCACGAGCACGAGGCCTGCGGCGAGCTTGAGCGCGCACGGCAGCGCCGCGTACGCGAGGCTCAGCGCCAGGGTGCTGCCCCCCTGTCCGGGCGCATAGCCGAGCCAGCCGAGCAGGGGCAGCGCGATTCCTGCGGCTGCCGCGAGATTCGCCTTGGTGGCCAGGTTCCAGAGCCCGAAGTAGCTGCCTTCGCCGCGGCCGCGATGACCGGCGCGGACGATCACGTCCGCCAGCAGCGCAGGCGGGATCGCCAGGTCGCTGCCGAGCGCGAGGCCGGTCAGCAGGCACACCGCGAAGAAGGCGGGCAGGTCGCCTCGGCCCAGCCCCAGCGCCCAGACGAAGGCGAGCACCGCGAAGGCGATGCCGAGCAGCCAGGCGTTGCGCAGGCCGGCGCGGCGGGCGAGCAGAACCCACAAGGGCATGCCCGCCGCGCCGGCCAGGAAGTAGGCGCCGAGGAACAGCGCGGAAGTGCGGTCGCTGCCGCCCAGCACGTCGCGCACGAAGAACAGCACCAGGGTGGCGGGCATCGCCGTTGCGATGCCGTTCAGGACGAAGGCGGCGAGCAGCCAGCGGAACGGGCGATTGCTCCACAGTTCCCGCCAGGGAACCGCGGCGGCCTGGCCGCTGCCCTGTGCCGGCCGGAGCGGGGCCGGCGCGCGGCCGATGAAGCCGGCGGCCGCCACGGCGAGGCAGATGAAGGCCGCGACCAGCGCGCGCGCGTCGCCGGTCGCGATCAGTCCGGCGGCGAACAGCACGCCGATCAGTCCGAAGCCCTCGCGCACCGCGGTGACGCGCGTGCGCTCCGCAGGGCTCGAGCCGATGCCCGCGCCCCACGCCTGGTAGGCGATCGACACCGCCGAGTAGGCGAGATAGGTCAGCAGCGAGGTTGCCGCGAGCCACGCCGGCAGCCAGGCCTGCCCGACCGGCGGGAGCAGCATCGCCGCGAAGCCGACCGCGATCGCCGGCAGCCCGATGCGTATCCACCGGAGCTGGTGGCCTGCACGGTCGCCGCGGTCGATCGCGCGGCCGATCAGCGGGTCGGCGCCGGCGTCCAGCAGCCGCGCGAAGAACAGCACCGCGCCGACCGTCGCCAGGTCCACGCCCAGGGTGCCGCCGTAGAGCGCGGGCAGGAAGACGAACAGCGGCAGCTCGAGCAGCGCCAGCGGCATCCGGAGCAGCCCGTAGGCAGCCAGCGGGCCGGCCGTGGCAGGCGCCGGCGTGCCGGGCGGGGGCAGCGGCGGAGCGTTCACCGGTCGCCGGCGCCGCGCGGCGCGGCCTGGCCGAGCAGCGACTGCCTGAGCGCGGGGGCCGCGGTGTCCGGGTGCAGCCAGATCGAGAAGAAGGCCGGGCCGAAGCCAGGGTCGTCGATGCTGCCTAGGGGGCGGTCGTTGCGGTAGAAGGCCACGCCGCGGCCGGGGAGGTTCACCCCGGTCAGGCGATCGCCGGGAGACACGTCCGGGAACAGGCCTGCCATCGCCTCGAACCAGGCGGCCCGCTGTACGGGCGAGCCCAGTCCCAGCCGGGCGATCTCGTCGCGGCTCGCGGCCGCGATCGCCCGGCCCTCGAGCGTGCGCGCGTAGCGCAACTCCAGTGCGAAGCGGGCAGCCAGCAGCTTCTCGGGATCGTGCGCGCGCGGGCCCGTCCACAGCCGTGCATCGTAGATCCGCAGGCCGAACCAGCGCAGCAGGCCCTCGCCCGCGAGGCGCGCGTCGGCGAGGTGCTCGGCCACCGCGGGCGGCAGTCCGCCAGCCCGCGCGGACTGCGGTGCCGGGTCCGGCGAGGCCTGGACGCCGGCTGCGGCGAGCGCCAGCGCACCCGCGAGGAGGGCTGCCAGGGTCCGGCGTCCGGCGGCGCGCATCGTCGTGGCGGTCACGCGCGCTCCAGGGTGAACTGCACCACGTCGGTGTTGCCCGACCGGAATGCCGCTTCGCAGTAGGCGAGGTAGAACAGCCAGGTGCGCACGAACCGGTCGTCGAAGCCCTGCGCGCGCACTTCGGGAAGGCGGTCGCAGAAGGCCTCGCGCCACAGCTGCAGCGTGCGGGCGTAGTCGGGGCCGAAGGCGAATCGCCTGAGCACACGCAGCCCCGCGCGCTGCGCGGCGGCCTCGAAGGCGGGGACCGAAGGCAGCATCCCGCCCGGGAACACGTACTGCTGGATGAAGTCGGTGCCGCGCCTGTAGCGCTCGAAGAGCGCCTCGTCGATGGTGATCGTCTGGATCACCGCGCGCCCGCCCGGCGCGAGCGAGCGCGCCACGGTGTCGAAATAGCGCGGCCAGTAGGCCTCGCCGACCGCCTCGAACATCTCGATCGAGACGATGCCGTCGTGGCGTTCGCGCTCGTCGCGATAGTCCTGCAGCTCGAAGCGGGCCAGCCGGCCGGCTTCGGTTGCAGCCAGGCGGTCGCGCGCCCAGGCCAGCTGTTCCGTCGACAGCGTCAGGCCCTTGACGCGCAGGCCGTCGGCCACCGCAAGCTCTGCGAACGCGCCCCATCCGCAGCCGATCTCCAGCACCGAGGCCCCGGCCGGCAGCGACAGCTCGTCGAGCATGCGCCGGTACTTCGCTTCCTGTGCCTGCGCGAGCGGGCGCCCGGCGTCGCCGTCGAACAGCGCGCTCGAGTAGGTCATCCCAGGGTCCAGCCAGAGCCGGTAGAAGTCGTTGCCCAGGTCGTAGTGCGCGTGGATGTTGCGCCGCGAACCGGTGCGCGAATTGCGCCGCAGCAGATGGCGGATCCGGTAGAGGAGGCGGCCCGCCGCGGTGCCGTAGACCGCGGATTCGAGCGCGTCGCGGTTGGCGACGAGCACCGAGAGCAGGTCCGCGAGCGAATCGGTCTCCCAGTCGCCGTCGATCCAGCTTTCGGCGAAGCCGATGTCGCCGCGCGCCAGCGCCGCGCCGAAGGCTTCCCAGCGCGACAGCCGCATCGACGCCGCGGGCTCACCCCGCCCGAAGCGCAGCGCGCGGCCGTCGGGCAGCGTGATCGCAAGGCTGCCGGTGTGCAGCCGCTCGAGCAGGCGCAGCACGATGCGCGCGGCGGCAGGCATCGCCGCCGCCTTCGCCTCTCTGCGCCGCCCGCGCGGGCTGGCGCCGATCGCGGCCAGGCCATCGTCACCGCGGCGCGAGAGGTCCGCGCCTGTTTGCAGGGTCTTCGCCATCGGGTTCCTCAGTTCGACTCGTTCGATGCGGCCTGCGCGGGCGGCGCAGGCTTGCGGTGGAAGGGGACGCGGCGCAGCCAGAGACGCAAGGCCTGCCAGTGGATGCGTGCGATCACCCCGAAGGTGAACAGCGGGTGGCCGAGCAGCGCGCGGGCGCAGCCGGCGAGCCCCACCGGAGCGTAGCGGCCGCTGATGCTGGTCAGCAGCAGGGGTCCCGTGTCGTCGTCGTGGTCGATCCGGGCCACCGAGCGTTCATCGCCATCGAGGAAGCGGAAGCGGTAGCCGCCGGACACCTCGCAGAAGGGCGAGACATGGAAGACCTTGGCGGCGGTCAGTTCGGCACCGCGCCGCAGCGGCGCCCCGTCCGGGGCCGCCAGCAGGTAGAAGTGCCGCTCGCCGAAGGTGTTGTTGACCTCGGCGACGATCGCCAGGCGGTTGCCGGCGCGATCCTGGCAGAACCAGAAGCTCACCGACTTGAACGCGTAGCCGAGGACCCGCGGGAAGGCGTGCAGCCAGATCTCGCCGTCCGCGGCGATGCCGGCGTCCTGCAGAAGACCGCGTATCCAGGGCAGCGCCGCGCCGCCTGCGCCGTGGTCTCGCTCGTGGAAGGAGAGCAGCGCGCGCCGGTTGAGGCCGAACAGCAGGTTCCCCGCAGGCCGGCCGTCAAGGCGGTGGGCGGGCACGCGAAGGAAGAACGACGCGTAGCGGAAGGCGTGCTCCACCGGGCGCAGGCGCCGGTGACGGACTTCGCCGAACGCCAGGCGCCAGTCCGCGAATCCCCTGAAGGAGGTGCCGGTCACGATCCGCTCAGCCTATCAGGCCGCCGCCATCCGCACTGCGCCGGCGGCGCCGATCTGCGCGGCCACGTCCAGGCCGGAGCGCAGCCCGTCCTCGTGGAAGCCGTAGCCGGTCCAGGCTCCCGCGAACCAGGTGCCGCGCCGTCCCTGGATCGCGCCCAGCCGCTTCTGGGCCGCGACCGCCGCGCGATCGAAGACCGGATGCTCGTAGTCGAAAACGGCGATCGTTCGCTCCGGCGCAGGCTCGCAGAGCGGATTGAGGCTGACCAGGACGTCGGTGGCGAAGGGCAGCGGCTGCAGGCGGTTCAGCCAGTAGGTCACCGACACCTCGGGGGCGGCCGGGTCGCCGTTGCCCAGGTAGTTCCAGGCGGCCCATGCGCTTCGGCGCCGGGGCATCAGCGCGGTGTCGGTGTGCAGCCAGGCCCGGTTCGGCTGGTAGGCCACTGCGCCCAGCAGGGCGCGCTCCTCGGCGTCCGCGTCGGCGAGCACGGCCAGCGTCTGCGGACTGTGGGTCGCGAACACCGCGTGGTCGTAAAGTTCGGTGCCGGCGGCGCTCTGCACGTGGACGCCGGCGCCGTCGCGGATCACCCGCGTCACCGGCGTGGCGGTGCGCACGTCGTCGAGCCTGGCGAGAATCCGGCGAACGTACTCCCGGCCGCCGCCGAGCACCGTGTACCACTGCGGCCGGTCCTGCACCTGGAGCAGGCCGTGGTTGTGGAAGAAGCGCACGAAGCTGCCCAGCGGGAAGCCCAGCATCGTCTTCATCGGGCACGACCAGATTGCCGCGGCCATCGGCAGCAGGTAGGCGTCGCGGAAGGCGTCGCTGTAGCGCCTGCGGCGCAGCCAGGCGCCGAGCGGCTCGTCCAGGGTAGCGACGGCGCCGGCCTGAGACTCGAGGGCCAGCGCCCCCGCCTCCCGGTTGAAGCGGAGGATGTCGGCGAGCATCCGCCAGAACCGCGGCGACACAGCGTTGGAGGGCTGCGCGAAGACCGAGGAGAGACTCGACCCGCACCACTCGAAGCGATGCGGCCCCAGCGAGACCGAGAAGGACATCTCGGAGGGCGTGGTGGGAACCTGCAGTTCCTCGAACAGGCGGACCAGTTCCGGGTAGGTGCGGTGGTTGTAGACCAGGAAGCCGGTGTCCACCGGATGGGTGAGCCCGTCGAGGGTCACGTCGACGGTGTTCGTGTGGCCCCCGGGGACTTCCGCCGCCTCGTAGAGCGTCACCTGGTGGTCCTGGGACAGCCGCAGGGCCGCGGAGAGTCCGGAGATTCCGGCACCGATGACGGCAACGCGCCTGCCCGGCATCCGGTCAGGCCGCCGCGGGCTCGGCCGGGCCTCCGGCGGCGTGAGCTTTTCGGGAAGATTCATCACGGATCCTCGATCTGGGTTGGGTCGCGGAGGCTGGGTGCCCGGCGGTGCGTGACCGTATAGTACACAAAATGACCGATAAGTCACAGACTTTGTCCACCTGGCGCCGATGCGGGCGTCGCGGCGGCACGCGGCCCGGTTTCGCAGCTTTTGTCCTGGTCACAGGTTGGACAATACGGCTATATTGCGTGCAAACGAGCAAATGTTCCAGATTTGTCCATGACAAAACTGCCCATCTCTGCGGTCGAGCGCGACACCGGCCTGTCCAAGGACCTGCTGCGCGCCTGGGAGAGGCGTTATGGCTTCCCCGCCCCGGAGCGGGATGCGGCCGGCGAGCGCCTGTATCCTCTCGACCAGGTCGAGCGTCTGCGGACGATCCGCCGGCTGGTCGACTCGGGTCATCGCCCGGGGAAGGTGGTCGGTCTGCCCGCAGACGAGTTGCGCCGCCTGTGCGACGCGCCCGGCGGACTGGCGCAGGCCGGCACGCCCGCCTTGCGCCGGGCCGCAGAGCCCTCCGGGCGCGGGGCGCCGCCGTCGGCGTTCGGTCCGGGCGCGGATCCGGGCGACCGGGCAGACCGGGACTTCGCGCCGCTGCTGGAGCTGGTGAGGTCCCTGCGCAGCGACGAGCTCCGCAACGCCCTTGCCCAGGCGGTGTGGCGCATGGGTCTGGAGGCTTTCGTCACGCGCCTGTGCGCGCCGCTGACCCGTTGCGTGGGCGAGGCATGGGCCCGCGGCGAGATCGAGGTCTACGAAGAGCACCTCTACACCGAGGCCATCCAGTCGGTGCTGCGCGGCGCGATCACGGGGCTGTCGGTGCCGGCGGGCAGGCCCAGCGCGCTGCTGGCCACCTTCCCGCTCGAGCTGCACGGCCTCGGGCTGCTGATGGTGGAGGCGCTGCTTGCGCTTGAAGGCTGCCGCTGCATCTCGCTGGGAACGCAGGTGCCGGTCATGGACATCGCCCGCGCCGCGAAGGCCCAGCCGGTGGACCTCGTCGCGCTGTCCTTCTCGCCCTGCCTGCCTGCGGGGCAGGTCACCGCCGGCCTCGCGGAACTGCGGAACATGCTGCCGCGCAGCGTGGAGATCTGGGCGGGCGGAAGCAGCCCGGCGCTGCTGCGCAGGGCCCCCGAAGGCATCGTCGTCATCGGGGAACTCGCCGATCTGCGGGGGCGCCTGCAGGCCTGGCGCGCGGGGCACGCCGCGTGAGGGCAAGTGCCTGCGGGCCCGGCGGCCTGCGGGCGCGCAGGCGGCGCCCGCCTCACATGACGAGGGTCAGCACGCCGGTGTAGCCGTGGATCCGGTCGCGCGCGATCTCGCCGCCGGCATAGAGCCCGACGATGGGGACCTCGCCGAGGTTGTGCCGGATGATCGCCAGCTCGGCGCCGCGCACGCCGAAGAGATTCTCGCCGCGGCCCACGCAGGCGTGGTACAGCGCTCCGCGCGGCCGCGTGCCCGACTCCTCGAACTCGCTGCGCAGCTCCGTGCAGATGCGGACCAGGTCGCGCCGAGCGGCGTCCGCGTCGCGGGTGAAGAAGACCGCCCGGTCCCCCTCGCGGGGAGTGCCCGAGATCGCGAGCAGGCGATTGCGCGGATCGATGCCGACCACGTTGCGCACCAGGGAGTCGTCGAAGCCGATGCGCCGCGGCCCGTCGTCGGCGAGCGCGACCAGCAGGCCGCCGCGCAGCCGCTCGGCAGGCAGGGCCCTGAGGATCTCCTCGCCGTCGAGCGAGTGGCGAAGTTCCGGGTCGACGTCGAGGTCGTCGAGCAGCACGTCCAGCGCGGGGCGCCCGTCGAGGGCCTGGATGAAGTGCGCATCGCATCCTGACACGCGGTGCTCGCCCGCGAGCGGGGCGCAGCCCTGGGCGATGCGCGACAGCAGCGGAACGCCGGACCCGAACACGACGCCCGACAGCCCGCCTGAGAGCGCGTCGTCGGCGACCTGGGTGTAGGGCTCGCCGTCGGCGCCGACGATCGCGCCGAACTGGAAACCGTCGGCGGTCCGGGCAGCCATGTCCGCGACGAGCTCTGCGAGCTCGGGCGTGTCCGGGTCGGCGTGCACCAGCGCCGCCGCCGCCGGCCCGCCCGCCCGGTCGCCGCCTTCGAGGGCCGGCGCCGGGTTGCGGCCGGAGAAGACGCGGAAGGAGTCGCGCGGCAGCTCGGTGACCATCAGCGCCAGCGCGGTCTCGTCGGAGTATTCGGTGGTGTCGGCGCAGACGCCGTGCCCGATGCCGCCGGCCCAGTGCGAGACGCCGCTGCGCTCGCGCAGCAGCGCCAGCAGCTCCGGCAGGTGCTCGCCGAACGGCGAAGTCGCGTAGACGATGCCGAGCCTGTCGCAGTCGCCTGCCGCCGGCGCCGCACCGAGCGCGGCGAGCGCCCGTCCGGCCGCCAGCCGCCAGTCGGGATCGGTCGCGTGCGCTGTCCTGAAGGCCGGCACGATCGATCAGCGCGCTGGCTTGCGGGGCCGCGCGGCGCCCTTGCCGGAGGCAGGCTTGCGGGCGGCAGGCCTGCGCGGTTTCGTCTCGCGCGCATCCGCGGCGGAGGCGCCGGACGCAGCCGGCGCCTGCGCCTGCGCCGCGCCCGCCAAGGCGGCCTGGGCGACCTGGCTGAACTGGCTCTGCAGCAGGTTCCACCAGGCTGCCGGGCTGATCGCGGCGTTCGACGCCTGCGCGAAGGGACCGGCGGGGGCTTCCTGCGATTCCGCGGTTCCCGCCGCATCGGCTTCGGCCTCACGCGGCGCGGGGCCGGAAGGGCCCGGCGCGGCCGCCGGCGCGCCCGCTGCATGCGAACCGCCCATCGACGCCATCGCCGCCATGGCCTTCGCGGCGGCGGCGCCGGCGTCGATTCCGCCGGGCGCGCCGACGGCCTCGCCGAAGGCCTTGAGCGCGGCAATGCTGCCGCGCTGGATCTCCAGGCCCTGGATGGCGCTCTGCAGCATCCCGAGATTCAGCGCGAGCCACTGCTCGACGGTCCGGAGATCGGCGATGCGCTTGTCGATCTCGTCCAGGTCCAGGGTCGGCGCCATGTTCGAGGGCAGGTTGAACGTCGACCATGCGCGCTTGACGAAGTCCATCGTCTCGGTCATTCCAGCCAGCGGGCCGAAGCCCATGGCGCCCATGCCGAACTTCTCGTCCATTCGATCCTCCCGGGAAAGGCGCGCCGGAGAGCTGCGCCGGGAAACTGCGTCGGAACGGGCGCCGGAAAGTTGCGCCGGAACGGGCGCGCTGGCGCGCGGCAAGGCTGCTCGGATCGCAGGCCGGCCCGTTCCGGTCCACCTTAGCAGAGCGCGCCGGGGCCCGCCACCGCCTCCGGCGAGCGATAATCCGCCGCATGGCGGACGACATCGAATCCCTCAGGCGCATCCTCGCCACGAATCGCGTGATCGCGGTCGTGGGGCTGTCGGCGGACTGGTTCCGGCCCAGCTACTTCGCTGCGAAGTACATGCAGGAGCATGGCTACCGGGTCATCCCGGTCAATCCCAGGTACGAGGAGATCCTCGGCGAGCGCTGCTATGCGTCGCTGACCGAGATTCCGGAGCCGGTCGGCATCGTCGACGTGTTCCGCCGCACGGAGGACGTGCTTCCGATCGCGCGGCAGGCAGTGGAGATCGGTGCCAAGGTGCTCTGGCAGCAGCTCGGCGTGCTCAACCTCGAGGCCGATGCGCTCGCGCGCGCCGCCGGCCTGGACACCGTGATGGACCGGTGCGTGAAGATCGAGCATGCGCGGCTCTTCGGCGGGCTGAACTGGGCCGGCGTCAACACGCGCGTGATTTCGGCCAGGCGTCCGCGCTGGCTCGCCTACTGAACGGAGCGCACATGCCCGACCGCGAATTCGGCATCGAGACCCTCTGCCTGCATGCCGGGCAGATTCCCGATCCCGCCACCGGCGCGCGCGCCGTCCCGATCTACCAGACGACCTCCTTCGTGTTCGACTCCGCCGAGCACGCCGCCAGCCTGTTCAACCTGCAGACCTTCGGCAACGTCTACTCGCGGCTGTCCAACCCGACGGTCGCGGTGCTCGAGGAGCGGATCGCGGCGCTCGAGGGCGGGCGCGCCGCGCTCTGCGCCGCCAGCGGCATGGCTGCCGAGATGCTCGCCATGCTCACGCTGTGCGAGAACGGCGACCACATCGTGGCGGCCAACACGCTCTACGGGGGCACCTACTCCCAGTTCGCGGTCACTTTCGCCCGCTTCGGCATCGACTGCACCTTCGTCGATCCCGACGACCCCGCCAACTTCCGCAGCGCGCTGCGCCCCAACACGAAGGCCGTGTTCGCCGAGACCGTGGCGAACCCCAGGCTCAACGTGCTCGACATCGAGGCGGTCGCTGCCGTCGCCCACGAGCACGGCGTGCCCCTGGTGGTCGACAACACCCTCGCGTCGCCCTACCTGTGCCAGCCGATCCGGCACGGCGCCGACATCGTCGTCCACTCCGTCACCAAGTATCTCGGCGGCCACGGCACCACGATGGGCGGCGTGCTGGTCGAGAGCGGCAGGTTCCCCTGGGACAACGGCAAGTTCCCGGGCATGGTCGAGCCGTCGGCCGGCTACCACGGCGTGCGCTTCTACGAGACCTTCGGCGACTTCGGCTTCACCATGAAGGCGCGCATGGAGCTGGCCCGCACGCTGGGCCCGACGCTCGCGCCGCTGTCGGCCTGGCTGCTGCTGCAGGGGGTCGAGACGCTGCCCGTGCGCATGGACCGGCACGTCGAGAATGCCCGGCGGGTGGCCGGATTCCTCGCGGAGCATCCGCGCGTGTCCTGGGTCAACTATCCGGGCCTGCCGGACAGCCCTTATCACGCCCTCGCCCGCAAGTACCTGCCCAAGGGCGCCGGCGGCATCCTGTCCTTCGGCGTGCGCGCCCCCGGCGCGCCGTCGGGCCCGGCCCGGGCCGAGGACGCCGCTGCGGCGCGCCGCGCCGGCGAGAAGTTCATCGACGCCGCCACCTTCATGAGCCACCTGGCCAACGTGGGCGATGCCCGCACCCTGGTGATCCACCCGGCCTCGACCACCCACCGGCAGCTGTCGGACGAGCAGCAGCGCGCCGCGGGCGTCACCCCCGACATGATCCGCCTGTCGGTCGGCCTCGAGTCCATCGACGACCTGCTCTGGGACATCGACCAGGCGCTCGAGCGCGCGCACGCATGAACTCCCCGCGGGCCGATCCGGTATCAAACGTAACAGACGCAACCGCCGGTAAAAGCGCTCGCCGGCGCGGGGCGGTCCGGCGAGCATGGAGGCTCCAGAAACGGAGGAATCCATGAACGCAATCCGCCTCTCCCTCGCTGCCGGCGCTCTCGCCTTCGGCGGCATCCTCTTCGCACAGACCACTTCCGGCCAGGATGCCCCCGCGGCGCAGCAGCCCGCGGCCGGGGCCGCCGTCGAGGCGCCCGCCGGTCCCGGCTACGGACCGCGCGACGGCAGCGGGCCGGGCGAGCGCATGCATCGCCATCACCACTCAGGCAAGCATGGCCATCGCGGCGGCATGATGAAGGGTGCCGACGAGAACCGCGACGGCAAGGTCAGCCGAGACGAGCTGCTGTCGGCCCAGAAGCGCCAGCTCGCGATGTTCGAACGCGCCGATGCCGACAAGGACGGCACGCTGACCCGCGACGAGACGCGCGCGGCCCGCGAAGCGATGCGCGAGGAGTACCGCAAGCGCAAGGGCGAGCCCCGCCGCGATGGCGAGCGGCGCGGTGTCGCTGCTGCCGTCGATGACCGTGCTGCCGCTGGCTGGATTGCTGGGCGGCAGTTTCACGCTGATGGCGGTAGTTATGTTGGGACTGGGTGGGCGGCGGGCCGTTTGATGGTCCCAAAAAGT
>JBKHVS010000021.1:0-26912 GCA_046569945.1 Gammaproteobacteria bacterium | reverse complement strand
GACCGTCCCGAGTTCGCCCGCTGGCTGGCGCCGCTCGCCGATGCCGAGACCTGGCTGCACGTCACCGCGGAGCGCGCGGTGTCGCGCGTGCTCGGCGGCAGTTGCCGGGTGCCGCTGGCCGCCTACTGCGAGACCGAGCCCGATGGGGCGCTGCGGCTGCGCGCCTGCGTGGCCAGCGTCGACGGGGTGCATCTGCTCGAGGCCCAGGAGCGCCTGGAGCGGCCCGATCGCGCGGCTGCCAATGCGCTTGGCGAGCGGGTCGCGCAGGCGCTGCTCGACCAGGGCGCGCAGGCGCATCTGCAGGCGCAGTGAGCCGCGTCGTCCTGACGCAGCCCGCACCCAGGGTCCACAGGCTGGCCGAGCGCCTTCGCGGGCTGGGTCACGAGACCGTCGAGCTGCCGTCGCGGCGGCTGGTGCGCTGCGCCGACGCCCCGGAGCCTGCGGCGCTGGTCGACGGGCTGGCCGGACGCTACGACTGGGTGATCTTCGTGAGCCCGGGCGCCATCGCTCTGGCGCTGGGCGGCGCGGACGGACTGGCGCTGCGCTGGCCCGGGTCGGTGGGAATCGCGGTGGTGGGGCCGGGCAGCAGGCAGGCGCTGGCGCAGGCCGGGCTCGAGCCGCCGCGGGTTCGGATCGCGGCGCCCGAGCGCGCGCCCCACGATGCGGGCGCCCTTCTGGCCACCGCGCCGTTCACCGCGCCAGCCGGGCTCGCGGTGCTCGTGGTCCACGGCGAGCAGGGCCGCAGCGACTGGCTCGAAGAGCTTCGCGCGCGCGGCGCCCGGGTCGACCGCCTGGTGCTGTATCGCAGCGAGCCTGCGGCACCGGAGCCCGCCGGGATGGAGCGGCTTCGAAGCTGGGCGGCCGGCGGGGCGGCAGCGACCTTCGTCTTCACCAGCGCGGACGCGGTGCGCGACTGCACGCGGCGGCTGGCGGCGGAGTCGCTTGCAGGCTGGGCCCGCGGGCAGCGCGCGCTCGCGGTGCACCCCCGGATCGCGGCGGCGCTTTCGGAGTTTGGCTGGCAGGCGGTGCGGCTGATCGATCCGGGTGAACCGGCGCTGCTCGCCGGGATAGAATCGCCCTGATTCCCGTCAACGAGCCAATCGCGGTGTCCGCTCCAGAACCTTCCACCTCCTCGGCAACCGATTCCCCGGCCGCTGCGCCCGCCGTCTCCGCTTCGGCCCCGGCGCCCGCCAGGGAATCCTCCGGCCGCTCCGGCAGCCTGCTGGCCCTGCTCGCGCTGCTGGTCGCGCTGGGCGCGGCCGCTGCTGCCGGCGTGCTCTGGCAGCGGTCCGACACGGTGGGCCGGGAGGCGGCGCGACGCCTGCAGGCCGGCGATGCGCGCACCGAACAGCTCGAGGCGCAGGTGAGGCAGTCCCAGGAGACGGTGCGCGAGCTGCAGGCGCGTTCGGCGGTGCTCGAGAGCAAGCTCACCGAGGCGCTCGGCCAGCAGGCACAGCTCGAGCGCATGTACAAGGACATGACGGTGGAGAGCGTCGCCGCCGTCCTCGCCGACGTCGAGAGTGCCGTGGGGCTCGCTTCCCAGCAGCTGCTGGTCAGCGGCAACGTGCGCGGCGCGATCGTCGCGCTGCAGGATGCCGACGCCCGCCTGCAGCGGATCAACCAGCCCGAGGCGCTCGGCCTTCGGCGTCTCATCGCCCGCGACATCGAGCGGCTCTCCGCGGTGCCCGCCGTGGACGTGGCGGCGCTTGCACTGCGGCTGGACACCGTGGCGGCCGGCCTGGAGGATCTTCCGCTGGTGGCGGGGCTGGCGCCGGCCGCGAGCCCGGGCTCCCTGGCGGCGCACGAGGTGCCGGAGGGGACCCGGTTCACCTTCGAGCAGCTCGCCAGCACCGGGCGCGAGGGATGGGAGGCGCTGCTGGCCGAGCTGTCGCGGCTCTTCCGCGTGAACCGGATCGACCGGCCGGATGCGGTGCTGCTGGCGCCGGAGCAGCAGTATTTCGTGCGCGAGAACCTGAGGCTGACCCTGCTGTCCGCGCGCCTGGCGCTGCTCGGCCGCTCGGAGCCGGTGTTCCGCAGCGACCTGGACCGGGCCGCCGGCTGGCTGCGCGACTACTTCCAGGTCGAGGACCGTTCCGTGTCTGGCAAGCTGGCGATGATCGAGCAGCTGCGCTCGAGCGCCATCGCGGCCGAGCTTCCGTCGCTGGGCGACACGCTCACCGCGGTGCGTTCCGCGCGCGTGGCGCGCGAGACCTCGACGGAATAGGGCGGGACGATGCGCTGGCTGGTGTGGATCCTCCTCATCCTCAGCTCGGCCGTCGGGCTGGCGCTGCTGATGCGTTTCAATCACGGCAACGTGGCGGTGCTCTGGCCTCCCTACCGGGTGGACTTCTCGGTCAACCTCGCGGTGCTGGTGCTGGTGCTGTCCTTCCTCGTGTTCCATCTGCTGCTGGTCGCCCTGTCGAAGGCGCTCGCGCTGCCCTCGCGGGTGCGGGGATACCGGCAGCGCCGTCAGCACGAAGGCGCGAGGGTGGCGCTGCGCGACGGTGTTCTGGCGCTGTTCGAGGGCCGCTTCGGGCGCGCGGAGCGGCTGGCCCAGGCGGCCCGCGAGGACGACCTCCTGGCAGGTCCGGCGGCGCTGGTGGCGGCGCGCGCCGCCCACCGGATGCGCGAGTTCGATCGCCGCGACCGCTGGCTGGACCTGGCGGAGGTGGACCCCGGCAGCGCCCATGCAGGGCTCATGACCGCTGCCGAGCTTGCGCTCGAGGAGCAGGATCCCCTGCGGGCGATCGCTGCGATCGAGCGGCTGCACGGCAAGGGCCTGCGCCACATCCATTCGCTGCGGGTGGCACTGCGCGCCTACGAGCAGTCCGAGGACTGGGCGCGCGTGCTCCAGGTTCTGCGCCAGCTCGAGAAGCGCGATGCGCTGCCGCCCGCGGCGGTGCGCGGGCTCAGGGTGCGCGCCTGCAGGGCCCTGTTTGCGCGCAGCGCGGGCGACGCCGCAGGGGTGCGCGAGCTCTGGTCCTCGCTGCGCGCCGCGGAGCGCGAGCTTCCCGAGACGGTGGAGGCCGCGGCGGCGGCCCATGCGGCCAGCGGTGACCAGGAGGCGGCGCGCCGGCTGATCGAGCAGGCGGGCGCGGCCGAGTTCTCGCCGATGCTGCTGCCGCTCTACGCGGCGCTGGATGCGGTTCCCGCGCGCGAGCGGATCCAGCGCGCCGAGCAGTGGCGGATGTCGCATGGCGACGACCCGGACCTGCTGCTGGCGCTGGGCAGGATGTGCATGTCCGAGTCGCTGTGGGGCAAGGCCGAGGAGTACCTGGAGCGAAGCCTGCAGGCGCGCGCGAGCGTCGCCGCCCACGTCGCGCTTGGCGAGCTCTCCGAAGCTCTGTCCCGGCCCGATGCGGCGGCTTCGCATTTCCGCAGCGCGGCGCGGCTCGCCGACCAGGGGCAGCGGCCCGGATCCTTCTCCAGGCAGGCCGGCTTGCGGCCTGACGCGTCGCCGGCGGGCACGAACCTGGTTTGAGGACGCCCTGGGCCCGGGCCGGTTCCGGCCTGGGCCGTCGCGCACCCGGCGGGTGCCGGTGAAAGGCGGGGCGCGAGGTTCCGCTCAGGCTTCCGAGATCGCGCGCCGCGCCTGCTTGTCCCGGTACATTTCCAGGTCCGCGTGCGCGATCAGCCGGTCCAGGTCGGCCCCGTCTTCGGGAAAGAGGGCGGTGCCGAAGCTGGCGCGAGGCATCACCATGCCGTCGACCAGCGACAGCGGCTGCTCGAAGGATTCCCTGAGCTGGGCAGCCACCCGCGCCAGTTCGGCGCGGCCGCCGACGTCGGGCAGCAGGATCACGAACTCGTCGCCGCCGGTGCGCGCAAGCAGGTCCGAGCGGCGCAGCCGCGCGCCCAGCCGCCGCGCGCAGGCCACCAGCAGCCGGTCGCCCGCCCCGTGTCCCATCGCGTCGTTGACGCCCTTCAGGCCGTCGAGGTCGATGGCGACGACGCCGAAGGGCCGGCCGTGCCGCTGCGCAGACGCGAGGATTGCGCCGCCGCGGTCGCCCAGCAGGTTACGGTTGGCCACTCCGGTCAGCGCGTCGTGCTGCGCGAGGCGGCGCAGCCTTTCCTCGCTCTCGCGCAGACGGGCTTCGGCGCGTTCGCGCTCGCGGATCTCCTCGCGCAGCCGGCCGTTGGCGGCCGCAAGCTCCGCGGTGCGCGCAGCCACTTCGTGCTCCAGTCCCTGCTCGGCACGTCGGGAGGCATCGAGCGCTGCGGCCTGGACGCTGCGGATGCGGTCGGCGAGCGCCAGCCCGAGGAACAGCGCCTCGAGGCTCGCACCGATCTGGGTGCCGTAGGCGGTCAGCGGCGTCCATGGCAGGAAGCCGAGGTTGCGCATCACCATCGCCACGCCGGTGAGGATGACCGTGACGAAGGCGAGAACGTAGAGCCGGGCGGGCGTGTAGCCGAGCCTCCAGGCCAGGATTCCCATGGCCAGGCCGAGCGCGCTGCCCGACAGCGCGAGCGCCTGGCTCGTCCGGGCGACCCATGTGGCGTCGAACAGCGCGGCGGCGGGGGACATCGCCACCAGCGGCAGGATCAGCAGCGCAGCGAACCGGTCGAGCCGCGGCATGCGGGCGCGGCTGCCGAGGAACGCGCGCGCGAACTGCAGCGCAGCGGCCACCGCGGGGCCGAGGAACAGATAGGCGCCGTGGTTTCCGAGGTGCGGCGAGGCCGGGAACAGGTACTGGTAGCCGAAGCCGTTCAGGGAGAAGTGGAACAGCGCGAACAGCCCCACGAAGGCGACGTAGGACGGGTAGGCCGGGTCGCGCAGCGCCCGGCCCAGGGCCAGGTTGTAGAGCACCATGACCAGCGCCACGCCGAAGTAGGAGCCGAGCAGCAGCAGCCGCACCTGCTCGACAGCGGCGAACTCGCCGGCGCTGCGCACGTGCACCGGCAGCTGGATGGCCGCGGAAGACCGGACGCGGATGAAGACCTCGGTCGACTCGCCCGGGGCCAGCGACACCGGGAGGACGAAGTTGCGGTGCTCGAAGCCGCGTGAGGAGAAGGGGCGCCGGTCGCCCGTCAGCACTTCCGCGGGGCCGCCCGGCAAGCCGTCGGGAACGTGGAACTCCACGTCGTCCAGGTAGGGATAGTCGATCTCCACCAGGCGCTCGGCGTTGCGCGCCGAATCGTTGCGCAGCGGCACGCGCAGCCAGACGGCGTCGCGGGTCATGCCGAAGTTGAGCCGCTCCTCCCGGGATCTGCCCGCCAGGTCGGCGCGTCGGAAGGCGCCCGCGTCGGCGAGCCTCCGGATTTCAGCCAGGCCCAGCCCGGCGGAGGGGTCGCGCAGGAAGGAGATCTCTGCAGCCACGTTCCGGGGCGCGGTCCCGGCTGCGGGCGATGCGCGTCCCTGCGCCAGCGTCCCGAGCAGGATCGCCAGTGCCAGCAGCGCCAGGGACAGCGCGCGCGCAAGGCGCAGCCGCCCGGCAGGACTTTCCTGGGGCCCGGCCGCGGGCCGCCGCCTCGTGGGCACGTGTCGGATTCTCTGCGTGGATTGACCGGCGCAGCCTAGCGCCCCCGGGCCAGGCCATCACCTGCCGGGCGCCGGCCGGTCGGGCGTTGCGCATGGACGGCATCGCGCCGCGGGCGCACCTTGCCGCGCCGCCAGTCCAGTAGAATTCGCACCCTTCACAAGACCACTCCTGCAGGAATGCCATGAGCCTCGATCGAGTCGACTCCGGACGCGACATCCCGAACGACGTCAACGTCATCATCGAAATCCCGATGAACGCCGACCCGATCAAGTACGAGGTCGACAAGGAGACCGGCGCGCTGTTCGTCGACCGGTTCATCGGCACCGCGATGCACTATCCGTGCAATTACGGCTACATTCCCCACACCATCTCCGACGATGGCGACCCGGTGGACGTGCTGGTGATCACCCCCTTCGCGCTGCAGCCGGGGGTGGTGGTGCGCTGCCGGCCGATCGGAATCCTCAAGATGGAGGACGAGGCCGGCGGCGACGCCAAGCTGCTCGCGGTGCCTATCGACAAGATCCTGCCCTGGTACCGGCACTGGAAGAAGCCTGAGGACATCGCGCCCGAGCGGCTCGCGCAGATCCGCCACTTCTTCGAGCACTACAAGGACCTCGAGGCGGGCAAGTGGGTCAAGGTGGTCGGCTGGGACGGGCCGGAGGCCGCAGCGCAGGAGATCGTCGAAGGGATCGCGCGCTTCAAGGCGGCCAAGGTCAAGCCCAACTTCTGAAGCCGGGGGCGGGCGCACCGGGCTGGCCCGCGGTCCGGAACGCACCCGCCGGGCCTTCGGCAGGACGCGGGCGCGTGCAATACTGCGGCGCTCCGAATCCACCCGGCCGCCGCGCGCGGCGCCCGCACGATGAACCACCGCCGCCCGGCACGGCCTGCCGCCTACCCCCTCCCTTCACGACCGGACGCCGGCCGGCACGCGCTCGCTGCTTCCGGTCGCCGGCTGCGCGTGTTCGCCGCCGGCCTGCTGGCGGCATCCGCGCTCGCGGCCTGCGGCGCGCGCGACGGCAAGGCGCCCGCCGCGTCGGCCGGGGCTGCGGCGCCGGCCCTGCCGGTGGCGGTGCTAGAAGCCCGGCCGCAGCGCCTTCCGGTCACGCTGGAGGCGGTCGCCCGTGCAGAGGGTTCGCGCGAGGTGGAAGTCAGGGCGCGGGTCACCGGGATCCTCGAGAAGCAGCTGTTCCGTGAAGGCGAGCCGGTTCGGGCCGGCGCCCCGCTGTACCGGATCGAGAAGGCGCCCTTCGAGATTGCGCTGGCCCAGGCCCGCGCGGCGCTCGAGCAGGAGCGCGCGCGGCTCGAGCGCGCGCAGATCGAGGCGAGCCGCCTCAAGCAGGTGGTCGACCAGCGGGCGATCAGCCAGCGCGAGTACGACGACGCGACCGCCTCGCTCAAGCAGGCGCGCGCATCGACGCTCGCCGCGCAGGCGAAGGTGCGCGAGGCCGAGCTGAATCTCTCCTACACGCGCGTGGACGCGCCGATCTCCGGCGTCGCCGGGCGCTCGCTGCGCTCCGAGGGCAGCCTGGTTTCCGCGGGCGTCGACAGCGGGCTGCTGACCACGCTGGTGCGCACCGACCCGGTGTGGGTGCGCTTCTCGCTGTCCGAGCCGGAGTACGCGATGCTGCGGCGCGCCGGGGGCGAGGGCGGCGTGAAGCTGGTGCTCGCCGACGGCAGCGCCCACCCCGAGGCGGGCAGGCTGAACTTCGCCGGCAGCACCGTGGACGCGAGGCTGGGCACGGTGCAGCTGCGCGCGGAGTTCGCGAATCCGTCCGGTGCGCTCCTGCCCGGGCAGTTCGTGCGCGCCCGGGTCGAGGCCGGCGAGCAGGAGGGGGTGCTGGTACCGCATGCCGCCGTGATGCGCGGCGACCAGGGGCAGTTCGTGTGGATCGTCGACGCCGAGGGCAAGGCCGCTGCCCGCCCTGTCCGGACCGCGGGCTGGGCCGGCAAGGACTGGGTCGTGAGCTCCGGGCTGGCGGCCGGCGACCGGGTGATCGTCGACAACCTGATGAAGATCCGGCCGGGCGCGGCGGTGCAGCCAAGGCCGGCGCCGGCGCCCGCGCCCGCGGCCGGCACGGGTGCGCCAGCCGCCGCGCCTGCTGCGCCTGCTGCGCCAGGGGCCGGCGCCCCGGGCGCGGACGCCTCCGAGCCGAAGCGCTAGGCGCCCGCCATGTCCAGGTTTTTCATCGACAGGCCGATCTTCGCGGCCGTCCTCTCGATCGTCATCGTGATCGCGGGGCTGGTCGCCTCGTTCGCGCTGCCGGTCGCCCAGTATCCGCAGATCGCTCCGCCCACGGTGGTGATCAATGCCAGCTACCCCGGCGCGAGCGCCGAGACGCTTGCGAAGACGGTTGCCGCGCCGATCGAGGAGCAGCTCTCGGGCGTCGAGGGGCTGCTCTACTTCAACTCCAGTTCCTCCTCCAGCGGCGCGGTGAGCATCACCGCCACCTTCGAGGTCGGCACCAACGTCGACCAGGCCACCTTCAACGTCAACAACCGGGTCCAGCTGGCGGCGCCGCGCCTGCCCGAGGAGGTCCGGCGCAACGGCGTGACGGTGCAGAAGCGCTCCAACGACATCCTGCTCGTGGTGGCGCTCAGCTCGCCCGACGGCCGGCACGACACGCTCTACCTGTCCAACTACTCGTCGCTGAACATGGTCGACGAGCTCAAGCGCCTGCCCGGGGTCGCCGACGTCACCATCTTCGGCGCGCGCGACTACTCGATGCGGGTCTGGCTGCGCCCCGACCGGATGGCCCGGCTGGGGGTGACGCCCAGCGACGTGGCCGCGGCGATCCGCGCCCAGAACGCGCAGTTCGCGGCCGGCAAGATCGGCGCCGAGCCTGCGCTGCCCGGCCAGGCGCTGGTCTACACGGTGACCACCAGCGGGCGCCTGGTCAGCCCCGAGGAGTTCGGCGAGATCGCGGTGCGCTCGGCGGGGGTTTCCGGCGTGCTCAAGCTCAAGGACATCGCCCGCATCGAGCTCGGGGCGCAGAGCTACGACGCCTTCAACACCCTGGACGGCAAGCCCACGATCGGCACCGCGGTGTTCCTGCAGTCCGGAGCCAATGCGCTGGACGTCGCCGACGCGGTCCGCGCGAAGATGGAGGAGCTCAAGGCGCGCTTCCCGCAGGGGCTGGACTACGTGATCCCCTTCGACACCACACGCTTCGTCGAGTCCTCGATCTCCGAGGTCACCAAGACGATCTTCGAGGCCGCGCTGCTGGTGGTGGCAGTGGTCTTCCTGTTCCTGCAGACCTGGCGGGCGACTCTGATCCCGATGGTGGCGGTGCCGGTGTCGCTGATCGGCACCTTCGCGGGGCTCTGGCTGTTCGGCTTCTCGATCAACACGCTGACCCTGTTCGCCATGGTCCTGGCGATCGGCATCGTGGTCGACGATGCGATCGTGGTCCTGGAGAACGTCGAGCGCCTGATGCGCGAGAACGGCATGGGGCCGAGGGAGGCGGCGATCGAGGCGATGCGCGAGGTCTCCGGCGCGATCGTCGCCATCGTGCTGGTGCTGTGCGCAGTGTTCATCCCGGTGGCCTTCCTGGGCGGCATCGCCGGGCAGCTCTACAAGCAGTTCGCCGTCACGGTGGCGATCGCCGTCGCGCTCTCGGGCTTCGTCGCGCTCACGCTGACTCCGGCGCTGTGCGCGCTGATGCTGCGTTCGGCCGACCACGGTTCGAAGCTCTTCATGCCCTTCAACCGCGGCTTCGACGCGCTCACCCGCCTGTTCCTCGGCGGGGTGGGGCTGGCGCTGCGCAGGCGCCTGCCGGCCGTGCTCGTCTTCCTCGGCATCATCGGCATCGGCGCGTGGCTGTTCATGCGCGTTCCCGGCAGCTTCGTGCCGGCCGAGGACCAGGGCTACGTGATCGGGGCGGTGATCCTTCCCGATGGCGCGACGCTCGAGCGCACCGGCCGCAGCGGCGCGCAGCTGCGCGAGATGCTCGACGGCCATCCGTCGATCGAGCACATGTTCGTCGTCAACGGCTTCGACCTGATCGGCGGCGGCAACAAGACCAACGCGGCGACCATCTTCGTGCCGATGAAGCACTGGTCCGAGCGCACGCAGAGCGCGCCGGAGCTGGCCGCCGAGATCTTCCGCAAGGGCCTGGCGCTGACCGACGGGATGGCGCTCGCGTTCAATCCGCCGGCGATCCGCGGGCTGGGCACTGCGGGCGGCTTCGAGGTCTACCTGCAGGGGCGCGGCGACGCCGACCCCAAGCGGCTGGCGCTGGTGGTCCAGGACTTCGTCGCGGCGCTGGGCAGGGACCAGCGGCTGCAGGGGATCAACACCTTCTTCCGGCCGTCGGTGCCGCAGCTTCGCGTCGAGGTGGACCGCGACAAGGCGCTCGCGCTGGGCGTGCCGGTGCAGGACGTCTTCGACGCCCTGCAGAGCACGATGGGCGCGCTCTACGTGAACGACTTCAACCGCTTCGGCCGCACCTACCGCGTGCAGATCCAGGCCGACGCGCCGTACCGGGCGAAGCCGGAGGACCTCGGTGCGGTCCACGTGCGCGCTGCCTCCGGCGAGATGATCCCGCTCAAGGCGCTCATCTCGGTCGAGGGCGTGGTCGGCCCCGAGCAGCTCGAGCGCTTCAACGGCTTCGTCGCCGCCAAGGTGCTGGGCAGCGGCAAGCCGGGCGTCAGCTCGGGCGATGCGATCCGCGCGGTGGAGGAGGTGGCCCGCAGCACGCTGCCGCAGGGATACGAGATCGCGTGGACGGGCCAGGCCTTCCAGGAGAAGCGCACCGGCAGCGCGTCGGTCTATGCGTTCGGTCTCGCGCTGGTGATGGTGTACCTGATCCTCGCCGCGCTTTACGAGCGCTGGGCGCTGCCCGTGGCGGTGCTGCTTGCGGTGCCCTTCGCGGTGGTGGGCGCGCTCGGCTTCGTCGCGCTGCGCTCGCTCGAGAACGACATCTACTTCCAGATCGGCCTGGTGGTGCTGATCGGGCTCGCGTCGAAGAACGCGATCCTGATCGTGGAGTTCGCGCAGCAGGGCTACCTTGCGGGGATGAAGCCGGTGGAGGCCGCGCTGCAGGCGGCGCGCCTGCGCTTCCGCCCCATCGTGATGACCTCGCTGGCCTTCGCGCTGGGCGTGCTGCCGCTGGTCATCGCCAGCGGTGCCGGTGCGGCGGCCCGCCGGTCGATGGGCACCGGCGTCTTCGGCGGCATGATCGTCGCGACCTTCGTGGCCACGCTGTTCATCCCGCTGTTCTTCGTCCTCACGGCGCGCAGCCGGCGCGGCGCGCCTGGCGGGTCGCCTGCCGGGTCGCCTGACGGGGCTGCTTCCCCCGGGCAGGAAAAGGACGGGCCTGGCGCCTAGGCCGTCGATCCCGCGCTGGCGGCCGGCGCCGCCGGCTGCGCCTGCGCACGGAACGGCGAGCGCTCGGTGAGTTCGTCCATGTAGCCGTCGATCGCCTGGCCCTCGCGCTCGAGGAAGCGGTCGACGGCGTCCGCGAACGCCGGTTCGGCGAGCCAGTGCAGCGAGCAGGTCTGCTCGGCGAGGAAGCCGCGGGCCATCTTGTGCTCGCCCTGCGCGCCGCCCTCGATCGCCTGGACGCCGAGCTCGATGGCGGCCTCGATCGCCTGGTAGTAGGCGGTCTCGAAGTGCAGGCAGGGCACGTGCTCCACCGCGCCCCAGTAGCGCCCGTAGAGGCGGTCCCGGTCGCGCACCAGCAGGCTCGAGGCGATCGGCCGGCCTTCGCGCAGCGCCAGCACCAGGATCAGCCGGTCTCCCATGGTCCGGGCGATCTCTCCGAAGAAGCCGCGGCCCAGGTAGGGCGTCGATCCGTGCGCCGCGTAGGTGGCCTCGTAGCAGCGGACGAAGAAGTCCAGCTGCGGCGCGCCGATCTCCTCGCCCGTCAGCCGCAGGAAGCTCACCCCGGCCTCGCGCACCTTGCGCCGCTCGGCCCGGATCTTCTTGCGCTTTGGTTGGGCGAGGCCGGCGAGGAAGTCCTCGAAATCGCGATAGCCGGCGTTGCGCCAGTGGAACTGGACGCCGCGCCGCATCGACAATTGCCGGGCCTGCAGCGCCTCGGCGTCGGCCGCGCCGGGGAACAGGACGTGGAGCGAGGACACCCGCGCGGAGCGGGCGTGCGCCACCAGCGCGGCGGCCAGGGCCTCGCGGGTCGGGCGGTCGGGCGCGAGCAGGCGCGGCCCTGCGACCGGCGTGAAGGGGATGGCGCAGACCAGCTTCGGGTAGTAGCGCAGCCCGTGCCGTTCGTAGGCGTCCGCCCAGGCCCAGTCGAACACGTACTCGCCCCAGGAGTGACGCTTGCGGTAGAGGGGCGCGGCCGCGACCAGCCGCTCGCCGTCGTAGAGGCACAGGTGCTCGGGCTGCCAGCCGGTGCCCGGGCCCACGCAGCCGGTGCGTTCGAGCGCAGCCAGGAAGTCGTGGCGCAGGAAGGCCGGCACGTCGGCGCCGGTGCTGGCGCGGACCAGTCCGTCCCAGGCCGGGGCGTGAACTTCGTCCAGGTCGCGCAGGATGCGCGTGCGATAATCGGTCACTGTTCGAGAGCCGGTTCCAGGTTCCAGGCGCGGGCGTGGCGCGCGTGCCGCGCAGCCAGCGGATGCGCCCCTGCGGGCGCCCGGCTCATTCTATAGTCGACCCTCGATCGCCCGGATCCCGGCCCCGCACGGCGCGTGCGCGGGCTCGCCGGGTGTGCCGTGCGAAGGCCATCAGGAGTATCAATGAAACGCATCACCGCGATCATCAAGCCCTTCAAGCTCGACGAGGTGCGCGAGGCGCTCGCCGAGGTCGGCATCACCGGCCTCACCGTCACCGAGTGCAAGGGGTTTGGCCGCCAGAAGGGACACACCGAGCTCTACCGCGGCGCCGAGTACGTGGTCGACTTCCTGCCCAAGGTGAAGATCGAGGTGATCTGCCCGGACGTCACCGTCGAGCCCGCGATCGAGGCCATCTGCGGCGCGGCGCGCACCGGCCGCATCGGCGACGGCAAGATCTTCGTCAACGAGGTCGAGCAGGTGATCCGGATCCGCACCGGCGAAACCGGCGAGTCCGCAATCTGAGCGCTTCGGTGAAGCGCCCCTTCGTCCTGGTGCATGGGGCCTGGCACGGCGGCTGGTGCTGGGCGGAGGTGGCCGCGCGCCTGCAGTCCGCCGGTCATCGCGTGTTCGCGCCCACGCTCACCGGGCTGGCCGACAGGGCCCACCTGTTCGGCGCCCAGGTGGGCCTGCCCACGCACGTCGAGGACGTGACCAGGCTGATCGAGTGGGAGCGGCTCGACGGCTGCGTGCTCGTCGGCCACAGCTACGCGGGCAACGTCGTCTCCGGCGTGGCCGACCGGCTGCGCGAGCGGGTCGGCCACTACGTGTACCTGGATGCGGTGGTGCCGCCCGACGACGCGCTGCGCTGGCGCTGGGCGGACTACAACGACGTCGCCCACCGCCAGGCCCGGCTGCTGGCGATCGCCGGCGCCGGGGCAGGGGTGGCGCTGCCGGCGCCGCCGCCCGAGGACCTGGGGGTCTTCGATCCGGCGCAGCAGCAGCTGCTGCGCGATCGTCTCTGCCCGATGCCGGCCGGCACCTACCTGCACGAGATCCTCTTCGAGCACGGCGGCAGCGCCGGGCTGCCCCGCACCTACGTCGAGGTCACCGAGCCGCCCTATGCGCCGATGCGTGCGACCTATGCGCGCATCCGCGCCGACGCGTCCTGGAAGCATCGCACCCTGGCCAGCGGCCACGACGCGATGATCATCTCCCCGGGTCCGCTGGCCGATCTCCTGCTCGAACTGGCGGGCTGAGCTCCGGCCCGCCGCGCGCAGTCTCGCCGCGGCGGGACTCGCCGCGCCAGGTGCCGAGCATGCGGCGCAGCCCGCGCAGGATCATGCGCAGCAGCAGCGCTGCGACGAACAGGAAGACCACCAGCAGCGCCAGGAAGACCAGCGGATGCTCGAAGGCCAGCCATGCTCCGCCGATCACGAGCGCGTCCTCCGACAGCGACAGCGCGACGTTCGAGAAGGGCTCCGGGGAAGCGTTCACCGCAGCCCGGGTGCCGGACTTGGTCAGGTGGGTGGCGGCGGTGAGCGAGCCGCCCAGCAGCGCCGCCGCCAGCGTCGTGGCCGTGCCCGCGTCGCCGAAGACCCCGGCCGCGAGCGCTGCGCCGGCAGGAATGCGGATCAGCGTGTGCAGCAGGTCCCACAGGCTGTCCAGCCAGGGAAGCTTGTCCGCGAACAGTTCGACGATCGCCATGAAGCCCGAGGCGGCCATCACGATCGGATGGGAAAGCGCCTGCAGGTGCTCGGGCAGCGGCCACCAGCCGGCGTACCCGGCCAGGCCCAGGACGAAGACCACGAGGTACAGGCGCAGGCCGGCACCCCATGCAAGGGCCGCCGCCAGGGCGAGCTCGGGAACGTGGAGCAGGAAGGTGTCGATCATCGGGGGCGCAGTGCCGGCGCAAGCCGGCTGTTAAAGTCTCGCCGGACCATGGAGAAGATGCCGATTTCGAGCTTGCCAGCATGAGCCGCCCCTGTCGAGCAGACGGAGGCGCAGGGCCGCAGTCCTTCGACGTCGCGGTGCTGGGCGCCGGAGCCGCGGGGATGTTCTGCGCGGGAGTGGCGGGCCAGCGCGGCGCGCGGGTCGTGGTCATCGACCATTCGGCGCAGCCCGGGGAGAAGATCCGCATATCCGGCGGCGGGCGCTGCAACTTCACCAATGTCGACGGCGGCCGGCTGGACCGCTATGCGGGTTCCGAGCCGCGCTTCGCGCGGCATGCGCTACGGGCCTACCTGCCGGAGCGCTTCATCGAGCTGGTGAATCGCCACCGGATTGCCTGGCACGAGAAGCACCGCGGGCAGCTCTTCTGCGACGACAGCAGCCTGCGCATCGTGCGCATGCTTCGCGAGGAGGCCGAGGCGGGCGGCGCGGCCTGGCGTCTCGGCTGCCGGGTGCACGCGGTGCGCCGGGGCGACGGGGGGCAGGGCGGGTTCGAGGTCGACACCGATGCCGGGGTCGTGCGCGCGCGCTCGCTGGTGGTCGCCACCGGCGGCCTGTCGATCCCCAAGACCGGGGCCACCGACATCGGCTACCGCATCGCGCGCCAGTTCGGCCTGCGCATCGTCGAGACGCGGCCGGCCCTGGTGCCGCTCACCTTCGATGCCGCCGAGTGGACGCCCTTCGGCGCGCTGGCAGGCGTGGCGCTGGAGGTGGACATCGCGGCCCCGGCGCAGGCGGACGCGCCCCGCTTTCGCGAGGACCTGCTGTTCACGCATCGCGGCCTGTCGGGTCCGGCGGTGCTGCAGATCTCGAGCTTCTGGCGGCCGGGCGCTCCGCTGGAGATCGACCTGGCCCCCGGGCGCCGGCTGGAGCAGGCCTGGATCGATGCGCAGCCCGAGGGCCGCCAGCAGCTGGCAACGCTGCTGGCGGCCTCGCTGCCGCGGCGCCTGGCGGCACTCTGGGTGGGGCGCTTCGGCGCGGCGCATCCCGGCGTGCGGCCGGAGACGCGGGTGGCGGAGGTGGGCAAGCGCGCGCTGCGCGAGCTCGCCGGTTCGGTGCAGCGCTGGGAACTGCACCCGTCGGGCACCGAGGGCTACCGCAAGGCCGAGGTCACCTCGGGCGGAGTCGCCACCGCGGGGCTGGACCCGCGGACGATGCAGGCCCGCGAGGTTCCGGGGCTGCACTTCGTCGGCGAGGTGGTGGACGTCACCGGCTGGCTGGGCGGCTACAACTTCCAGTGGGCCTGGTCCTCGGGCTTCGCCGCCGGACTGGCGGTCAGCCAGTGAGCGGCGCGGACGCTGGCGCGAAGCCGCCTGCCCGGGGGCCTGCGGAGCCGTCCCGTGCTCCCCCGGGGGCGGCCGCGCCGCCGCGGCTGCGGGTGGGGGCGGTGCTGCTCGCCGCCGGCGAGTCTCGGCGGATGGGCGGCATCGACAAGCGCAGGCTGGAGCTGGACGGCGAGCCGCTGGTGCGCAGGTGGCTGCGGATCCTGCGCGAGGCCGGCATCGGCGACGTGGTGGTCGTGCTCGGCCACCGGCCCGGGCTCGTCCTGCCGCTGGTCGAAGGGCAGGGGGCGACCGTGGTGATCAACCCGGACCACCGGCGCGGCCAGCAGTCCTCGGTGCTGGCGGGGCTGGCCGCACTGCCGGCGGGGATCGACGCCGCCATGGTGGCGCTGGTCGACCTGGCGCTGGTGGATGCGCAGGACCTGCGCGCGCTGGTCGACGCCTTCGCCGACCGGCCCGCGGGCAAGACCGCGCTGGTGCCCTTCTTCGGCGGACAGCGGGGCAACCCGGTGATCGTGAGCGCCGGGGTCGCCGCAAGGGTGCTTGCCGCGGGCGAGGGCGGGGCCTCGCCGCAGGCGGTGCCGAATCCCCGCGGCGAGCGCTCCAGCGGCGAGGCCTCCAGCGGTGGGGCCTCCAGCGGCGAGGATCCCGCCGCCGGGCTGCGGGGCTATCTCCAGGCCCATCCGCACGAAGTCTGCCGCCACGAGACCGGCAGCGATCACTTCACTTTCGATCTCGACACCCGCGAGGACATCGCGCGGCTCGAACGCAGGCTCGGCCGTCCCATCGGCCGGCCGCAGGCAGAGGACTGAACACGACATGAGCGAGAACGCAGGCATGCCCCTGACGGCGCACGCGGGCGCGGGTGCCCGGCTTCAGGTGGACAGCTTCTTCGACGAGGCGACGTCCACCTTCACCCACCTGGTGCTGGACCGGGAGACGATGCAGTGCGCGCTGGTCGACAGCGTGCTCGACTTCGACCCGAAATCCGGGCGCACCCGAACGGACAGCGCGGATCGCGTGATCGCACGGGTCCGGGAGCTCGGCGCCACGGTTCAGTGGCTGCTGGAGACGCACGTGCACGCGGATCACCTGTCGGCAGCTCCGCACCTGCGCAATGCGCTCGGCGGCCAGGTGGCGATCGGGGCGCGCATCACGGTCGTGCAGGAGACCTTCGGGCGGCTCTTCAACGAAGGCGCCGAATTCGCGCGCGACGGCAGCCAGTTCGACCGGCTGTTCGAGGACGGCGACCGCTTCTCGATCGGCGGCGTGCCGGCCCGCGCGATGCACACGCCGGGCCACACGCCGGCCTGCATGACCTACGTGGTCGGGGAGGGGGACGAGGCGGTCGCCTTCGTCGGCGACACGCTGTTCATGCCGGACTACGGCACCGCGCGCTGCGATTTCCCGGGCGGCGATGCCGCCACCCTCTACCGTTCGATCGGGCGAGTGCTCGGCCTGCCGCCGACAACCCGCCTGTACATGTGCCACGACTACCGTCCCGGCGGGCGCCCGCTGCGCCACGTCTGCACGGTGGCCGAGCAGCGCGCGGGCAACGTCCACGTGCACGACGGCGTCGCCGAGGCCGAATTCGTCGAGATGCGCACGAAGCGGGACGCGACGCTGGAGATGCCGACACTGATCCTGCCCTCGGTCCAGGTCAACATGCGGGCCGGCTGCCTGCCGCCGCCGGAGGACAACGGCGTGCGCTACCTGAAGATCCCGCTCGACGCGCTCTGACCGGCCGGACCATGGAGGCCTTGGCCCTCTCCGCCGCGCTCGGCTCCCTGATCGGGCTGGTGCTCGCATTCACCGGCGCCGGCGGCGGAATCCTCGCGATGCCGCTGCTGGTGTTCGGCCTGCATCTGCCGGTGCAGCAGGCCGCGCCGGTCGGCCTCGCGGCGGTCGGCATCGCCTCCGCGGTCGGCGCGCTGCTGGGCCTGCGCGAGCGCGTGGTCCGCTACCGGGCCGCGTCGATGATCGGCGTCGCCGGAATCCTCGTCGCACCGCTGGGCGTGGCGCTGGCGCAGCGGCTTCCGAACCGTCCGCTGCTGGCAGCCTTCGCGCTGCTGCTGGCCTTTGTCGCCTGGCGATCGCTGCGGCCGCCCGCGCCGCCCGGCGCCGGCGACGGGCGTCCGCTGCCGTGCCGGGTGAATCCCGCCGAGGGGCGGCTGGCGTGGACCTGGCCGTGCGCGCGGGCGCTCGCCGCGACCGGCAGCCTCTCCGGGCTCCTGAGCGGGCTGCTGGGGGTGGGCGGCGGCTTCGTGATCGTGCCGTCCCTGTCGCGCAACACCGACCTCGACCTGCGCAGCATCCACGCCACCTCGCTTGCGGTGATCGCGCTGGTGTCGGTCAGCGGCGTGACGGCGGCCATCCTGCACGGTGCGCTCGACTGGCAGGTGGCCGGCCCGTTCGCGGGCGGGGCCACCGCGGCGCTGCTGCTCGGGAGGCGCTTCGCGCGCGGCCTCGACGCCGGGCGGCTGCGTCAGGCTTTCGCCTGGGTGAGCCTGGCGGTGTCCGTGCTGCTGCTGGCGCGGGCGCTCGGCTGATCCGCGGGAGCGGCCGACACTGCCACGCCGCCTGGCAGCTCGGCCTGGCAGCTCGGCCCGGACGGCGAGGGCGTCCGGCCGTTCAGCGCCTGGGCGGACGCGCCGCCGCGCTGCGCGCCGCCGGGCGCAGCAGCACGATCAGGGCGCCGGCGCCGCCATCGGTGGGGCGCGCCTGGCAGAAGGCGAGCACCTCTTCGCGCTGCACCAGCCACTTGAGCACCTTGCCCTTGAGCACCGGTTCCTTGCCCGCCGAGCCCAGGCCCTTCCCGTGGATCACCCGCAGGCAGCGCTGCTCGCGCCTGAGCGCGCGCGCGATGAAGGCGACCAGCGCCTCGCGGGCCTCTTCCACCCGCAGCCCGTGCAGGTCGAGCTGGTCCTGCACCACCCAGTGACCGCGGCGCAGCCTGGGCAGCACGTCCGGGCCCACGTTGTCCCTGCGGAAGGACAGCTCCTCGTCGGTGTCGAGCAGCTGCTCGATGCCGATCTCGTCCGAGAGCGAGGCGGCCAGCGCCGCGCGTTCGTCGAGCTCGCGCTGTCGCGGATGCGGCGGCGGGGAGGGCCGCGAAGGATCGATCCGGCCGGTGGGCTTGAGCGGCACGGCATCGCCGATCGACGCGCGGAACAGTCCGGCCTCGCGTTCCGCGCGGGCGCGTTCCAGGCGCAGCCGTTCGCGCTCGGCCTCGCGCGCGCGCTCCCTGGCGCGAAGCGCCTCGCGCAGGCCGCCGAGCGCGTCGAAACTCTTGACCGGACGATTCATGGCTTCGGGTCGGGGAGGGGGATTGCCATGCGCGCGTTCCGGGACGGCCGGGCCGCCCCGGAGCCGTCCGCGTCAGCTGCTTCCTTCCTCGGCCTCCAGGTGGCGCTGCGCGTCCAGCGCGGCCATGCAGCCGGTGGCCGCGCTGGTGATCGCCTGCCGGTAGACGTGGTCCTGCACGTCTCCTGCCGCGAACACTCCCGGGATGCTGGTGGCGGTGGCCTGGCCCTGCAGGCCGCTGCGGGTCACGATGTAGCCGTTGGCCATCTCGAGCTGGCCGTCGAAGAGCCCGGTGTTCGGCGAGTGGCCGATGGCGATGAAGACTCCGTGCACCGCGAGTTCGGACGTGCTGTCGTCGCGAACGTCGCGCAGCCGCACGCCGGTGACGCCGCCGTCGTCGCCGAGCACCTCGTCGAGCACCGAATGCCAGCGGATCTCGACCTTGCCGCTGCGCGACTTCTCCATCAGCTTGTCGATCAGGATGGGCTCGGCGCGGAAGCGGTCGCGCCGATGCACCACGGTCACCTTGCGGGCGATGTTGGACAGGTAGAGCGCCTCCTCGACCGCGGTGTTGCCGCCGCCGATCACGCACACGTCCTGGTTGCGATAGAAGAAGCCGTCGCAGGTGGCGCAGGCGGACACGCCCTTGCCCATGAAGGCCTCCTCGGAGGGCAGGCCGAGATACCTGGCGGAGGCGCCGGTGGCGATGATCAGCGCGTCGGCCGTGTACTCGCCGGAGTCGCCGATCAGGCGCAGCGGCCGCTCGTCGAGCTTCGCGGTGTGGATGTGGTCGAACACCATCTCGGTGCCGAAGCGCTCGGCATGCGCCTGGAACCTGGCCATCAGGTCCGGGCCCTGTACGCCCTCGGCATCGGCCGGCCAGTTGTCCACGTCGGTGGTGGTCATCAGCTGGCCGCCCTGGGCCACGCCGGTGATCAGCACGGGATTCAGGTTGGCGCGCGCCGCATACACGGCAGCCGTGTAGCCGGCGGGACCCGAGCCGAGGATCAGCAGGCGGGCGTGTTTCGGGTTGGACATGGAACGGACCTGTTGCGTTGTAAAAAAGCCAAGAAAATCATCGGGTTACGGAGCAATTTTCACCCGATTATGTGACCGGTCAAACGGTTTGTGTAAATTATAGGGAGTGCAACCGTTCGAGGTGGGTATGGCGCATGAAGATATCAAGGCATTCCTGCGCAGGGTGCCGCTGTTCGCCGGCCTGACCGAGCCGCAGTTCGAGCAGCTCGCGGCCGGCAGCGCGCGCCGCAGCTACCCGAAGGGCCGCACCATCGTCTCCGAGGGCGAGCCCTCGCAGTCGATGTACATCCTGCTCGCGGGCCGGGCCAAGGTTCAGCGCTCGGACTCCGAAGGCAAGGAGGTCATCCTTGCGGTGCTGGGCTCCGGCGAGTACTTCGGCGAGATGAGCCTGATCGACGATTCCCCTCGCTCGGCGAGCGTGATCACGCTGGAGTCCTCCGAGTTCATCGCCGTGAGCAAGGAGGCCTTCAAGGCCATGCTGGCGCAGAGCCCGGACATGGCGATGTCGGTGATGCGCGGCCTGGTGCGCCGCCTTCGCGAGGCCGACAAGAAGATCGAGACCCTGGCGCTGCTGGACGTCTACGGACGCGTCGCCCGCGTGCTGCTCGACTTCTCCGAGGAGGTCAACGGCGAGCGCATCGTGAAGAACAAGCTGCCGCGGCAGGACATCGCCAAGATGATCGGCGCCTCGCGCGAGATGGTCTCGCGCGTGATGAAGGGCCTGGAGGTCGACGGCTACATCGTCCCGCTGCCCGAGGGCAAGCTCGTGCTCCGCGAGAAGCTCGCTTCCTACATCAGCTGAGGAACCCGCAACAGTGTCACGTGCTTCCGCCGCGGCCGCTCCGGCCGGCCGCAGGCCCTTTGTCGCAGGCTTCGGCCTGCCCGAGCGGGCGGTCCAGCTGCTCCGCGAGACCGGATGGATCGTCCGGATCGCCCTCGGCCTCTTCCTCCTGCTGATCCTCGCCACCTACGACAAGGCCGATCCCGGCTGGTCGCACGCGGTGGTGACCGGCCACATCGAGAACGCCGGCGGACGGGTCGGCGCCTGGTTCGCCGACCTGCTGCTCTACCTGTTCGGCGTGTCAGCCTACCTGCTGGTGGCGCTGTGCGTGGCCAGCGTGGTGCGCGGCTACCGGCGCCTGCATCCGTCGAAGCTCGCGGCGCCCGCCGAGGCCGACGGCGACCTCGACCGCTTCGCCTGGGAGCGCTGGCTCGGCTTCGGCCTCTTCATGCTCGGCTGCGTCGGGCTCGAGGCCGCGCGGCTGCACAGCCTGTCGGTCGAGTTGCCGCTGGCTCCGGGCGGAATCGTCGGCGAGCTCGCCAGCGGGCCCCTGTTCGCGGCGCTGGGTCCGATCGGCGGCACCATGCTGCTCTTCCTCGTCATCGCGGCGGGCTTCAGCCTCTGGACGGGCCTTTCATGGCTGTCGATCTTCGAGAACGTGGGGCTGGCGATCGAGACCGCCGGCAGCCGGCTGGTCCAGTCCTTCGCCGCGCGCCGCGACCGCCGCATCGGCGAGGTTGCCGCCACCGAGCGCAAGGAGCAGGTCGAGGAGCTGCGCAAGATCCTCGACGACGAGCCGGTGCCGGTGCGCATCCAGGCACCGGTGCTCAGGGTCGAGCGCTCCGAGCGCGCCGAAGCCGAGCGCCAGGCCACGCTCTTCGTCGACCTGCCCGCCGACACCCAGCTGCCGCCGCTCTCGCTGCTCGAGCCGCCGCCGGTGAGCACCGAGTCGGTGTCGCAGGACACCCTCGAGTACACCTCGCGTCTGATCGAGAAGAAACTCGCCGATTTCAACGTCGCCGCGAACGTGGTTGCGGCCTACCCGGGCCCGGTCATCACCCGCTACGAGATCGATCCGGCCACCGGCGTCAAGGGCAGCCAGATCGTCAACCTCTCCAAGGACCTGGCCCGCGCGCTGTCGCTGGTCTCGCTGCGGGTGGTCGAGACCATTCCCGGCAAGAGCCTGATGGGTCTCGAGCTGCCCAACCCGCGCCGCCAGGCGGTGCGGCTGTCCGAGATCCTCGGCTCGCAGGTCTACGCCGACAGCACCTCCGCGCTCACCATGGCGCTGGGCAAGGACATCGCGGGCCATCCGGTGGTGGCCGACCTGGCCAGGATGCCCCACCTGCTGGTGGCCGGCACCACCGGTTCGGGCAAGTCGGTGGGCATCAACGCGATGCTGCTGTCGCTGCTCTACAAGGCCGACCCGTCGCAGGTGCGCCTGATCCTCATCGACCCGAAGATGCTCGAGCTGGCGATGTACGAGGGCATCCCGCACCTGCTCGCGCCGGTGGTCACCGACATGCGCCACGCCGGCAACGCGCTGAACTGGTGCGTTGCCGAGATGGAGCGCCGCTACCGGCTGATGAGCAAGCTGGGCGTGCGCAACCTGTCCGGCTACAACGCCAAGATCGCCGAGGCAGAGAAACGCGAGGAGCTGGTCCCCAATCCGTTCTCGCTGACGCCCGACGCGCCCGAGCCCCTGCGCCGGCTTCCGCAGGTGGTGGTGGTGATCGACGAGCTGGCCGACCTGATGATGGTCGTCGGCAAGAAGGTCGAGGAGCTGATCGCCAGGCTTGCGCAGAAGGCGCGCGCCGCCGGCATCCACCTGATCCTGGCAACGCAGCGGCCTTCGGTCGACGTGATCACCGGACTCATCAAGGCCAACATCCCGACCCGGATCGCCTTCCAGGTCTCGTCGAAGATCGATTCGCGCACCATCCTCGACCAGATGGGCGCCGAGTCGCTGCTCGGCCAGGGCGACATGCTCTACATGCCGCCGGGCAACGGCCTGCCGATGCGGGTGCACGGCGCCTTCGTCGCCGACGACGAGGTGCAGAAGGTGGTCGACCACTGGCGCTCGATCGACGAGCCCCAGTACGTCGAGGGCATCCTCGAGGGCGGCGTTCCCGAGGAAGTGGACACCGGCAGCGCGGTGGGCTTCGGCGGGCTCCAGCAGACGCTGGGCGAGGCGGGCGTCGACGGCGAGGCCGATCCGATGTACGACCAGGCCGTGGCGGTGGTGCTCAAGCACAAGCGGGCCTCGATCTCCCTGGTCCAGCGCCACCTGCGCATCGGCTACAACCGCGCAGCGCGCCTGCTCGAGCAGATGGAGAAGTCCGGCCTGGTGTCCTCGATGGCCACCAACGGCAACCGCGACATCCTGGTGCCCGGTTCCCAGGAGGAATGAGCGCCCGCGGAGGACCTGCCGGGCTCCCCGGGGCCCCGCAGGTCCTCCGCAGGTGCGTCTCGTGCGTTGTATGAATCCCGGCCCACGGCCGCCGCTGCGTGGAATCCGTACGATGCACTCCAGTTTCCGTTTCCGCCCGAGTCCTGCCCGCGCTGCCGGCGGCGTGTCGACGGCGCGCAGGCGCGCCCTTGGCTCGATCGCAGTGCCCGTTGGGCTCATGCTCGCCGGCGCGCTGCCGATGCGCGCACATGCTCAGGGCGCCATCGAGCAGCTGCGCAGGTTCGTGACCGACACCCGTTCGGCCCGCGGAGAATTCACCCAGCGCACCCTCAAGGGCGCAGGCCAGTCCGCGCAGACCGCCAGCGGCCGCTTCGCCTTCTCGCGCCCCGGCCGCTTCCGCTGGGAGGTGCAGAAGCCCTTCGAGCAGCTGATGGTCGCCGACGGCGAGCGCGTCCATTTCTACGACCGCGACCTCGCGCAGGTCACGGTTCGCAAGCTCGCGAACTCGCTGGGCGCGAGCCCCGCGGCCATCCTGTTCGGCTCCAATGACCTCGAGAAGGACTTCGCGCTGACCGACGCGGGCCCCTTCGACGGGATGGACTGGCTGGACGCCAGGCCGCGCAGCGGCGATGCGGGCTTCGACCAGATCCGGATCGGCTTCCGCGACGGCCTGCCCGGGGCGATGGAGGTCCGCGACGCATTCGGGCGCACCACGGTCTTCTCCTTCACGGGCATCGAGCGAAACGCGGCGGTGCCGCCCGAGACTTTCCGCTTCGTCCCGCCCAAGGGCGCGGACGTGATCGAGGAATGAGGCCGCCGCCGCCGCCGGCCGCGCCGGGCGATCCGCTCGAGGCGGTCGACACGCCGGCGCTGCTGCTCGACCTGGACGCCTTCGAGGCCAACCTGCAGGCGGTGCATTCCTTCGTCGCCGCGCGCGGCGGCCGGGTGCGCGCGCACGGCAAGGCGCACAAGTGCCCGGAGATCGCCCGGCGCCAGGTGGCGGCCGGCGCGGTTGGCCTGTGCTGCCAGAAGGTCGGCGAAGCCGAGGTCTTCGTGCGCGCGGGGATCCGCGACGTGCTGGTGAGCAACGTCATCGTCGGCGAGTCCAAGGCCCGGCGGCTCGCGGAACTGGCGCGCGGCGCGCGCATCGGCGTCTGCGTCGATTCGCCGCTGCAGGTCGAACAGCTCGGTGCGGCCGCGCGCGAGGCGCGGGCGCCGCTTGAGCTGCTCATCGAGATCGACACCGGGATGATGCGCTGCGGGGTCCGGGAGCCGGCCGAGGCGCTCGAACTGGCCCGGGCGATCGAAGCGCATCGCCCGTGGCTTTCGCTGCGCGGGCTGCAGGCCTACCAGGGACGGGCTCAGCACCTGCGCTCGCCCGAGGAGCGCGCCGATGCGATCGCGAAGGCCGCCGATCGCGTCGCGCTGTTCCGCGGGGCGCTGGAGGTCGAAGGACATCGCTGCGCCGAAGTCACCGGCGGCGGCACCGGCACCTATCCGCTGGAGCTGGCCAGCGGCGCGTGGACCGAGGTGCAGCCCGGTTCCTATGTGCTGATGGATGCGGACTACGCCGCCAACGCTTCAGCTCCAGGCGCGCCCGCGCTGCGCCAGGCGCTCGAGGTGCTGTGCACGGTGATCACCGCGCGCGCGAGCCACGCGGTGCTCGACGGCGGGCTGAAGGCGTTCGCGGTCGACAGCGGCCTGCCGGTGCTGCCGGGCAGCGGCTGGCGGGTGCGCGGGCTCTCTGACGAGCATGCGGTGATCGTCCCCGGCGAGGGCGCGCGTCCGCTTGCGGTCGGCGAGAAGCTGCGCGCGGTTCCCGGGCACTGCGACCCCACCGTCAACCTGCACGACTGGATCGTCGCGCACCGGGGCGGCCGCGTCGAGCAGGCCTGGCCGATCGAGGCGCGCGGCGCGCTGTTCTAGGCGCGGCGACGGCCGGCCCGGACCGCTGTGGCAACATCGCAGGGCTGCCGCCAGGGACGCGGCCCGACCAGGACCCGATGAAGCCCACCGAACCAAGACAGGCGGATCTCCTCGCCGAATCCGGCGCGGCCGCGCCCGAACCGCCTGGCGGCGGACAGGGCGGCCTTGCGCCCGGACCGGGCCACCACGTCAGGGCGGGAGCGCCGCTGGCCGAGCGCATGCGGCCCCGCACGCTGGACGAAGTGGTGGGCCAGAGCCACCTGGTGGGTCCGGGCAAGCCGCTGCGCGTCGCCTTCGAGACCGGCCGACCGCACTCGATGATCTTCTGGGGGCCGCCGGGCGTCGGCAAGACCACGCTGGCCCGGCTGATGGCCGATGCCTTCGACGCACGGTTCATCGTGATCTCGGCGGTGCTCGGCGGCGTCAAGGACATCCGCGAGGCAGTGACGGCGGCCCAGGTCGAGCGCGAGAGGGGCAGGGCGACGATCCTCTTCGTCGACGAGGTGCACCGCTTCAACAAGGCGCAGCAGGACGCCTTCCTGCCCCACGTCGAGAGCGGGCTGTTCACCTTCATCGGTGCCACCACCGAGAACCCGTCCTTCGAGGTCAACGGCGCGCTGCTGTCACGGGCCCGGGTCTACGTGCTCCAGCCGCTGAGTGCGGAGGAGATGGGCGCGCTGTTCGACCGCGCGCTCGAGCGGCTGGCCGCGCCGGAGCAGGACGCCGGCGGGCCGGCCGCGCCGGAGCAGGATGTCAGCGGGCCGGCCGCCGCGATGGCAGGGCACGCCGCGCCGCCCGCCGCCTCCCGGGCGGGGGCGCCGCTTCCCGCCGTCGACGCCGTGCCCGCCTTCGATTCCGCCGCCCGCGAGCGCCTGGTCGGCTGGGCCGACGGCGACGCCCGCCGGCTGATCAATGCGATCGAGGTGGTGGTCGAGGCCGCGCGCGCGCAGGGGCGCGCGGCGGTCGACGCAGCCTACCTGGAACAGGCGCTCAGCCAGAACCTGCGCCGCTTCGACAAGGGCGGCGAGGCCTTCTACGACCAGATCTCGGCGCTGCACAAGACGGTCCGCGGCTCGCACCCTGACGCCGCGCTCTACTGGTTCTGCCGCATGCTCGATGGCGGCGCCGACCCGCGCTACCTGGCGCGCCGCATCCTCAGGATGGCCACGGAGGACGTCGGGCTGGCCGATCCCCGGGCGCTGCGCATCGCGCTCGATGCCGCCGAGGTCTACGAGCGCCTCGGCTCGCCCGAGGGCGAGCTCGCGCTGGCCGAGGCGGTGGTCTACATGGCCTGCGCTGCGAAGTCCAACGCGGTCTACAAGGCCTACAACGAGGCGCGCGAGTTCGTGAAGTCGCACGGCTCGGCGCCGGTTCCCATCCACCTGCGCAACGCGCCCACGCGGCTGATGAAGGAGCTGGGCTACGGCCGCGCCTACCGCTATGCGCAGGACGAGCCGCACGGCTATGCCGCGGGCGAGACCTACATGCCAGAGGGCGTGCCGGAACCCGGCTTCTACCGGCCGGTGCCGCGCGGGATGGAGGCGAAGATCCGGGAGAAGCTCGGCTGGCTGCGCTCGCTGGACGAGCAGGGCGGCGAGGGCGTTTGAGCCCGGCGCCGCGCGGCGGGCAAGGCGCGTGCATTCGCGGGCGTGCCGCCTGCTAACATCGCGGGCTGTCCCAAACCGAACCGGGGCGCCTCCCGCGCGGCATCCGCTGCCTGTGCGGAGCTGCGTCCCAGCGCATCCATGCTCGACATCCAGCTTCTCCGCAAGGACCTCGACCACGTCGCCGCCAGGCTCGCGGCGCGCGGCTTCACGCTCGACACCGCGGCCTTCCGCGCGCTCGAGGCGCGCCGCAAGGAAGTCCAGACCCACTCCGAGGAGCTGCAGGCCAGGCGCAACGCGCTCTCGAAGCAGATCGGCGCGATCAAGGGCAAGGGCGGCGACGTCTCGGCGGTGATGGCCGAGGTGGCCGGGCTCGGCGACGAGCTCGCGCGCGCGGCAGAGCGCAACGACGCGGTGCAGGCCGAACTGAACGAATGGCTGCTCGCGCTGCCGAACCTGCCGCAGGCAGACGTTCCCGAGGGGCGTTCCGAGGCGGACAACGTCGAGGTGCGCCGCTGGGGCGAACCCACGCGATTCGATTACGAGCCGCGCGACCACGTCGACATCGGCGCGCCGCTGGGGCTGGACTTCGAGACCGCAGCCAAGCTGTCCGGCTCGCGCTTCTCGATGCTG
>JBKHVS010000020.1:0-27205 GCA_046569945.1 Gammaproteobacteria bacterium | reverse complement strand
GATGGTCAACGGCCGCAAGATCGTCCTGATCGAGAAGGACGACCAGGGCAAGCCGGACGTCGGCAAGTCGCAGCTCACCGCCGCGTTCGCCGACGACAAGGCCGACCTCGCGATCGGTCCGGTCTCGTCGGGCGTCGCGCTGGCGATGCTGCCGGTGGCCGAGGAGTACAAGAAGGTGCTGATCGTCGAGCCGGCGGTGGCCGATTCGATCACCGGCGACAAGTGGAACCGCTACGTGTTCCGCACCGGCCGCAACTCCTCGCATGACGCCGCCTCGAGCGCCGTCGCGCTGGACAAGGAGGGCGTCACGATCGCCACGCTGGCGCAGGACTATGCGTTCGGCCGCGACTTCGTCAAGGCCTTCAAGGACCAGCTGAAGAAGGCGAAGGTGGTCCACGAGGAGTACCTGCCGGTCGCAACCACCGACTTCACCGCGGGCGCCCAGCGGCTGTTCGACGCGCTCAAGGACAAGCCCGGCCGCAAGGTCATCTTCGTGAACTGGGCCGGCGCGGGCAACCCGTTCAAGATCGCCGAACTCGACCCCAAGCGCTACGGCATCGAGCTGGCCAGCGGCGGCAACGTCTTCGCCGGTCTCACTGCGTACAAGGTCGCGCCCGGCATGGAAGGGGCCGCCACCTACTACTACTCGATGCACAAGAACCCGGTGAACAACTGGCTGATCACCGAGCACTACAAGCGCTTCAAGTCGCCGCCGGACATGTTCACGGGCACGGGGATGGCGGCGGGAATCGCTGCGGTCGAGGCGCTGAAGAAGACCGGCGGCGACACCGGCTCGAACAAGCTGATCAAGGCCATGGAGGGGATGAGCTTCGAGACGCCGAAGGGGACGATGACCTTCCGTCCGGAGGACCACCAGGCGATGCAGTCGATGTACCACTTCCGGATCAAGCTGGATCCGGCGTTCAGCTGGGGGGTGCCTGAGCTGGTGCGGGAGATCAAGGCGGACGAGATGAACATCCCGATCCGGAACAAGCGCTGAGCCTGGGCGCTGGACTGGCTGATCGCCTGGATCGAGGTGCTCGTCGCTGGAGCATTGATAGGCGAGCCGTGTCGTTCGGGTGATCGAGCGGCGGCGGTCGGGGCGGCGAGCGTCGGCGCGCAGCGTGGCGGCTGCGGCCCCGCTGCGCGGGGCTTCCCCCGTCTACCTCGGAAATCCTCACCCGCTCCGCACGCGCTCCGCGCGGGCGGGACGGGTCCCGAGGATTTCCTTTCGGTAGCCCGGGGCTTGCCGACACGCTGCGCGCCGACGCTCGCCGCCCCGCCCGCCGCGGAGACGCACAGGCGTGCGAAGGGCCGCGATCGGAGGAAGCGGCAATTGGCGACACCCTTTCCCGTCCCGGCCGGTCTCCAGCGCAGCCCGCGCCTGCACCTGCCGACTGGCCGCCCGGCAAGAGCCGGCCTTCGCGCGGACCCGCGCAGCTCTTCCGCTGAGACTTCATTCGAATCATGACGCAGCCATCCCTCGAGACCCGTGACCTCACGATCCGCTTCGGCGGGCACGTGGCGGTCGACTCGGTGTCCTGCGCCTTCCATCCGGGCACGCTGACGGCGATCGTCGGGCCCAACGGGGCGGGGAAGACCACCTACTTCAACCTGATCTCTGGGCAGCTTCGCGCGAGTGCCGGGCGGGTGCTGGTCTGCGGCGAGGACGTCACTTCGCTGCCGGCGCCGGGGCGCACGCGCCGCGGGCTGGGGCGGGCCTTCCAGCTCACCAACCTGTTCCCCAACCTGACGGTGCTGGAGAACGTGCGGCTGGCGATCCAGGCGCGGCGCGGGCTGGGGCTCAACCTGTGGTCGGTGTGGTCGAGCCACCGCGAGCTGATCGGCGAGGCCGAGGCGGTGCTCGAGCGGATCGCGCTCACCGCCAGGCGGGACGCGCTTGCGAGCAGCCTGCCGCACGGCGACCAGCGCAAGCTCGAGGTCGGCATCCTGCTGGCGATCGAGCCGGAGGTGTTCATGTTCGACGAGCCCACCGCGGGCATGAGCGTGGACGAAGTGCCCGTCATCCTCGACCTGATCCGCGAGATCAAGCGGGACCGCAGCAAGACCATCCTGCTGGTGGAGCACAAGATGGACGTGGTGCGCGAGCTCTCGGACCGGATCATCGTGCTGCACAACGGGCGGCTGGCCGCCGACGGTCCGCCAGCCGAGGTGATCGCGTCGCCGGTGGTCCAGCAGGCCTACCTGGGCATCGAGCCCGCGGAGGAAGCCCGATGAGCGTCACCGACGATCGAGCCGGCGCCGCGGTGTCGCGCGCTTCCGCAGGCCGGCCGGCGGCGGCCAGCGGCCACGCGCTGCGGCTCTCCGGCGTGCACACCCACATCGGCGCGTACCACATCCTGCACGGCGTCGACCTCGAGGTGCCCGCGGGCGGCACCACGCTGCTGCTGGGCCGCAACGGCGCGGGCAAGACCACCACGCTGCGCACGATCATGGGGCTGTGGAAGGCCTCGGCGGGAAGCGTCGCCTTCGGCGCGCAGGACCTCGTTGGCCGCTCCACGCCGGAGATCGCGCGGCTGGGACTGGCCTACGTGCCGGAGAACATGGGCATCTTCGCGGACCTCACGGTGCGCGAGAACATGGTGCTCGCTGCGCGCTCCGCGCGCGGCGCGGACGACATCGACGCCGAGCGCATGCGCTGGATATTCGACCTGTTCCCGCCGATGAAGCGCTTCTGGAACCATCCCGCCGGGCTGCTGTCCGGCGGCCAGAAGCAGATGCTCGCGGTGTCGCGCGCGATCGTCGAGCCGCGCGCCCTCATCCTGGTCGACGAGCCGAGCAAGGGCCTCGCCCCGTCGATCATCCAGAACATGATCTCGGCCTTCCGGCAGCTCAAGGCGGCCGGCGTCACCATCCTGCTGGTCGAGCAGAACTTCGCCTTCGCGCGCCAGCTCGGCGACACCGTGGCCGTGATGGACGACGGCCGGGTGGTGCACCGGGGCTCGATGGCGGAGCTTGCCGAGGACGAGGCGCTGCAGCAGCGCCTGCTCGGCCTGTCCCTGGGAGCGCATCAATGACCTCACCGGTCCGGATCGGCGCCGCCGGCGCCACAGCCGCGTCGCCGGGCGCATCGCCTGAGCCCGACGCCGCGGGCATCCCCAAGGCGCCGCCGCGCGACTACCTGCCCCTGCTGCTGGTGCCGCTGGTCGCGTTGCTGGCGCTGCCGCTGGTGGGCTCGCCGTCCACCTGGGTCACGCTCACGGTGGCGGGGCTGGCGATGGGGCTGATCGTCTTCATCATCGCTTCGGGCCTCACGCTGGTGTTCGGGCTGATGGACGTGCTGAACTTCGGCCACGGAGTGTTCATCGCGCTGGGCGCCTTCGTCGCCACCAGCGTGCTGGCGCCGATGGCCGGGTTCACCGAGAACCCGTCGATGGCGGTGAACCTGGTCGCGGTGTTCGCGGCGATGGTGGTTGCGATGGCGGTGGCCGGCGCGGTCGGTTATGCGTTCGAGCGACTCATCGTCAAGCCGGTGTACGGCCAGCACCTCAAGCAGATCCTGATCACGATGGGCGGCATGATCATCGGCGAGGAGCTGATCAAGGCCGTCTGGGGGCCGGACCAGATCCCGCTGCCGCTGCCGCAGGGCCTGAAGGGAGCGTGGTTCTTCGGCGATGCCGCGGTGGAGAAGTACCGGGTGATCGCGGTCGTGGTCGGGCTGATCGTCTTCGCAGCGATGCTCTGGGTGCTCGCGCGCACCAAGGTCGGCCTGCTGATCCGCGCCGGCGTGCAGGACCGCGAAATGGTCGAGAGCCTGGGCTACCGGATCCACCGGCTGTTCATCGGCGTCTTCGTCGCGGGCTCCGCGCTGGCCGGACTGGGCGGGGTGATGTGGGGCCTTTACCAGCAGGGCGTGGTGCCGCAGATGGGCGCGCAGGTGAACGTGCTGATCTTCATCGTGATCATCATCGGCGGCCTGGGCTCGACCACCGGCTGCTTCCTGGGCGCGCTGCTGGTCGGGCTGATGGCCAACTACACGGGCTTCCTGGCGCCCAAGGTGGCGCTCTTCTCCAACATCCTGCTGATGGTGCTGGTGCTGCTCTGGCGCCCGCAGGGCCTCTACCCGGTGGCACGGCGATGATCGCGCGACTGCTCTCCTCGGACCTGCCGCGCAGCCGCTGGGTGGCGGCGATGCTGCTCGCCGTGCTGTTGGTTCTCGCGCTGGGGCCCTTCGTGCTGCCGGGCACCAAGGCGGTGAGCGTCGCCGCCAAGATCATGGTGTTCATCCTGCTGGTGGCCAGCTTCGACCTGCTGCTCGGCTACACCGGCATCGTGTCCTTCGCGCACACGATGTTCTTCGGCATCGGCGCCTACGGCGTCGCCATCGCCTGCACCCGCATCGGCGCGAGCTGGGGCGCGCTGGGCGTCGGCATCCTCTCGGCGCTGGCGGTCTCGGCGCTGCTCGCGCTGGTGATCGGGCTCTTCAGCCTGAGGGTGAGGGCGATCTTCTTCGCGATGATCACACTGGCGGTGGCCAGCGCCTTCCAGACGCTGGCCTCGCAGCTCTCGGAGTTCACCGGCGGCGAGGACGGCCTGAGCTTCCGCCTGCCGGAGGCGCTGCAGCCGTCCTTCTCGCTTTCGGAGGAGTCCTTCCTCGGCGTGGATCTGGACGGCCGCTTCCTCTCCTACTACCTGCTGTTCTTCTCGGTGCTGGTGCTGTTCCTGCTGCTGCTGCGGGTGGTCAACTCGCCCTTCGGGCGCGTGCTGCAGGCGATCCGCGAGAACGACTTCCGCGCCGAGGCGCTCGGCTACCGCACGGTGGTCTACCGCACGCTGTCCAGCGTGATCTCGGCGCTGTTCGCGACGATGGCCGGCGCGCTGCTCGCCATCTGGCTGCGCTACAACGGTCCGGACACTTCGCTGTCCTTCGAGATCATGATCGACATCCTGCTGATCGTCGTGATCGGCGGCATGGGCACCATGTACGGCGCGGTGCTCGGCTCGGCGCTCTTCGTCGTCGCACAGAATTACCTCCAGGACCTGATGGCGCTGGCCTCCGGCGCCACCGAGGGCATCCCCGTGGTGTCGGTGCTGCTGTCGCCGGAACGCTGGCTGCTGTGGCTCGGCGTGCTGTTCGTGCTGTCGGTCTATCACTTCCCCACAGGCATCGTCGGCCGGCTGAGGCTTGCCGCCTTCCTGCGCCGTACGGGGGCGAAGTGAACGCGTCCACCCGCCGTCCGGCGAGGGCCCCTGCGCAGGGAGGCGCCGGCCCGGAGGCTGGCGGGGCGCCCCTGGTGCGGCTCGCCGCAGCCTCCGGCGTCGCCACGGTGACGCTGTCGCGCCCGTCGATGCACAACGCGCTGGTGCCGGAGATGCTGCTCGATCTCTGCGTGGCGCTGGAGACCGCCGGCAGGCGCGAGGACGTGCGCTGCCTGCTGCTGCAGGCAGACGGCGCCGATTTTTCCATCGGGCCCGACCTGCGGCGGCTGGCGCGCGAGATGAGCGGCCCCGGCATGCAGGCCTACGCGGCGGAGCTCGCGGGCCTGCTGAACCAGGCGATGCTGACGCTGATGCGCCTGACCCAGCCGGTGGTCGCGCGCGTGCAGGGCCGGGTCGAGGGCCTGGCGCTCGGACTGGTGCTTGCCGCCGATGTCGTGATTGCCGGCGAGGATGCGCGCTTCACCGCCGGGCAGCCGGGCGCAGGTCTTGCGCCCGCAGGCGGCTGGACCGCGCTGCTGCCCAGGCTCGCCGGAGCGCGCCGCGCCGGGGCCGGCCTGATGCTGGCGCGCGAGATCGGCGCGCTCGAGGCCCGCGACTGGGGCATCGTCACCGAGTTCCTGCCTTGCGGCGGCCTCCAGGCGCATGCGGCCGCCGCCGCGAGGCGCATCGCGCAGGCCTCGCCGGCGGTGATGCGCAACGCAAAGCGCACGCTGCTCGGCGACCTGGACGACGCCGAGGCGGCGCTCGAGGCCGAGCGCCTGCGCTTCGTCGAGGCCACCTGCGAGGCCGAGGCGCGCGAGCGGGTGGAGCGTTTCCTGCGGGCGAACCCGGCCTATCCGGACGAGGGCCCGGCGGCCTGAGCCCGGACCCCCTGGGCCAGGGCCAGCGGGGACTCGAACTGGCAGTACACCTTGCCCTCGGGCAGGGCCAGGTGGCTGCGCACGCAACCCTGCGTGCCGCCCGTCGCGTGCGACGCGGGCCGGACGGCGCCGGGATCGGCGAGCAGCGCCTGCACCGCGCCGGCCGCGGCGGCGTCCCCGGCGATGTCGCACCACACGAGGGCCTCGCGCAGCGCAGCCAAGCCTTCGGCGCGTTCGCCGCGCTCGAAGTGGATCGCGGCGAGCCCGACCAGGTCGTGCGGTAGGCCGTGCGCGTAGTTGATCGCGCGATCCACCGCGACGGCCCGGCGCATGAAGCCGATCGCCTCCTCCAGGGCGCCGTCCTCGCGGCACAGCTCTGCCAGGGCCTGCAGCGCGCGCGACTGCATCGTGCGCTCCTCGTGCAGTTCGCTCAGTGCGAGCGCAGCCTCGTGGCTGCGCCGGGCTGCGCCTGTCTCCCCGATCTGCCGGAGCGCGGCGGCCTCGCCGAAGCGCGTGAGGATCTCGCCGGTGTGGTTGCGCGCCGCCCAGTGCAGCGGCAGGGCCTGGCGGAACAGCGCCAGCGCCTGTGCCGGGCTGCCGAGCGAGCGGTGGATCTCGCCCAGGTTGTGCAGTGCGCTGGCCTCGCCCGCGACGTCCCCCAGCGTCCGGTGCGCCGCGAGCGCCGCGCGCGCGTGCCGAAGAGCCTCCGCGTGCTCGCCAGCGCGCCAGGCGATGAAGCCGAGCTCGCGCTGCGCCTCCGCCTCCCCGGGCCGGTCGCCGGTCTCCCCGAACAGCGCGAGCGCTTCCTCGGCCGAGCGCCGGGCGTCCGCGGGCGCTCCGTGCGCGTCGTCGGCCAGCGCCAGCGCGCCGGCCTTGCGCAGCAGCAGTGTCGCCAGCAGCCCCCGGTCCGGCAGCACCCGGGCGATGGTCTCGGCGTCTTCGATCACCGCGCGCTGCTCCGCGCGGCGGCCGAGCCGCTCGAGCATCGATTCCTGGCGGAGCAGCACTTCGCAGTTGCGCCGCGGGTCGGCCGCGGGGCTCCTGCGCAGCGCCGCCAGCGCCCGCTGCAGCAGCTCCAGGGCGTGGCCGAAGGCATGCACGCGCTCCGCAGCCTGGGCCGCGGAAACCAGCGAATCGACCGCCGCCGCGTCCTCGCGCGGCGCCTGCGGAGCGGGGCCGGCATCCTGCGCCCGGGCGGAAGCAGCCCGCGCCCGTCCGTTCGCCGCAGGCAGGCCTTCGCTGCCGCGCAGTCGAAGATAGAGCTCGGCGCTTGCCGGGGACGGCGCGGCGCCGAGCTCCCGGGCGAGGGCCGCGCGAAGCCGCGACCATTCCGCGTCGACCGCGCCGGCCTGGCCGGTCGCAGCGAGGATCCGCATCAGGTGGCCGCTCGCCGCCTCGCTCTCGGGCTCCAGGCTCCGCAGCCGCTCTGCATGGCCGAGCGCGCCTTCCCAGTCGCGCGCTGCCATCCGGTCCATGGCAAGCCGCTCCAGGTTCTGCATCGCCAGCGCGTGCAGCCGCGCCCGCGTCCCGGCGAGCCACTCCTCATAGGCCGAGCAGCCGGGGAGGGTGCGGCCGTCCAGGAGCGGCGCGCGGTAGGCCTCGGCCGCGACGCCCCACGATTGCGGGTCGGCGGCGCGCACCGCTGACGAGAACCGATGCAGGTCCACGTCGACCGCCTCGCCGGCGTCGAAGCGGACAGAGTCCGGGTCGGCGGCCAGGCAGGCGCGCAGGCGTCCGCCGGCGCAAGTCCGCAGCGAGTGCAGGGCCTGCCGAAGGCTGTGCATCGCCGAGGCCTCCGGGTATGGTTCCCAGACCAGCGCCGCGAGGCGGCTGCGCAGGTGCGGGCGGCCGGGCTCGGCGCTGAGGAATGCCAGCAGCGCCATCGACCTCGCCGAGTGCAGGCGGACGGGCGCGGCGTCGAGCGCGAGCTCGCCGGGGCCGAAGAGGCTCAGGGTCAGCATGGAAGGGCGGCGCGCACCGGGCCGTGACGATCGCGTGACGGTGCCGTGAGATCCACGGTCTTGTCAACGAAGCGGCGCCGCAGCCGCGCAACCCGGGAGGAACCGAACATGAGCACGACCCTCGCCACCGCATCCGCCGCAAGCCGGCTTTCGAACGAGCCCGGCCGCGCGCTGCTCGCCATGCGCGGCCAGCACCTGGTGACCGACTCGCCGCCGACGCTGGGCGGCCCCAACGAGGCGCCGAACCCGGTCGAGCTCCTGCTCGCAGCGCTGGCGGCGTGCGCCACCTTCGTCTGCGAACGCGCCGCGGGCGAAATGGGCATCGCGCTTGCCGGCGTCTCGGTGACCGCGGCAGGCGACTTCGACCCGCGCGGCGTCTGCGGCGAGCCCTTCGATCCGCGCTTCCAGGCGATCCGCCTGCGACTTGCGCTCGAGGGTGTCGATGCGGCGCAGGCCGACGCGCTTCTGCACGCCCTGCGAACCCGCTGTCCGGTCTACACCACGCTAGCGCGGGCCACCGGTATCGAGCTGTCGCTGGCCTGATTCCCGGCCGTGACGCGGCCGTGACGCTCGGCGCGTGCAATGGCCCCCCGGGACGCGAATCCGTGCGCCGCCATGGCGCCGGCAGCGGATCCCGGCAATCCATGTGCAAGGGAGGCAGGTCATGTACGAACTCAGGTGCAGGGACGTCGGTTTCGACTGCAATGGCGTGGTCCGCGGCGCCACGGTGGAGGCGGTGCTCAAGCAGGCGGCGTCGCACGCGGGCGAGGCCCACGGCACGCAGGTGACTCCCGAACTGGCCGAAGCGGTGCGGAAGCTGATCCGCGAGCAGCGATCCGAGCCCGGCACGGCGTGATGCGCATCGGCCCGGCGCCGCCGGGCCGATGCCGGGAATCAGGGCTGCAGCGGCTGCATCGAGGCCAGCACGCGCACCAGCTGCGACTGCCGGTCGACCCCGGTCTTCACGAGGATCGACTTGATGTGGGTGCGCACCGTCTCCACCGAGCGGCCGGTCTCGGCGGCGATCTCGGCGACGCCCTGGCCGCGGGCGAGCCGCACCGCCACCCTGGCCTCCGCCGGGGTGAGCCGGAACATCTCTCCGACCACCAGGGGGTCCAGCCGGTCGTGCTCGTCGGTGTCGTGGAACACGAGCAGGGCAGCCGGGGGATGCGCGAACGCGTCGGTGACTGCAGGCGGGATCAGCGCCGACACGTAGACGCCCACCGGTCCGCCCCCTTCGCGGCGCAGCCGAAGGAAGCGCCGGGTCGCGGTCTCGCCCTCGATCGGCTTGCCGCCCGGCAGGTCGAGCGCCTGCACGGCGATCGTCAGCTCCGCGTCGTCCCTGGGGTGAGCGCAGCCGAGCAGGCCCCAGCGGTCGACGATGTAGTCGCCCGACTGCAGCGCCCGCGCGGCGGCCCTGTTGCGGTAGAGGATGCCTCGCATCGCATCGACAAGCACGACCGGATAGACGATGCCGTCGAGCATCTGCGCGGCCAACGCCTGCTCGAGGCGGACGGCGCGCAGGTGGCGGTAGACGGCCATCGACTCGACGAGGTGGCCGCGCAGCCGCTCGAGCCATTCGAAGGCGCGCGGCTGCAGCGGCGCTTCGCCGTGGTGCACGCCGAACAGCACCACCAGGCGCTCGTCGTCGGCGATCTTGGTGCCGCTGCGGTAGCGGCCGCAGTGCGGGATCAGGTACTCCTGCCAGAAGGGGTCTGCGGCGACGCGCGCGTGGTCGAAGCGCTCGTGGAAGTGCATCCAGGCCTTGCCGTCGGAGTTGGCGAGCAGCTGGAGGCCGGGATCGAGGCGGTGCCAGCGGCGCAGGTAGTCGAGGTGCGCTTCGGGCGCGGTGCCGCTGCCGCAGTGGCTGAACAGGATGCCGCCGGTGTGGCGATCCAGGCCGAGCAGCTGCACCGAGCGCGCCTGCACGCTGCCGCCGAGCTCGTCGAGCGCGAGCTGCCAGGGCGAACGCCCCGCAGCGGCGCTGTAGATGCTCCGCACTGCCCGGTCGAGTCTCGCGGCGTCGTCGGTCATCGGAAAAGTATCCGCGGGCAGCCGGCGCGCAGCAACAGCCCGGAACAGGGGGGCGCATCCCCCATGCGGGTGATGCGCGGCGGGCGCGCGGCGGGCAGACTTCATGAACCCCGGCGCATGTCGCCGAGCGTGCACGTCCGGCTGGACGTGCGTGCCGCGCCCGTCGCGCGCGGGCACGAAACCATAAAAAGGCCATCGGGAGGCAACATGAACGGGCTCCTTCGCGGCGCGGCCGGCGCCGCCTTCGTTTCGCTGGCGCTGCTGTCCGGCTGCGCCGTCACCGAGAAGTCGATGCAGGAGAAGGGCCTGCGCCCGACCGGCGAGGCGGAGCTGCGCGCGCAGTTCGCGCGGGAGCGCTCCTTCCGCTGGTCGAACGTCCGGGGCAGCGGCACCGGGCGAACCTGGCCGGATGGCCGCGCAATGGTCGAGTTTCCGGGCGGATCGATGCCGGGCGCCTGGCGGATCGACGGCGGGCTGGTGTGCTCGAAGTACGGTGACCTGCCCGAGCTCTGCCTGCGCTCCTACAAGACCGGCGCCCGCGAGTACCAGTACTTCGTCCCGGGCGACGGCAGCTGGCGCAGCACCGTGGTCGAGGCCGACTGAACCAGGCCGGCGGCGCGGCGCCCGGCGGCCAGCATGCGGCCGCCTTGCGGCGCCCGCCGCGCGCCGCAACGCCCAGGAGCACCGGAATGCATGCCGCCTCGATCCATCGCGTGGCCGGCCGCGGCCCGGGGGTCGTGTGCCTGCACGCGAATCCCGGCACCGGCGCCCAGTGGCAGACGCTGTCCGAGCGCCTCGTTCCCGAATGGCGGGTGGTCGTCCCCGGAACCTATGCCGCCACCCGAGCCCCGCCGCGTCCGTGGGAGCCGGCGCCGACGCTTGCCGAGGCGCTCCAGGCCCTGGAGCCGGCCTTCGCTGCGGCCGGCGAACGCTTCCACCTGGTCGGGCATTCCTGGGGCGGCGCGCTTGCGCTGCGGGCAGCGCTGGCGTACCCGGAGCGGGTGGAGTCGGTGGCGGTGTACGAGCCGGCGCTCTTCGGCCTGGCGCGTGCGGCCGACCCCGGAAATCCCGACCTGGATGTCCTCGCCGAGGTGGTGCAGCGCGGTGCGCAGTTGGTCGCGCGAGGCGACCACGAGGGCGCCGCACGGAGCTTCATCGATTTCTGGATGCATCCGGGCGCATTCGACGCGATGGCGCCCGCGCGGCGCGCGCAGATCCTGGGCACGATCGAGTGCATCGGGTCGTGGTGGCGCACCCTGAGCGAGGATCCCACGCCGCTGTCGGCCTTCGCGGGACTGAGCGCGCCGGTGCTCGTCATGACCGGCCGGGACACGCGGGCGGCCGCGCGCTGCGTGGCGGAGGCGCTCGTCGCTGCGGTGCCGGGTGCGCAAGTGGTTCGCTTCGACGGCCTCGGCCACATGGGTCCGCTGACGCATCCGGAGCGCGTGCTCGCGGTGATCGAGGGTTTCCTGTCGACTCGCCACAAGGCGGCGCCGGATGGCGAGTTCGAGCGCCGCTCGCCCGGTCTGGCCGGCTGGAACGGGCTGTCCGACCCCGGCGAGCTGTCGCTGGCCGCGTGCTGGGCGCTCGAGGCCGCGGCTGCCGAAGACGGCTTTCCCGCGAGGCCCGGCGGGCCCGGGGCCGGCCGGCCGGCGTCCGCGCTGCTGCCGCCCTCGTCGGATCCCGAGGCGACCGAAGCAAAGGCCTTCAACTGGCCTCCGGTCTGAGCGGCCGCGAACGCATCGTTCGCATCCGATCGGCCGATCGGAGTCTTCGTCCGCCGCTGGTACCCTCCGGGGTCATGATCGACGAAACCCTCATCGGCCCGCATTCCGAGGCCCGCTCCGGCACGCAGGCCTCCTCGACCGCGGGCGAATCCGCTGCGTCCGCGCTGCTGCGTGAGGTCTTCGGCCATCCCGCGTTCCGCGGGGCCCAGGCCGAGATCGTCCGCCAGGTCGCCGAGGGCGGCGATGCGCTGGTGCTGATGCCGACCGGCGGCGGCAAGTCGCTGTGCTACCAGCTTCCGGCGCTGCTGCGCCGGCGGGCGGGCTCGGGCCCGGCAATCGTGGTTTCGCCGCTGATCGCCCTGATGCAGGACCAGGTCGCGGCGCTGCGCCAGCTCGGCGTTCGCGCCGCCTTCCTGAACTCCTCGCTGGACGCCCGCACGGCGCGCGACACCGAGCGCGCGCTGCTCGACGGGGAGCTGGACCTGCTCTACGTGGCGCCCGAGCGGCTCGCGAGCGAGGGCTTCCTGGCCCTGCTCGACCGCCTCTGCAGCGAGCCCTCCGGCATCGCGCTGTTCGCCATCGACGAAGCACACTGCGTGTCCCAGTGGGGCCACGACTTCCGTCCCGAGTACCTGCAGCTGTCGCTGCTGCACGAGCGCTATCCTCAGGTGCCGCGAATCGCGCTCACTGCCACCGCCGATCCCCAGACCCGCGGCGAGATCGTCGAGCGCCTCGCGCTGGACGACGCCCGGGTGTTCGTGTCCAGTTTCGACCGCCCGAACATCCGCTACGCGATCGTCGACAAGACCGACCCGCGCCAGCAGCTGCTGCGCTTCATCCGCGAAGAGCACCCCGGCGACGCCGGCATCGTCTACTGCCTGTCGCGCCGCAAGGTCGATGAAACCGCGCAGTGGCTGCAGTCCCAGGGAATCGAGGCGCTGCCCTACCACGCCGGCATGGACGCGGCCACGCGTTCGGCGCACCAGGCGCGCTTCCAGCGCGAAGAGGGCATCGTCATGGTGGCCACCATCGCCTTCGGCATGGGCATCGACAAGCCGGACGTGCGCTTCGTCGCCCACCTCGACCTGCCCAAGAGCGTCGAGGGCTACTACCAGGAGACCGGGCGCGCCGGCCGCGACGGCCAGCCCGCCGACGCGTGGATGACCTACGGCCTGGCAGACGTGGTCCAGCAGCGCCGGCTGATCGACATGTCGGAGGCCGACGAAAACTTCAAGCGGGTGGCCGGCGCCAAGCTCGACGCCCTGCTCGGGCTGGCCGAGACCGCCGGCTGCCGGCGCGTGCGCCTGCTGTCCTATTTCGGCGAGGCCAGCGGCCCGTGCGGCAACTGCGACAACTGCCTGGTGCCGCCGGAAACCTGGGACGCCACCGAGGCCGCGCGCAAGGCGCTTTCGGCCATCTACCGCACCGGCCAGCGCTTCGGGGCGGTGCACGTGGTGGACGTGCTGCGGGGCAAACCCGGCGAGCGTGTGGAGCGCTGGGGTCATGACCGGCTCTCGGTCTTCGGCATCGGCGCCGACCTCGACGACTTCGCCTGGCGGGGCGTGTTCCGCCAGCTCATTGCGCTCGGGCTGGTGCAGGTGGATCACGATGCGCATGGCGCGCTGCGCCTCACCGATGCCAGCCGCCCCGTGCTGCGCGGCGAGCAGACGGTCTGGATGCGCCGCAGCGTGAAGCGGCCCGCCGGCGGCCGCAGGAGTCCCGGGCGCGGCAGGCGGGGGGCGGACGGCGCCGACGGCGGCTCCGAGGCGCAGGCCGACGCCGGCCTGCTCGGCAGCCTGAAGGCCTGGCGGCTTGCGCAGGCCCGAGAGCAGGCGGTGCCGGCCTACGTGATCCTGCACGACAGCACCCTGGCCGCGATCGCCGCGGCCCGCCCGGACTCGATCGCCGCGCTCGGCGAGATTCCCGGAATCGGCGCGACCAAGCTCGAACGCTACGGCGAGAGCCTGCTCCAGCTGCTCGCCGCCGGCTGAAAAGAGAACGGCCCCGTGGCGAACGCCGCGGGGCCGTCGGTGCAGGGGCGAAAGGTGCTTACTTCGCCGCCGCCACCATGTACTCGACCGCCGCCTTCAGCTCCTCGTCCGAGGCGGTGGAGGCGCCGCGCGGCGGCATCGCACCCTTGCCCTTGAGCGTGGTGTTCATCATGGCGTCCATGCCGGTGGCGATCCGCGGAGCCCAGGCGGCCTTGTCGCCGAACTTCGGCGCGCCGGCGACGCCGGAGGAGTGGCAGGCCACGCAGGCCGTCTCGTAGAGCTTCTTGCCGGCGTCGCCCGCAGCGGCGGCAGGCGCCGCGGCTGCAACCGGTGCCGCGGCGGCAGGTGCGGCGGCAGCAGCCGGGGCAGCCGTAGCGGGCGCAGCCGCCGGGGCGGCCTCGGCGGCCGGGGCCGCTGCAGCCGGGGCTGCATCGGCAGCGGCTGCGGGCGCGTCGCCTGCGGGCGCCTTGGGCTCCTCGAAGCTGGCGCCGGCCTTGTTGGCCATGAACACCACAGCGCGGCCGATCTCGAGGTCGCTGAACTGGCCGCCGCCCTGGGGCGCCATCGCACCCTTGCCCTTGAGGGCAGAAGTCAGCAGGGCGTCGTAGCCGGTCTTGATGCGCGCCCCCCAGGCGCCGGCGTCGCCGAGCTTGGGCGCACCGGCGGCGCCGCTGTCGTGGCAGGCGCCGCACTGCGCCTTGTAGACCGCGTCACCGGCGGCGAGCACCTTGGGTCCGCTCGCGCCCTTGAGCTCGAAGCGGGCGACCGGCTGGATGCGCGCCTCGATCGCCTCGGGCGTCATCGTCGACGCGCCGGCGCCCATGCGCGCGCCGGCGCCGACGAACTTGACCAGCAGCACGATGATGAGGATGGGCACGACGAACGCGAGGATCACGACGGTGATCAGCTGCTTCGGTGTCTTGATGAATGCCTGGTGCTCTTCGCTCATGCCGGTTTCCTGATGGGCTGATATCGATGGCCGCCACCACCGCGGAAGGCGCGCCGCGCCTGTCCGCCGGCCCGGCCGAACGGTTCAAAGCCGTCAATTGTATCGGCTTGGCGCAGATTCATCGAGCGTTCCGCGGCACGAAGGCCTCGCGACTGATAGAATTCGCATCCTCCGCGCGCCCGTAGCTCAGTGGATAGAGTACTGGCCTCCGAAGCCAGGGGTCGCTGGTTCGATCCCAGCCGGGCGCGCCACCCCATTCCTTTCCATCGGCCCCGCCGCAAGATCCGGCCTCCACTCCGGACGATGCGCCCGCCCGTTCCCCGGGCGACGCCCCGCCCGGGGCGTCTCGATCCCTGCGTACCCCCATGGCCCCGGCCGTGCCTCACCCCGTACCATCGAGGTTCCAGGCACGCTCCGTCCTTGCGTGCCGCAACCTCCCTGCGGAGGAAGCCTCCGCCCCGATCCTCGCGAGGAACCGCCATGAGCCAGTCCGTCCACGTCGTCGGCGTCGGAATGATTCCGTTCAGCAAGCCGGGCTCGAGCAAGCCTTATCCGGAAATGGCCTCCGAGGCGGTCCGCCTGGCTCTCGCCGACGCCGGGCTCGCCTACGACGCTGTCGAGCAGGCCTACGCGGGCTACGTCTATGGCGACTCCACCTGCGGGCAGCGCGCACTGTACGAAGTGGGAATGACGGCGATTCCGGTCGTCAACGTGAACAACAACTGCTCCACCGGGTCGACCGCGCTCTTCCTCGCGCGGCAGGCGGTGCAGAGCGGCGCGGTCGAATGCGCGCTGGCGCTGGGTTTCGAGCAGATGAATCCCGGTGCGCTCGGCGCCGTCTTCGGCGACCGCCCCAGCCCGTTCGAGCGCTTCGACCTCGAGACCGACGCGCTGGTCGGCCACGCGGAGATCCCGCTCGCGCTGCGCTACTTCGGCGGCGCCGGGCTCGCGCACATGCAGCGCTACGGCACGCCGCTGGAGACCTTCGCGAAGATCCGGGCCAAGGCGAGCCGTCATGCCGCGAACAACCCGCTGGCGGTGTTCCGCAACGTGGTGAGCACCGAGGAGGTGATGGCTGCGCCCATGCTGTGGCCCGGTGTGATGACCCGCCTGATGGCCTGCCCGCCCACCTGCGGCGCCGCGGCCGCGATCCTCTGCTCGGAGGCCTTCGCCGCCAGGCACGGACTGGACCGCAGCGTGCGCATCCGCGCGCAGGCGATGACCACCGATTCGCCGACGACCTTCGAGGCGCACGACATGCGCGAGCTCGTCGGCTACAGCATGGCGCGTGCGGCGGCGAACCGCGTCTACGAGGCCTCGGGCATCGGCCCCGACGAGCTCGACGTGGTCGAGCTGCACGACTGCTTCGCGCAGAACGAACTGCTGACCTACGAGGCCATCGGGCTCTGCCCGGAGGGCGGCGCCCAGAAGTTCGTCGACGACGGCGACAACACCTATGGCGGCCGGATCGTCACCAACCCTTCGGGCGGCCTGCTCAGCAAGGGCCATCCGCTTGGCGCGACCGGTCTTGCGCAGTGCACCGAACTGGTCCAGCAGCTGCGCGGCGCCGCGGGCAAGCGGCAGGTGGAGGGTGCGCGCGTGGCCCTGCAGCACAACCTCGGGCTGGGCGGCGCCTGCGTGGTGACGATGTACGAGCGCGCCTGAGGTCCGGCCGGGGGACGGGTCGCCAGGAGCGGGTTTTTCCTGTAGAATCAAGCACATCCGAAACAGGGCCGCGTCTGCTCCAGGCGCGCTCGCGCGGGCTCCGGCCCGCGTTCGCCGGCCGGGCATTTCCGGCCGGTGCATCGATGAGTGGATCCCACAGCGCCATGTTCTCCGTCTTCACCGCCCCCACCCCGCGCTCGCATGCTTCGAATGCGACGGCGGCCTGCGCGCGCGAGAAGCAGGGGTCACCGCTGCGCTGCCCCGAGCCGGCAGCCCTCGAGACCTTCGGGTTCCCCGCCGTGCCCTCCTTGGCCGTGCGGGGACCTCAGGACATCCACACCCAGTCCTGAACTCCCCCGCACGGCACCTTGCCCGGAGGCGCGCTGCGCGCTTCCGTTCAACGTGCATGCCGGGAGCATCCGCGCCGCCATCGGTTCCGCCAGGGGCCGCCTGACGCGCAGCGCGCCTTCCCGGGTCCCAGCACGGCCGCGATGCCCCGGCGACACCGGGACCATCGCGAAGGGCCTCGCCCTTCGCCGCGACACCTGCGCGGCGGCCTCCGAGATACGGGGGTTCCCATGGAGCTCAACAAGGATTTCGTCAAGGCCAAGCGCCCCTGCGCCAGTGGCTTCCGCTGGTTCGTCCGCAACCGGCCCGCCGGCAGCGGCTACCAGCATCACCTCGACGCGCTCGTGGCCGCCGGCCGGGTTTCAGACGCCTGCTGGCTGCTCGAGCAGTTCGGTCCGGTCGACACCGTGCTCGAGCTCGATTCGATCGACGCCGACGCCATTGTCTTCGCGGGCACCCTCAGGGTGCGCGGCGGAATCGACGTGGAAACCGTGCTCCGCGCCGGCCGCTCGATCCAGGCGGGCGGGGGCATCCGCGCCGGCGAACTGCAGGCCGGGGAGGACGTCCGAGCGGGCGGACAGATCCGCTGCGCGACGCGACTGCAGGCCGGCGGGCATCTTCGTGCCGGCTGGGGCGTCGAGGTCGGCGGAGACCTCGCCTGCGCCGGCGACCTGAGGGTCGACTGGGGCGTGGCCTGCGAGGGCGCGCTGTCGGTGGGCGGGCGGGCCGCCGTCGGCGGCGACCTGATCGGCGGCGGCAGGCTGGAGTTCGCGCGCAGCCTGCGGGTGGGCGGCCGCATCGAGGCCGCCCACGCTCTGCGGGCCGGGCAGGGAATCCTGGTCGGCGAGGAGCTGCGCTGCGGCGGGCACCTGGACGCCGGCTGGGGCATCAGGGCCGGGGGCCCGATCGACGCGGACGGCGCGCTGCGGGTCGGCGAGGGCGTGGAGGCGGCGGGTACGATCCGGGCCGGCCGGGGCTACGGCATCCATGCCGGGCTGGCCGTGCGCCGGGACGCCTGGGAGACGAGCGCGCCGGTGCGGGCGTCCGTCCGTCCCGAGGGCCTGGTCAGCGGCTGGTGGGCAGGGGAGGCGGCGGATCGCGCCGCGCCCCCGGGCATCGAGCCCTCGCTCGCGCTCGATTTCCGTTGAGGGCGGCGGCCATGATCCTGACCCTTGCTCATTTCCCGACCTGGTTGCTCGGCATCCCGCGTCCGCTGCAGCTGCGGATCGACGTCCGCCGCGGCCATGGCCATCCGGCCGACGATCTCGAACGGATCCAGCGCCGCCTGCGCCGCTCCGGCGCGCCCCGGCTGAGCACGCTGCCGATCGACTCGGGTCATCCCCGGCTGGTTTTTCGTCACCGCGAGGCCGATGGCGAGCACTACGTCTACGTCGAGGATCAGGCGAGCGGCCGGCTCGTCGGCTACACGGTCTTCAACCGGCTGATCGAGGTGGGGCGCCGCGCCGATCCGTACCTGCGTTCGCCGCACTCGAGCTTCGATCCCGCCTGGCAGCGCCGCGGCCTGGGCAGTGCGGTCCACCGGTGGGCGCTCGATTCCGGCTTCTGCCTGCTCAGCGGCGCCCGGCTCTCGACGGGCGCCCACGCGCTCTGGCATGCCCTCGGGCGGGACTACCCGCTCGCCTACGTGGAAGTGCGCGACAAGGCGCTGCGGCACCTCGGCGCCGAGCTGCCGCCGGAACTGCAGGACGATCTTTCGGTGCGGCTGCTGCTTCTCGGCAGCGGGTGGGACCTGGAGCGCCTTGCGCAGGCGACTGGGATGCGGGTGGAGGCGCAGGGATGACGGTGCCTCACGGAGCGGCGAGGCATGGACCCTGGCCCCTGGAAGGGCGCCGCGGCCGGAGGGGCGCCGCCGCCGGAGGGGCGCCGCAGCGAACGGGCCCGAGCGCGGCGACCCCGGTCAGCGTGTCCCGGCGAGCGCCCCGTCCGCCACCTGGCGGCGCAGCGCGACCAGCACCGCCTCGAGCCGGCGCCGGTTCTCGGCGCCGACGCGCAGCATGATCTTCTGCCCGGCCGACAGCTTCTCCAGCGCGGGGTCGGCGAACTCGTAGCGGACCCAGGGACGGGTGGTCGGCGTCTCGGAACGGACCTCCACCAGCCGGACCGCCAGCGGCAGCGCCGGCCGGGGTGCGGCGAGCAGGTGGTCGATCACCTCCACCAGCCGGTCGTTGAAGTGGCGGCCGGGGAAGCCGATCTCCGCGTAGGCGTCCTGGAACAGCGGATAGAAGCGCGCAAAGAGCGCGGCCAGCTTTGCCGGGTCGACGGATTCCGCCATCGACACGAAGGACGCGTAGCGCGCGCCGTTGTCCTCGGCCACGATCGTCGTGCCGTCCTCGCGTTCGCGTACCTGGAAGCGTCCGGCGGTCGGGGCGACCGGCCACATGCGGGCGGGCGCATGCGAACGCGCGAGGTTGTCGACGGTCGCCACGACGCGCAGCGCGAGCCGGTCCGGCAGGAGCGACTGCATCGCCTGCCCGCCCAGCAGGCCGGACAGCGCCTGCTCCAGGCGCGGGGCCGCGTCCTGGGGCGACTCCTGCTCCGCGTCCGGGGCAACCGGGTGGAGAGGCGCACCTGGTGTCTGCCCGTCGGCGGCCGTCCCCGCCGCCGGCCCGCCCGCCGTGGGCGCTGGGGCCGACGCGGCGGGAGCCGGCGGCGCGTCGGTGGCCTGGGGCGCCCATAGCCGCCAGGCGAGGAATCCCGCCAGCGCCAGCGCCAGCAGCAGCAGCGCGGTGCGCATAGGACCTCCGGCGCGCTGCTGCGGCGGCATCGGGGGGCGTTCGGGGCGGCTCGGTTCGGTCATCGGTCGATCTCCCTGAGCGGTTCGGCGGTGCCCTCAGCGATTCGGCGGGCGCGGGTCGGTGCAGTCCATCTTAACGGCAGAGCCGCCGCCGGACCGTCTGCCGGCATGTTCCGCGAAGGTGGTGCAGGCGTCCCTTGCAGGTGGTGATCAGGGCGATGGTGTTCACGGCGTCGTTCCGGGATCGAGCTGACGGGATTGTCGCGCATCAGCGTGCGCCAGCACGCTGTGCGGCGCGGGCGCTAAGATGGACGCCCCGCGCCGCCGAAGGCGCTGTCCGCGCCCGTGCCCCGGGCCGCCGCCGGAGCGCCCGTGAAGAACACCTACGAAGGCCTGCGTCCCGCCGCCGCGATCCTGATCGCCGCCTCGGTGATGCTCACCCTGGCCCTCGGGCTGCGCCAGAGCCTCGGCATCTTCATGCAGCCGATGACCCGCGACATCGCGATCTCGGTGTCCGAGTTCACCTTCGCGATCGCGATCCAGAACATCGCGTGGGGCATCGCACAGCCGATCACCGGGGCCCTGGTGGTGCGGATGGGCTTCCGCACGATCATGATCGCCGGCGGCCTCTTCTACCTGGCCGGGCTGGCCTTCCTCGCCACCGCCCAGGGCGCGCTCGGCGTCACCATCGGCGCCGGCCTGCTGATCGGCCTGTCGCTTGCCTGCACCGCCTCGTCGATCGCGAACTCGGTGGCCTCGCGCGCGGTTCCGGTGGCGATCCGCAGCACCGTGCTGGGCCTGGTCTCGGCGGCCGGTTCGCTGGGCGCGATGCTGGCCGCGCCGATCGGCCAGTACCTGCAGACCAGCTTCGGCTGGCGCGCCGGCGTCATCGGCTTCCTCGTGATGGCCGTCGCGATGATCCCGGCCGCCTGGATCGCCGGCCGCATCGACAAGGTGGCGCTGCCGCCGCCCGCGCCTGGCCAGGCCGACGAATCCACGGCGCGCTCGATGGTCCGCGCCGCGCTGCGCCATCCGCCCTTCCTGGTGATGACCGGCGCCTTCTTCGTCTGCGGGATGCAGCTGGTCTTCCTGACCACGCACCTGCCTTCCTACCTCGAGATCTGCGGCATGGATCCGATGCTCAGTGCGCAGGCGCTGGGAATGATCGGCGGCTTCAACGTCCTGGGCAGCCTGTTCTTCGGCTGGGCGGGCGGGCGCTGGTCCAAGCAGGCCCTGCTCGGCCTGCTGTACATCACCCGCTCGCTGGTGCTGGCCTGGTTCTTCTCGGCCGCGCCCACGCCGGAGACCACGCTGCTCTTTGCCGGGGTGATGGGCTTCCTCTGGCTGGGAGTGTCGCCGCTGATCGCGGGGTCGGTGGCCGAGATGTTCGGCCTGCGCTGGCAGGCGATGATCCAGGGAATCGCCTTCATGAGCCACCAGGTCGGCAGCACCCTGGGCGCCTTCGGCGGCGGCCTGGTCTACGACATCTTCGGGAACTACGAGTTCGCCTGGCGTTTCGGCGTCGGTCTGGGGCTGGCGGCCGGCACGCTGCAGTTCCTGTTCGCCTACCTGCGCACGCCGCCGCCCGCGCTCGCGCGCTGAACCGGGCCGGCCCGGGCCGGCGCGCCGAACCGGGTCGCCCCTAGGTGGCGGGCCCGTCCGGGCCGGCCCTATACTCGCCGGGCATCTCCGTGGCGCGCACGGCGCGCGCCATCCGCACCGCAATCAAGGGACGAACATGCGCTTCAGCTTCAAGTCACTCCTGTCGGTCGCTGCGCTGGTCTGCAGCAGCATCGCGTACGCGCAGGACTACCCCGCCAAGCCGGTCACCCTGGTCGTGCCGGCCGGGCCGGGAGGGGCCACCGACATCATCGCGCGCGTGATGGCCGAGGAGTTCTCCAAACGCCTCAAGCAGCCCTTCGTCGTCGAGAACAAGACCGGCGCGTCGGGGATGATCGGCACGCAGGCGGTGGCCCGTGCCGCGCCCGACGGCTACACGCTGCTGCTCGCCTATTCCACGCCGATCTACTACGCGCGCCACATGTTCGCCAAGGTGCCCTACGACGTCACGCGCGACTTGGCGGTGATCTCCGAGGTGGCCACCACCAGCCTGGTGCTGACCGTGAACCAGAGCGTGCCGGCCAGGAACATGAAGGAGTTCATGGCCTGGGCGCAGCAGGGCAAGGGCAAGCTCAGCTACGGCTCCTACGGCACCGGTTCGGCCGGGCACCTGATGAGCGCCTACCTGAGCCAGTCGCGCAATCTCGAGATGTCGCACGTGCCCTACAAGAGCGAGGGTCCGTACATCCAGGATCTGGCTGGCGGCGTCGTTCCCTGGGGGATCGGCACGCTCGGTCCGATGCTGCCCCACATGAAGACCGGCCGCGTGCGGCCGCTGGCGGTGATGGCGGCCAAGCGCCTGCCCGAACTGCCCGACGTGCCGACCATGGCCGAGGCAGGCTTCCCCGACAAGGAGTTCCTGACCGTCGCATGGTTCACGCTGTCGGCGCCGGCGGGCACCCCGAAGCCCATCCTCGACCTGCTCGAGAAGCAGGCGCGGGAGATCTCCCAGTCGACGCCGATGAAGGCGCGCTTCCAGGTCTTCGGCCTGGAGGGAGTGGGCGGCAGCGCCGAGCAGTTCCGCCGCAACTTCGAGGCCACCAGCCCGATCATCGAGAAGCTGGTCAAGGTCTCGGGCGCGCGCACCGACTGAGCCCTCTGCACGCATCCCCCGGGCGGGCCTTCGGCTGCCCGGGGCGCGCCCCGGCGCCGGCTCAGCCGCGCCCTTCCATCGGCACTTCGTTCAGTTCGTAGCCGGCCTCGGGCGTGATGCGCAGCACCTTGCCCGACTCGGTCTTGTGCACCGTGGGCAGCACCGTCACCAGCGGCTCGGTGCGCGCCCGATGGATGGCCTCTTCCACGCTGCTGCTGCGCGCTAGCTTCATCAGGTTGTTCAGCGTCGGGAAGATGATGGTGCGCCGCCCGGCCTTCGCCTCGGCGATCGCGTCCGCGGGCTTGACCCAGACCGAATCCACCGACTCCTCGCCGTCGTGCGCGGCCACCTGGTCCTCGGGGGCGGGCACCAGGTAGAACCAGGTGTCGAAACGCTTGGGCATGAAGTCCGGCGTGATCCAGTGCGCGAAGGGCACCAGCACGTCGGTGGCGAGCTCGAGCTCGTGCTGCTCCACCAGGTCGCGCATCGTGTAGCGGCCGGCGAGCAGGTCGGCGCGATGTCCGGTCTCCAGCGGACGCACCCGCGATTCCGGCAGCAGCGTGCGCTCGCCACGGGCCCGCGCGACCAGCACGCCGCACTCCTCGAAGGTCTCGCGCACGGCGGACACGCGCAGCGCGAGCGCCTCCTCGTCGAGGTCTTCGCAGCCGGGGCAGTGCGGGCGCAGCGCCGGTTCGCGGTCCGCCGGGTCGGTCTTGCCGCCGGGGAACACCAGGGCGCCCGTGGCGAAGTCGATCTGGTGATGACGCTGCACCATGAAGACCTCGAGCGCGCCGCGGTCGTCGCGCAGCAGCATGATGGTGGCCGCGAGGACCGGGTTGACCGGCGTCTTGGGGGGCGACGGCGGGCGGGTGTTTTCCATCTCGGTGTCCATGGGCGTGGGGTCGGAACCGGCAGTCTGCACCAGCGTGCGCGCCGCGCGCCATGCCGGCTGCGGCGCGCGCGTTTCGCTTATCCCGAATCCGTCTTGCCGGCGAGGCGGTTCCGGTCGAGGTTAGGATGGCCGGGAAGCGCAGGGAGGTGCCGGGAAATCCCGGCGCCCGCTGCCGACGTCCGCGACCGAACACAAGCGCCACGACCATGAAGACCGACCGAGAACCTTGCCACGAACCACCGCCGGCCCGGCACCCCGGCGGAGACTCCGCGGCCGGGCCGAAGGACCTGCCTTCGGTCGATGCGGTGCTGCGCCTGCCCGGCGCGTCGCCGCTGCTCGCCGAGCACGGGCACGCGCTGGTTGCGGGCGAGGCGCGCGGGCTGCTCGACGCGCTGCGCGCGAAGGCGCTTGCCGGCGCCCTGGAGATCGGCGCCCTCGGGGCGCAGGCGCTGGAGAGGGCGCTCTCCGAGCGGATCGAGCGCAGGCTGGCGCCGCGCATGCGACAGGTGATCAACCTCACCGGAACCGTGCTGCACACCAACCTGGGCCGTGCGGTGCTGGCAGATGCGGCCGTGGCGCACCTGGTCGCGATGATGGCCGGGCCGAACAACCTGGAGTACGACCTCGAGACCGGCCGGCGCGGCGACCGCGATGCGCTCGTCGAGGAACTGCTGTGCGAGCTGACCGGCGCGCAGGCTGCCACGATCGTCAACAACAACGCTGCCGCGGTGCTGCTGACGATCGCCGCCCTGGCGCGCGGCCGCGAGGTGATCGTCTCGCGCGGCGAGCTCGTCGAGATCGGCGGCGCCTTCCGGATGCCGGACGTGATGGAGGCGGCTGGCGCGAAGCTGGTCGAGGTGGGCACCACCAACCGCACGCACCCGCACGACTACGAGCGCGCGATCTGCGAGCGGACTGCGCTGCTGATGAAGGTGCACACGAGCAACTATGCGATCCAGGGCTTCACGTCTTCCGTGGACGAGGCGAGGCTGGCGCAGATCGCCCATGCGCGGGGGCTGCCGCTGGCCAGCGACCTGGGCGCGGGTTCGCTTGTCGATCTCTCCCGCTACGGCCTGCCGAAGGAGCCCACGCCGCGCGAGAAGCTCGCCGCCGGCTGCGACGTGGTCAGCTTCAGCGGCGACAAGCTGCTGGGCGGGCCGCAGGCCGGGCTGATCGTCGGCAGCCGCGAGGCGATCGGCCGCATCCGCGCCTTCCCGATGAAGCGCGCGCTGCGCGTGAGCAAGCTGCCGCTGGCGGCGCTCGAGGCGACGCTCGCGCTCTACCAGCGACCCGAACGCCTGGCCCGCGACCTGCCGACACTGCGGATGCTCACCCGCTCGCCGGAGGAGATCCGCGCGCAGGCTCGGTCGCTGAGCCCGCACCTCGCCCGGGCAGTGGCCCCTCGGTTCTCAGTCGAGCTCGTCGACCTGCAAGGGCAGATCGGCTCGGGCTCGCTGCCGGTCGACCGGCTCGCCTCCGCAGGCCTTGCGATCGCGCCCTTGGATCGCAAGGGGGCGGGGCGGGCGCTGGATGCGCTGGTCGAGGCGCTGCGCGCGCTGCCGCGCCCGGTGATCGGCCGCATCGCCGACGACCGGCTGCTGCTCGACCTGCGCTGCCTTGAAGATGCCGGGCTGCTGCAGGCGCAGCTGGAAGAGCTGCGACGCAGGCTGCGCGGGTCGTGATCGTCGGTACCGCGGGCCACATCGACCACGGCAAGACCACCCTGGTGCGGGCGCTCGCCGGGGTTGACACCGACCGGCTTCCCGAGGAGCGCAAGCGCGGCATCTCGATCGAGCTGGGCTACGCCTTCCTGGACGTCCCCGAGGGAGGGCGGATCGCCTTCATCGACGTGCCCGGTCACGAGCGCCTGGTGCACACGATGCTGGCTGGCGCGACGGGGATCGATCATGCGTTGCTGCTGGTCGCGGGCGACGATGGCGGCGAACTGACCGCGGCCGGATTCCGCGATGCGATCCGGCTGGGCCGAAAACGGGCCATCCAGATCCTCGAGTACTTCGACCGTATTGGTATGCTGCGCAGGATCGGCGACGTGCATCGCGTGCGCGCCGACAGCGGGCTCTTCGAAGAGTCCGCGCAGTGAACCGTTCAACGGAGGGGAAACGATCCTGGTGGGTCGGCCGGGCTTCAAACCCGGTGGGCGGCGCCAAGCGTTGCCGGGTGGGTTCGACTCCCATTCCCCTCCGCCAGTCCCGGCGCCCCGCATCGAAGGGGGCTCGATGCTCCTGATGGAGCTTGCCGACCCTCTTCCCAAAGGACGCACATGAGCCTGATCCTCCACGAACTCATCGGCGACGAAGGACGCTGCTTCAGCCCCTTCTGCTGGCGCAGCGCGATGGCGCTGGCGCACAAGGGCCTCGACTGGGAATCCCGCCGCACCAACTTCGCCGGCATCGCCGAGATCGGCGGCGGCCAGCGCACGGTGCCGGTGCTCGACGACGGCGGCGCGCTGGTCGGCGACAGCTGGGCGATCGCCGAGCATCTCGAGGCGCGCTTTCCCGATCGTCCGTCGCTGTTCGGCGGCCCGGCGGGGCGCGCCTATGCGGCCTTCATGCAGAACTGGACGGCCATCCAGCTGCATGCGCCGATCTTCCGCATGATCGCCGCCGACCTGTACGAGCGGATCCATCCGGAGGACCGCGACTACTTCCGCCAGTCCCGCGAGCAGCGCCTCGGCCGTCCGCTCGCCGAGGTGCAGGCCGGCCGGGACGCGATGCTGCCGGCCTTCCGCGCCGGGCTCGAACCGATGCGGATGACGCTGAAGTCGCAGCCCTTCCTCGGCGGCGCCCAGCCGACGTACTCGGACTACCTGCCGTTCGGAGCGCTGCAGTGGGCGCGGATCATGAGCCCGTACCGCCTGCTGGCCGAGGACGACCCGCTCCATGCCTGGTTCGGCCGCTGCCTGGACCTGCACGGCGGTTTCGCGCGGGACGTGCCGGCGTACTGGTAGCGGGGACCGTTTTCGCGGCATCGGTGTCGCGGCCCGCGGCGTTCCTCCCGATAATCGGTGACTCCGCCGTCGATCGGCCCCTTCCCGTACCGAGCCCCACCGATGTCAGCCTCCCCGCCCCCCGGCCTGGTCGAAACCCAGCGCGGCACCGTCAACGCCTGGCAGTGCGACTACAACCACCACCTGAACGTGCAGTTCTACTGCCGCGAGTTCGACCAGGCGGCGCGCTTCCTCGCGCTGTCCTGCGGGGCCGGTCCCGCCGGGCCGCTGCCGCAGACCCGGCACCTGCGCTTCCACGCCGAGCTGGTCGCGGGCGACATCTTCACGGTGCACTCGGCGCGCATCGTCGACGGGCCGCATGCCGGCTCGCTGGTGCACTGGATGAGCCACGGCGGCACCGGCGCGCTGGTCGCCACCGCGCTGGACGGCGGCGCGCAGTCCTTCGCCTGCCCGGAGGTGCCGGAGTCGGCGGTGGCCTCGGCGCTGCCGCGCAGCGTCGACGCGGCCGAGCAGGCGCTGCCGGTGGCCGCGATGGCCGCCGACGGCTGGCAGGCCACCACGCGCTGCTGGGTGACGATGGACCGCTGCACCGCGGCCGGCGAGATGACCGAGCAGCACCTGGTCGCGATGCTCGGCGACGCCGCCGGCCATGCCTGGGAGCAGGCCGGCGTCGGCGTGGTCACGGTGCGCGAGAAGGGCCTGGGCCGCATCGCCGTCGAGGCCAAGTTCACCCACTTCGCGCCGGCAAGGGTCGGCGACGCCCTGGTCCTGCATTCGCGCGTCGGTCCGGCGCAGGGCCGCAGCATCCGCCTGCAGCATCACCTCTACCGGATGCCCGACGGCGCGCCGATCGCGCGCGCCGACGTCACCGCGCTGCTGATCGACATGAAGACGCGCAAGACGGTGATGCTGGCGGACGTGATCGGCGCGGGCTGATGCGCGGGCTGATGCGCGGGCTGATGCGCGGGCTGATGCGCGGGCTGATGCGCGGGCCGATGCGCGGGCCGATGCGCGGGCCGGACCTCGCTCACTCCATGCGGATGCACTCGGCTGCGCGCCGCATCGGGGTCAGATAGGCGTCCACCGCGCGCTCCTCGGTCCAGCCCTCGGCGATCACGTTGACGCTCAGGGCGGCCACCACCTGCCGCTGGCGGTCGCGCA
>JBKHVS010000019.1:0-27251 GCA_046569945.1 Gammaproteobacteria bacterium | reverse complement strand
GATCTGGAAGCGCATCTCGGCTGCGGACACCGAGGTGATCGCAATATCCTTGCGCTCGGTGAGCCGGCGGTAGCGCATCGGCTCGTTGTCCTCGGGCACCACCCGGATCGTCGTGCCGACTTCCTTCTGCAGGATCGGCGCCCAGCCGTTGGTGGACGCGAAGCTGCCGGAGTTGGTGCCGGGCGTACCGATGACCAGCAGGCGGGGCCACTTGAACTCGGCGGCCTGGGCGGCGCCCGTGCCGACGGCGGCGAGGACGGCTGCCGCGGAGACCGCGGTGGCGAGGGTATGGCGGATCGTGGGTTTCTTCACGTGTGCTCCTTCCTTTGATGGTCGTCTCGCCCGCGCGGGGGCGCGCGAACTTCATGCCGCCGGACGGGAACCCGGGACGGCCATTGACGTGGTCTGGCAGGACCGTCACGACTTGCAGCGGCGGCCGAGACCCTGTGCGACGGCCCAATATAGGCGGCGCCCGGAAGGCGTGACAAGGCGAAACGGGGCGCGTCTCCTACGGGATATCCATGAGGAGCGGGCGGGGAGGCTGGGAAAGCGGAAGAGGGCGTGGACGGTGCGTCCGTTTCCGGAACGCCGGATTCGGGCAAGGAACTCCGATGGAGCCATCCGCGCCGGGTGGGCATCGGCCTTCGAGACCTTGAAAGCAAAAAAGGCCAATTCCGAAGAATTGGCCTTCCTGCTTGGTTCTTTGGCTCCCCGACCTGGGCTCGAACCAGGGACCTACGGATTACAAGTGCCCGGGAGTTTCCTTCCGGCTTGGACTTTCTCTTCACCTTGGCTTGCGCTTTAGGTGCACCCCGTAAAGTCTCTACACATGCCCGGCTCCGGTCAGAGACCTCGGCCTGCTTGCTCGGGATTGCCTTAGCTTTCGCCTTAGGGTTCCCCGAATTAGGGGTGTGTTCACCACACGGTTTCCCGTGTGGGCTGCCATTACGTTAACAGTCCGGCGCTCTACCAACTGAGCTATCGGGGAACAGCCTTGAATAATAGCCATCTAGTTCAGGCTTGTCAAATCGAGGAACCGATCGTGCCGCTCTCAGAGAAGGAATGGCGCGGCCGGGCGGATGAGTTGCCCCGCGCGGCGCATCGCGCCCGCAGCGGTCAAGGCGCCGGATGCCCCTCGCCGGGCCGCGGCCGCATCCTCCACCCCACAGCAGCCGCCACCGCGCATACCGCCGCCAGGCCCAGGAAGGTCTCGTCGAAGGCTGCGATCCGAGCCAGCGGGTCACCGGCCTCGCCGGAGAAGGCCTGGCCGTGCGCGGCCAGCCGCCAGTCGAGCGCGATGGCGCTCAGGCTCACGCCGATTGCGCCGCCCAGCTGGCGGGTGTAGCCCATGGTGCTCGAGCCCTGGGCGATGAGGTCGGAGCCGAGCCCGCGCAGCGCGCCCAGGCTCAGCGACGGCAGGATGAAGCTCATGCCTATGCGTCCGACCACCACCCAGGCCACCAGCAGCAGGTAGGGCGTGCCCAGCCCGACGGTGGCCAGCAGCAGGAAGGAGAAGGACAGCGTGGCCAGCCCGCCGGACACCATCCAGTGCTTTGGCAGCCGGTCGGCCAGCCGCCCGGTGAGCATCAGCGCGAAGGCCATGGTCAGGCCCGCTGGCAGCATCACCAGGCCGGCGCGCGCGGGGCCGTAGCCCAGTGCGGTCTGCAGCCAGACCGGGATCAGGTAGGTGGAGCCGAAGATGCCCATGCCGTAGATCAGCGACACCAGCGCGCCGGCCGCGAAGGTGGGCGAGCGGAACAGGCGCAGCTGCATCAGCGGCGCGGCAATGCGCCGCTCGACGAACAGGAAGCCGGCGAAGGCCGCCAGGGCGATCCACAGCAGGCGGTAACCGAGGCTGGCGTCGCCGCCGCGCAGCTGCGTGAGCCCGTTGAGCAGGCACAGGGTGGCCGCGGCGATCAGCAGCAGGCCCAGCCAGTCGACCGGGACGCGCTCGCCCGGGCCCACCCGCCGGGGCAGGAAGCGCCGCGCCAGCACCAGCCCCGCCGCGGCGAAGGGCAGCATCACGAAGAAGATCGAGCGCCAGCCGAAGGCCTCGACCAGAACTCCGCCGACGCTGGGGCCGATCGCGGGCGCGAACACCACGCCGAAGCCGTAGATGCCCATCGCCCGGCCGCGCTCGTTCTCGGCGAAGGTGCGCATGATCATCACCGCCGGGATCGGCTGCAGCACGCCGGCCGCCAGCCCCTCCACCACCCGCATCGAGATGACCAGCCAGTAGTGCTGTGCCAGGCCGCCCAGCACTGCGCCCACCGACAGGGCGATCAGCGCGCCGGAGTAGGTGCGGCGAAGGCCGAAGCGCTGCAGCAGCCACGGGGTGAGCAGCATGGAGACGGTGACCGCCACCATGAAGCCGGAGGCCACCCATTGCACCTCGGACTGGCGCAGGCCGAACTGCCGGCTGAGGTCAGGGATGGCGACGTTGACGATGGTCGACGCGAGGATCGACGCCATGGTGCCGATCATCAGCGTGACCAGCACCAGCCACTTGAAGCGCGGGCCGTGGCGCGCCTGCAGCGCCTCCAGCGAGGAGCCGTCCGCCATGCCCGCTCTTCGGGCTCAGCCCTTCAGGATGGCAGCGATGGCGTTGGCGACGTAGTCCAGGTTCTTCGAGTTCAGCGCAGCCAGGCAGATTCGCCCCGTGCCCACGGCGTAGATGCCGTACTCCTCGCGCAGCCGGTCCACCTGGGCGGACGTGAGCCCGGAATAGGAGAACATCCCGCGCTGGCGGGTGACGAAGGAGAAGTCGCGGTCGACGCCGGCCGCCGCCAGCTTGTCGACCAGCCCGGTGCGCATCGCGCGGATGCGCTCGCGCATCTCGCCCAGTTCCTTCTCCCAGAGCTGGCGCAGCGCCGGGGTGGTGAGCACCGACGCGACCACCGCCGCGCCGTGGGTGGGCGGGTTGGAGTAGTTGGTGCGGATCACGCGCTTGACCTGGCTGGTGACCCGCGCCGCCTCCTCCTTGCTCTCGGTGACGATCGACAGCGCGCCGACGCGCTCGCCGTACAGCGAGAAGGACTTGGAGAAGGAGCTGGACACGAAGAAGTCCAGGCCGCTGGCACCGAAGATGCGCAGCGCGGCGGCGTCGGCCTCGATGCCGTCGCCGAAACCCTGGTAGGCGCAGTCGAGGAAGGCGATCAGCCCGCGCGCCTTGACCGCCTCGACCACCCTCGGCCACTGTTCGGCGGTGAGGTCGACGCCGGTGGGGTTGTGGCAGCAGGCGTGCAGCACCACGATGGAGTTTGCCGGCAGCCCGTTCAGGCAGGCCAGCATTGCGTCGAAGTTAACGCCCTGGGTGGCGGCATCGTAATAGGGGTAGGCGTTGACCTTGAAGCCGGCGGCTTCGAACAGCGCGCGGTGGTTTTCCCAGCTGGGGTCGCTGATCCAGACCTGGGCGTCGGGCTGCAGGCGCTTGAGGAAGTCGGCGCCGATCTTCAGACCGCCGGTGCCGCCCAGGGCCTCGAAGGTGGCGACGCGGCCGGCCGCCAGCAGCGGGGAGTCGGCGCCGAACAGCAGCTGCTGAACCGCGGCGTTGTAGCCGGGGATGCCTTCGATCGGCAGGTAGCCGCGCGGAGGGGCGCTTTCCAGGCGTGCCTTCTCGGCCTCGCGCACCGCGGCCAGCAGCGGGATCTTGCCGTTGTCGTCGTAATAGACGCCGACCCCGAGGTTCACCTTCGTGGCGCGCGTGTCCGCGTTGTACGCCTCCGTCAGGCCGAGGATGGGATCGCGGGGGGCCATCTCGACCGAGGCGAACAGGGGCTGGCTCATGTTTTTCTCTAAGTCCTGGATTCAGCGTTGAAAAAACAGAATGTTACAAGTGTCCGTGCCTATTGAATAGGCAAAGGGCTGGCTTTTTGAGGGGCGCGGGGCGATAATTCGTCTTTGGCCCGGCCAGGATGGAAAACGGACCGGGGGTGGGTCTGCAAGGGCTGCGCCAGCACTGCTGCGCGGCCCAGCTAACCCATACGAATCAAGAGTTTAACACGCACCTCTCACTCCCAATGACCGGCCTCGTGCCCGACAGCTCGAAGTTCATCAGCTATCCCGGCAGCCCCTTCCAGCTGTACCAGCCCTTCGCTCCGGCTGGCGATCAGCCGGAGGCGATCTCGCGCCTGGTCGAGGGGGTCGAGGACGGGCTGAGCTTCCAGACGCTGCTGGGCGTCACCGGCTCTGGCAAGACCTTCACCATGGCCAACGTCATCGCCCGTACCGGGCGGCCGGCGCTGGTGCTCGCGCCGAACAAGACGCTTGCGGCCCAACTGTACGCCGAAATGCGGGAGTTCTTCCCGAACAACGCGGTCGAGTACTTCGTTTCCTACTACGACTACTACCAGCCCGAGGCCTACGTCCCGCAGCGCGACCTGTTCATCGAGAAGGACTCGTCGATCAACGAGCACATCGAGCAGATGCGGCTGTCGGCCACCAAGTCGCTGCTGGAGCGGCGCGACACGGTCATCGTCGGCACGGTGTCCTGCATCTACGGCATCGGCAATCCGCACGACTACCACGCGATGATCCTCACGCTGCGGGTGCGCGACCGCCTGTCGCAGCGCGACGTCCTCCAGCGGCTGGTGGGCATGCAGTACAAGCGCAGCGACATGGAGTTCGCGCGCGGCAACTTCCGGGTGCGCGGCGACACCATCGACATCTTCCCCGCCGAGCACGCGGAGCTCGCGGTGCGCGTGGAGCTGTTCGACGACGAGATCGAGAGCATCCAGCTCTTCGATCCGCTCACCGGCAAGGTGCGCCAGAAGGTGCCGCGCTTCACGGTCTACCCGTCGTCCCACTACGTGACGCCGCGCGCCACCGTGCTGCGCGCCATCGAGGACATCAAGGCCGAGCTCGCCGAGCGACTGAAGCACTTCTATGCCGAGGGCAAGCTGGTCGAGGCGCAGCGCCTCGAGCAGCGCACCCGCTTCGACCTCGAGATGCTGCAGGAGCTCGGCTTCTGCAAGGGCATCGAGAATTATTCTCGCCACCTTTCCGGCGCGAAGCCGGGCGAGCCTCCGCCCACGCTGGTCGACTACCTGCCGGCCGACGCGCTGATGATCATCGACGAGAGCCACGTCACCATCGGCCAGCTGGGAGGCATGTACCGCGGCGACCGCTCCCGCAAGGAGACCCTGGTCGATTACGGGTTCCGGCTGCCGTCGGCGCTGGACAACCGGCCGCTGAAGTTCGAGGAGTTCGAGGGCAAGGTCCGCCAGTGCGTGTTCGTGTCGGCCACGCCTGCGGCCTACGAGGCCGAGCACTCGGGGCAGGTGGTCGAGCAGGTGGTGCGTCCCACCGGCCTGGTGGACCCGGAGGTGCAGGTGCGCCCGGCGCTCAGCCAGGTCGACGACGTGCTCTCGGAGATCAACGAGCGGACGGCGGTGGGCGAACGGGTGCTGGTCACCACGCTGACCAAGCGCATGGCCGAGGACCTCACCGACTACCTCGGCGAGCACGGCGTGAAAGTCCGTTACCTGCACTCCGACATCGACACCGTGGAGCGCGTCGAGATCATCCGCGACCTGCGGCTCGGGGTGTTCGACGTGCTGGTGGGCATCAACCTGCTGCGCGAAGGCCTGGACATCCCGGAGGTTTCGCTGGTGGCGATCCTGGATGCGGACAAGGAAGGCTTCCTGCGTTCGGAGCGCAGCCTGATCCAGACCATCGGGCGCGCCGCGCGAAACCTCAACGGCAAGGCCATCCTGTACGCGGACCGCATCACCGATTCCATGCGCCGCGCCATGGACGAGACCGAGCGCCGCCGCGTCAAGCAGGTGGCGCACAACCTGGCCCACGGCATCGTGCCCCGGGGCGTGCGCAAGCAGGTGCGCGAACTCATCGACGGGGTTTACGACGCGCAGCAGGCGCGCGAGGACCTCGCCGCCGAGCGCGAGCAGGCCCGCTACGAGGTGCTCGGCGAGAAGGCCGCCGCGAAGGAACTCAAGCGGCTCGAGAAGCAGATGCTCGAGCACGCCCGCAACCTCGAGTTCGAGAAGGCGGCCCGGGTGCGCGACCAGCTCGCGGCCCTGAAGCAACAGGTTTTTGGAGCAAGCGGCAATGCGAACGTCCTGGCGTTCGTGGCTGATCGCGCGGCTTAGGGGGCTCCCTTTGCACGCGTCAAGGAATTTCACATCATCGTCGGATATTGAAATGGCAAAACGAGAACCGATCTCCCTGGCTATGAATACACGGGTTCTGTTCGTCTGCATGGGCAACATCTGCCGTTCCCCGATGGCCGAAGGCGTGTTCCGGCACCTGATCCGTCAGGCCGGGCTCGACGAGGTCGTCAAGGTGGCGTCGGCGGGCACGCACGCCTTCCACGTGGGCGAGGCGCCCGACAAGCGCGCCCAGGCGGTCGCCGCCAAGCGCGGCTTCGACCTCTCCGACCTGCGCGCCGCCCGGGTCAAGGAGAAGGATTTCGACGACTTCGACATGATCCTGGCGATGGACTGGGACAACCTGTCGCTGCTGCAGCAGATGGCTCCGAAGCGCAACCACCACAAGCTGCAGCTGCTGATGCGTTTCGCCACCGAGCACGAGTCGGCGACCATCCCGGATCCCTATTACGGCAACGCACAGGGCTTCGAGCAGGTGCTCGACTACATCGAGGACGCCTGTACCGGCCTGCTCGAAGTCGCCAAGCGCCGCGCGACTCAAGTTGCCGCTGCGTGACGCGCCGCGCCATGTGAGCGGTCATGCCGGGGCGGCGTCCGCCGTCCCGGCCTTCCTCCCCTAGAGGCGTTTCATCAGCGCCAGCATCCTGTGCACCAGCGGCCGATAGGGCGGCATGAAGAGGTGCATGCCGTTCAGCCTCGACTGCCTGAACACCGGCGTCATCTTGCTGAAGGCCTCGAAACCCCACTTTCCGTGGTAGTGCCCCATCCCCGAGGCGCCGATGCCGCCGAAGGGGAGTTCGTCCTGCGCGAAGTGCACCAGCGTCTCGTTGATGCAGGCGCCTCCCACGTGGGTCTGGCGTAGCGCCCAGTCGGCGCGGCTGGCGTCGTCGTCGAACCAGTAGAGGGCCAGCGGGTGCGGCATGCCGTTCACGAAGGCCAGCGCCTGCGCCGGGTCGTCATAGGGAAGCACCGGCAGCAGCGGGCCGAAGATCTCCTCGCGCATCACGGTCAGCGACGCGTCCGGCGCCACCAGCAGCACGGGGCCCATCCGGTGTGCGGCGTCGTCGCGCGCGGGGCCGCCGAAGCCGTCCACCCGGCGCACCCCGGCTGCCGCGGCTTCTTCCAGCCAGTTCGCCAGCCGGCCGTACTGGCGCTGGTCGACGATGCTGCAGTAGTCGGGGTCGGCCAGCCCGGTGGGATACATCCGGGCGGCCTGCGCGCGCGCGGCCTGAACGAAGTCTTCCAGCCGGTCGCGCGGCACCAGCACGTAGTCCGGTGCGATGCAGGTCTGGCCGGCGTTGACCAGCTTGCCGGCCATGATCCGGGCGGCGGCCTTGCCGATGTCGTATCCGGGCGCGATCACTGCGGGCGACTTGCCGCCGAGCTCGAGCGTGACCGGCGTGAGGTTGGCGCTCGCCGCTGCCATCACCCGGCGGCCGACCGCGGTGGATCCGGTGAACACCAGGTGGTCGAAGGGCAGGGACGAGAAGGCGGCGGCGACCTCGGGCCCGCCGGTGATCACGGTCACCTCGTCCGGGCGGAAGTGGTCGGCCACCAGCTGGCGGAACAGCGCGGAGAATGCCGGCGTGTACTCGGAGAGCTTGATCATCGCGCGGTTGCCGGCGACCAGCGCGCCTGCCAGCGGGCCGATCGAAAGCCCGAGCGGGTAGTTCCAGGGAACGATGATGCCGACCACGCCGACCGGGCGGGGCATGATGTGAGCCCGGGCCGGCAGGAACCACTTCGAGACCCACACGCCGCGGGAACGCATCCAGCGCCGGCCGTGGCGCAGCGCGGTGCGGATCTCGGAGAGGCTGGGAAAGACCTCGGCGATCTGGGTCTCGAGGCGGGGCCGGCCGCCGAAGTCGGCGTCGATCGCCTCCTCGATGGCGGTCTCGTTCTCCACGATCAGGCGGCGCAGCCGCTCCAGCCGGTCGCGCCGGGCAGGCCAGTCGGGGAAGGGGGCCGCGCGGTGCGCATCGCGCATCGAGGCGAACAGAGTGTTCAGGTCGAGCGAGCCGTCGTGCGGGGTCATGGCGGATCCTGGATGGGCCGGGCGGGCCGGGCGGGCCCCGGCTCTGCGCAAAGCTTAGCCGCTCGGGCTGGAGGAAGGGCTCGAATCGCGGCGGCGCGCGGCGCGTGCGGGGCAGGAATCCCGGTGGTCCGCGGGCGGACCGAATCTCGGCGGCCACCGGCCGGAAGTGCCCATGAAATCCGACCAATTTGGTCCTATTAGGGTATACTTGATCACCTTAGTCAAGCATTCCGGGAGGTGCGACATGCGACTGACGACCAAGGGCCGGTTTGCCGTCACCGCGATGATCGACCTGGCCATGCGCCAGCATCATGGCCCGGTGACTCTGGCCGGTATCAGCCAGCGCCAGAAGATCTCTCTTTCCTATCTCGAGCAGCTGTTCGGCAAGCTCCGCCGGCACGACCTCGTCGAGAGCACGCGCGGCCCTGGCGGCGGCTACACGCTGGCGCGGCCCGCGCGGGAGATCACCGTGGCGGACGTCATCTTCGCCGTGGACGAGCCGATCGACGCCACCCAGTGCGGCGGCAAGGCCAACTGCGACGACGATCGCGAGTGCATGACCCATGAGCTCTGGACCAACCTCAACCGCAAGATGATCGAGTACCTCGACTCGGTCTCGCTGGCCGACCTCGTCGAGCAGCAGCGCGGCCGCGAGTCCAAGAGCGCCCCGGCCAAGCCGGTGTCGGTGCTGCGCGAGCATCGCGCGGCGCTCGAGTTCCCCACTTCCACGCTGCAGCCGATCCGCACGGACGGCACGCGCGCACCCTCTGCGTCCTGAAGGAGAACACCCGAAATGGCGATCACCCTCACCGAAAGCGCGGCCCGGCACGTGGCGCGTTCGCTCGAGAAGCGCGGGGCCGGCGTCGGCCTGCGCCTGGGCGTCAAGACCACCGGCTGCTCGGGCATGGCCTACAAGCTCGAGTACGCCGACAGCGTCGGCGACACCGACATCCTGTTCGAGAGCAACGGCGTTCGCGTGCTGGTCGATCCGGAGAGCCTGTCCTACCTCGACGGCACGGAGCTCGACTTCGTGCGCGAGGGCTTGAACGAGGGCTTCCGCTTCAACAATCCGAACGTGAAGGCCGCCTGCGGCTGCGGAGAGTCCTTCACCGTCTAGGATGGCGCGCTGAGGACGGCCGGGCGACTGAGCAGCGCGGATGCCGGATCCGGTCGTTCTCTTCTTCCTGCTCGGCGTGGTGGCGCGCTTGGCGCGTTCCGACCTGCGCCTGCCGGAGCCGCTGTACGAGACGCTCTCGATCTACCTGCTGCTGGCCATCGGCCTGAAGGGCGGGATCGAGCTCGCCCGCCAGCCGCTGGCCGAGGTGCTGCCGCTCGCGGGCACAGCCATCCTGCTGTCGGCGGCCATTCCGTTCCTGCTGTTTCCGCTTCTGCGCGGCCTGGGGCGCCTGGAGCGCTCAGACGCCGCATCGATCGCTGCCCACTACGGCTCGGTGTCCGTGGTCACCTTCGCGGTCGCGCAGAGCCTGGTCGCCCGCGCGGGGCTGCCCGCCGAGCCGCAGATGGCGATGCTGGTGGCGCTGATGGAGGCGCCGGGGATCGTCGCCGGCATCATGCTCGCCCGGCTGCACGACATCCGCACCGTGCGCTGGGGCAGCCTGCTGCACGACACGCTCTTCGGCAAGGCGGTGTACCTGCTGCTGGGCGGCATCCTGATCGGGGCGCTGGCGGGTGCCGAAGGGCTCGCACCGATGCAGCCGCTGTTCGGCGACCTGTTCAAGGGTGTGCTGGCGCTCTTCCTGCTGGAGATGGGGCTGGTGGCGGGCAGCCGCCTGCCGGAGCTGCGACGGGCCGGGATCTTCCTGGTGCTCTTCGGTGTGCTGGCGCCGCTGGGCCTGGCGGCGCTGGGGATGGCGGCCGGCGCGGCACTGGGGCTGTCGACCGGTGGCAAGGTGGTGCTTGCGGCCTTGTGCGCAAGCGCCTCCTACATCGCGGCGCCGACCGCGATGCGAATCGCGGTGCCCGAGGCCAATCCCGCGCTGTCCATCGGCGCCTCGCTGGGCGTCACGTTCCCGTTCAACGTCATCGTGGGCATTCCGCTGTACATCGCGGCGGCGCGCTGGCTCGATTGAGCCGAGGGCAGGGAGGGTCGATGCAGAAACATCCGCGCAAGCTGCTGGTCGTGATCACCGAAGCCGCGATCGAGCGCGCGCTGATCGCGGACCTGCGCCGCCTTGGCGCAATGGGCTACACGGTCAACGAGGTGCGCGGCGGCGGCTCCACCGGCGAGCGCTCGGGCGAGTGGGAGGCCGAGCGCTCGGTGAAGTTCCAGGTGGTCTGCACCGAGGAGGCGGCCGAGCGGATCGCCGCTCACCTGCTGCAGGCCTACGGGCCGCACTACAGGATCGTGCTGTACCTCGCGGATGTCGAGGTGTTCCGCGGCGAGAAATTCTGAGGCGGCAGCTCAGCTCTCGTTCTTGAGCGCCGGGAACAGGATGACGTCGCGGATGTTGGCGCTGTCGGTGATCAGCATCACGAGCCGGTCGATGCCGATGCCGCAGCCGCCGGTCGGCGGCATGCCGTGCTCGAGGGCGCGGATGAAGTCGGCGTCGTAGTACATCGCCTCCTCGTCGCCGGCCTCCTTGGCTTCGACCTGGCTGCGGAAGCGCGCCGCCTGGTCCTCGGCGTCGTTCAGCTCGGAGAAGCCGTTGGCGATCTCGCGACCGGTGATGAACAGCTCGAAGCGCTCGGTGATGCCGGGCCGGGTGTCCGACTCGCGCGCCAGCGGCGAGACCTCCACCGGGTAGTCGATGATGAAGGTGGGTTCCCACAGCCTGCTCTCGGCCACCTCCTCGAACAGTGCGAGCTGCAGCGCGCCCAGGCCGGCGTTGCGGTGGCGGACATCGTCCACGTCGACTCCCAGGCGCTTGATCTCGGCGCGCAGGAAGGCCGCGTCCCCCAGCTGCGCGGCCGTGTAGGCGGGCGCGTGCTCGAGGATGGCCTGGGCGATGGTCAGCCGGGCGAAGGGCCGGGACAGGTCCAGCGGCCGGTCCTGGTAGTTGAGCCGCGCGGTGCCGGTGGCGGCGATCGCCGCGTCGCGGATCACGTTCTCGGTGAAGTCCATCAGCCACCGGTAGTCGGTGTAGGCCGCGTAGAACTCCATCATCGTGAATTCGGGGTTGTGGCGCGGGCTGATGCCTTCGTTGCGGAAGTTGCGGTTGATCTCGAAGACCCGCTCGAAGCCGCCGACGATCAGGCGCTTCAGGTAGAGCTCTGGGGCGATGCGCAGGAACATCTGCTGGTCGAGCGCATTGTGGTGCGTCACGAAGGGCTTGGCCGCCGCGCCGCCGGGGATCGGATGCAGCATCGGCGTCTCGACCTCGAGGAAGCCATGGCCGGTCATGAACGAGCGGATCGCCGAGACGATGCGGCTGCGTTTGACGAAGGTCTGGCGCGTGCCTTCGGTGACGATCAGGTCGACGTAGCGCTGGCGGTAGCGCACCTCCTGGTCGGCCAGCCCGTGGAACTTGTCCGGCAGGGGCCGAAGCGCCTTGGCCAGCAGCCGCACGCTGGAGCAGCGCACCGAGAGCTCGCCCTTCATCGTCTTGAAGAGGGTGCCCTCGGCAGCGACGATGTCGCCGAGATCCCAGTGCTTGAAGGCCTCGTGCGCGTCGGCGCCCACGCCGGCGTCGTTCAGCCAGAGCTGGATGCGGCCTGTGGCGTCCTGGATGGTGGCGAAGCTGGCCTTGCCCTGCACCCGCTTGAGCATCATCCGCCCGGCGAGCGACACCTGCACCGCGGACGCCTCGAGCTCCTCGCGCGACAGCCCGTCGTGCAGCCGGATCAGCTCCTGGGCGCGGTCGGCGGGGACGAAGTCGTTCGGGAATGCGACGCCAAGCTCGCGCTGGCGGGCGAGCTTGGCGCGGCGCTCGGCGATGATCTGGTTCTCGTCGAGCGGCATCGGTGCGGTGTCTTCGGTCATGGCTTGCTTCCTGGACGGAGCCCGCGGGACGGACCCGCGGGCACGGTCGGCGGTGGTGCGCCGAGGCGGCCGGGCCGCCTCAGATTCCCTGCTTGAGGCTCGCCGAGATGAACTCGTCGAGGTCGCCGTCGAGCACGGACTTGGTGTTGCTGATCTCGACGTTGGTGCGCAGGTCCTTGATCCGCGAGTTGTCGAGCACGTAGGACCGGATCTGGTGGCCCCAGCCGATGTCGGCCTTGCCCGCCTCGATCTTGTCCTGCTCGGCACGGCGCTTGCGCATCTCGTGGTCGTACAGGCGCGCGCGCAGCATCTTCATCGCGGAGTCGCGGTTGCTGTGCTGCGAGCGGTCGTTCTGGCACTGCACGACGATGCCGGTCGGGTTGTGCGTGATCCGCACCGCCGACTCGGTCTTGTTGACGTGCTGGCCGCCCGCGCCCGAGGCGCGGTAGACGTCGATGCGCAGGTCCGCCGGGTTGATGTCGATCTCGAAGGAGTCGTCCACCTCCGGGTAGACGAACACCGACGCGAACGAGGTGTGCCGCCCGCCGCTGGAGTCGAACGGCGACTTGCGCACCAGCCGGTGGATGCCGGTCTCGGTGCGCAGGTAGCCATAGGCGTACTCGCCTTCGACCTTGAGCGTGGCGCCCTTGATGCCGGCGACCTCGGCCTCGGACTCCTCGAGCACCTCGGTCCTGAAGCCCTTGCGCTCGCAGTAGCGCAGGTACTGGCGAAGCAGCATGCCGGCCCAGTCCTGGGCCTCGGTGCCGCCGGCGCCGGCCTGGATCTCGATGAAGCAGTTGCTGGGGTCGGCCGGGTTGGAGAACATCCGGCGGAACTCGAGGTCCTGGACCTGGCGTTCCACCTCGGCCACGTCGGTCTCCACGGCCACGAGGGTGTCGGCGTCGTCCTCGTCGCTGGCCATCGCGAACAGGTCGGCTGCGTCCTTCAGGGCCCCGTCGATGGAGTCCAGGCGCAGCACCACGTCCTCGAGCGCCTTCTTCTCGCGGCCGAGATCCTGCGCATGCTTGGGGTCGTTCCAGACGTCCGGGGCTTCGAGCTCCCGGTCGACTTCGATCAGGCGGTTCTTCTTCTCATCGTAGTCAAAGATACCCCCGAAGATCGAGGGCCCGCGCGCGCAGCCCGTCGATCAGGGTTTCGAGCTGATTCAGGCGTTCCGCTTCCATGTCGCTGCCTCTCGGGAAAACCGGAAATTATATCGGAGCGGGGCGCTGTGCGTCGTCCGCAGGCTCTGCCGCCTCCACCACCAGCTGCAGTTCGGCCAGGCCCCGGTAGTCGTTGCGCTCCAGCCGGTAGGCGATGCGCGCCCGGCGTGGCAGGGGGTCGGTGCGGCCGAAGGCGATCGCGCCGATGCGCCGGCCCCCCAGGCTCAGGTCGAGCTTCATGTGCCGGTCCTTGACCAGGCGCTGCCCGGCGACCTCGACGACGTCGGAGAACAGCGGCGGCGGGAAGCCCTGGCCCCAGACGCCGCGGTCGATCGCCTCGGCCAGCTCGAGCCCGAGCTCCTCGGGCGCCAGCGGCCCGTCGGTGATCAGGCTGCGCTCGAAGCAGGCCGGATCCGCGCTCTCGAGGATGGCCTGCTCGAAGGCTTCGGCGAAAGCGTCGAGGGCGCCGGCGGGCAGCGACAGGCCGGCCGCCATCGCGTGGCCGCCGAAGCGCGGAATCATGTCCGGGTGGCGCTTGCTGACCAGGTCGAGCGTGTCGCGCAGGTGCACCCCGGGGATGGAACGGCCCGAGCCGCGCAGCATGCCCGGCTCGCCGGAGGCGGGTGCGAACGCGACCGTGGGCCGGTGGTGCATCTCCTTGAGGCGGGAAGCGACCAGCCCGACCACGCCCTCGTGCCAGCCCTCGCGGCAGACCACCAGGGTGCGCTGCCCGGGCGGCGGCGCGCCCACGTCGGTCACCGCCTGCTCGCGCATCTCCGCCTCGATGCCGCGCCGCTCGCGGTTGATCGTGTCCAGCCGCGAGGCGAGGGCGGCGGCGTGCCCGGGGTCTTCGGCCAGCAGGCACTCGATGCCGATCGTGATGTCCTCCAGGCGGCCCGCGGCGTTGATCCGCGGGCCCAGGGCGAAGCCGAGGTCGCCGCAGCCCGCGGTGCGGGGCGAGCGCCCGGCAGCCTCGAAGAGCGCGCGCACGCCGGGGCAGGCCTGTCCGGCGCGGATGCGCCGCAGGCCCGCGCCGACCAGCAGCCGGTTGTTGCGGTCCAGGCGGACCAGGTCGGCCACCGTGCCCAGCGCGACGAGGTCGAGCAGCGTCTGGAGCGGCGGCTCCGCGCCTGCGGCGAAGCGGCCCATGCCGCGCAGCCGGGCGCGCAGCGCGAGCAGCACGTAGAACATCACGCCCACCCCGGCCAGGTGCTTGCTCGCGAAACCGCAGTCGGTCCGGTTCGGGTCGACGATCGCCGCGGCAGCCGGAAGGCGATCGCCTGGCAGGTGGTGATCGGTGACGAGCACCTCGATGCCCAGCGCGCGCGCCCGGGCCACGCCCTCGACGCTGGCGATGCCGTTGTCGACGGTGACGATCAGCGCGGGGCGGCCGAGCCGGGGATGGGCGCAGGCGAGGTCGACGATCGCCGGGCCGAGCCCGTAGCCATGCTCGAAGCGGTTGGGCACCAGGTAATCGACCCGCGCCCCCATCATGCGCAGCCCGCGCACCGCCACTGCGCAGGCGGTGGCGCCGTCGCAGTCGTAGTCGGCGACGATCAGCACCGGGCGCCCGGCGTCGATCGCCTCGGCCAGCAGCATCGCGGCGAGTTCGATGTCCTTCAGCCCGTCGGGGGCGAGCAGGCCGCGCAGGTCGGGGTCGAGCAAGGCGCCGTCGTCCACTCCGCGCGCGGCATACAGGCGGGCCAGCACCGGATGGACGCCGGCACGCTCCAGCGCGCTGCGCGCCGCCTCCGGGACGGGACGGGCGACGATCGTGCTCATCGCAGCAGCGCCGCGGCGGCGTCGAAGCGGCGCAGCAGCCTCCAGCGGTCGCCGCGGGCGAGCACCAGCTCGACGCAGCGGCGCTCGGCGCTCGCGACGAGGCGGATGCGCTCGAAGCCATCCGGCACCGACTGGCCGCGCAGCAGCTCGGGCAGCCAGCGCTCGAAGCGCAGCCAGGCCTCGCGCCAGCCGTAGGCATCGCCGAGGCGCCGGGATTGGCGCCAGAAGCCGGGGTCGACGAGGACGTCGCGTCCGGCTGGCGCGCCCGCCAGGCCGACGCCGGCGCCACCGGCGGACAGCGGCCGATGCGAGCCGCCGCTGGCGGCCGCCAGGCCGGCGATCGCGTCGTCGTCGGTGAGGGCGACCAGCGGCGCTGCCGTCAGCGGCTCGCGGGCGCAGCCGTCCAGCCAGAGCGCGTTGACCGGCGGCAGCCCGCGCCCCGCCCGCTGCTCGTTCACGGGGTGCTCGTGCCAGGCCATCTGGATCTCGGTGAAGATGCGGCGCCAGTCGCGGGCATGTTCGCCCCGGGGCAGGTGGCCGTCGATGCTGCGGCCCACGGCCATGGTCCAGGCGTGCGTGTCCAGCTGCCAGCCGGCATTGCCCGACAGGAACCAGCGGTCGGGCAGCGCAAGCTCCAGCGCGAAGCCGGCCGCCGCGAGGCAGGGCCGCGCTGCCTCGGCGAGCGCCGCCGCATCGCCCGCCGTGAGATCGAGCGCCGCGGGGTCGGCGAGGACGATCTGGTGGCGGCCGACCTCGACGTGCACCGGCGTGGCGCGCCAGCGCGGCGCGGACAGTCCGTGCGCGGCGGCCGCCCAGGCGGCTACCGAGTCCCCGGGCGCGACGCCGAAGCGCGCGCGCAGCCAGCCTTCGTCCGGCAGCTCGCGGGGCAGGGGGCTGGCATCGGCGGACTCGGCGGCGATCCTCGCGCGAAGGAAGGCCTGCGCCAGGACACCCCCGGAGAGCTCGCGCGCGAGGGCCTGGCCCTCCCGCGCGAAGGGGTCGGGAAGGGCGGCCGCGGCGGGATCGCCGCGCGTGTCGGCGGGGTCGGTGGCGGCCCCTGCGCAGAGGAGGATGAGTTCGGGCACGGCGCGATTCTAGTCCAGCGCCCGGCCCGGGCAACTGTGGCAAACTGCCCCGGCTCCCAACGACAGGATCTCGCTTGCAGCTCCCCTTCGAATGGCAGATCGGCCTGCGCTACACCCGCGCCGGGCGCGGGGCCGGACGCCGCAACGGCTTCATCTCCTTCATCTCCGGTCTCTCCGTGGCCGGCATCGCGCTGGGCGTGGCGGCGCTGATCACCGTTCTGTCCGTCATGAACGGCTTCCAGAAGGAGGTTCGCGACCGCATGCTCTCCGTGCTCTCGCACGTGGAGGTGCTGGCCGGTCAGACCCCGCTCACCGATCCGATGGACGTGATCGCGCAGGCGCGCCGCAACCCGCGCGTGCTGGCGGGCGCCCCCTACGTGGCGGGCCAGGCGATGCTGACCCACGGCGAATCGGTGCGCGGCGTGCTGGTGCGCGGCGTCGACCCGGCAGCGGAGGCCTCGGTCTCCGACTTCCTGCGCGACCTGCCGGCCGGCACGCTGGAGCGGCTGGCGCCGGGCGAGTTCGGCGTGATGGTCGGGCGCGAGCTGGCACGCCAGCTGCTGCTGGACGTCGGCGACCGCATCACGCTGATCGCGCCCCAGGGGACGATGACCCCGGCCGGCGTCGTTCCGCGGCTGCGCCAGTTCACCATCGTCGGCGTGTTCGAGGCCGGCCACTACGAGTACGACAGCACGCTGGTGCTGACCCATATCGAGGACGCCGGGCGCCTGTTCAGGGTGGAGGGCGCCAGCGGCGTGCGCCTGATCACCAGCGACATGATGGCTGCTCCGGAGATCGCCGGCGAACTGGTGCGCTCGCTGCAGGGCGACCTCTACGTGCGCGACTGGTCGATGGAGAACCGCAACTGGTTCGCAGCGGTGCAGATCGAGAAGCGGATGATGTTCATCATCCTCACGCTGATCATCGCGGTTGCCGCCTTCAACCTGGTCTCGATGCTGGTGATGACCGTGACCGACAAGCAGGCCGACATCGCGATCCTGCGCACGCTCGGCGCGAGCCCGCGCAGCGTGATGCAGATCTTCATCGTCCAGGGGGCGATGGTGGGGCTGCTTGGCACCCTGATGGGGGTGGTGCTCGGCGTGCTGCTGGCGCTGAACGTGGACACCGTGGTCGGGCTGGTCGAGCGGCTGTTCGGCTTCCAGGTGCTGCCCAAGGGCATCTACTTCATCGACAGCCTGCCCAGCGACCTGCACTGGGACGACGTCTGGAGCATCGGCGCGACCGCCTGCGTGCTGGCGCTGGCCTCGACGCTGTACCCGAGCTGGCGGGCTTCCCGGGTGCGCCCGGCCGAAGCCCTGCGCTACGAATGAGGCCGGCGATGCAGACCGACTCGACAGTCTCCGATGCAGCGGCCGGGACGCCGGTGATCTCGTGCCGTGCGCTGACGCGGACCTACGGCGACGGCGGCCACACGGTGCCCGTGCTGTCCGGCGTCGACTTCGACGTGGCCGCGGGCGAGCGCATCGCCATCGTCGGCGCGTCGGGCTCGGGCAAGAGCACGCTGCTGCACCTGCTCGGCGGACTGGACGAGCCCACCTCGGGATCGGTGCGCTGGCTCGGCGACGAGGTCTCGGGGCTGGACCAGACCGAGCGGGGCGTGCGGCGCAACCGGCTGCTCGGCTTCGTCTACCAGTTCCACCACCTGCTGCCGGAGTTCAGCGCGCTGGAGAACGTGGCGATGCCGCTGCGGATCCGGCGCGCGTCGGTGGCGCAGGCGCAGGCCGCCGCCCGCGAGATGCTCGCGCGCGTGGGCCTGGCGGCGCGCGTCGGCCATCGGCCCGGCGAGCTCTCCGGTGGCGAGCGTCAGCGGGTGGCGCTGGCCCGCGCGCTGGTGACCGAGCCGCGCTGCGTGCTCGCCGACGAGCCCACCGGCAACCTGGACCGCGGCACGGCGCGCCAGATGTTCGAGCTCATCGACGGCCTGAACCGCGAGCTGGGCACCAGCTTCGTCATCGTCACCCACGACCTGGAACTCGCCGGGCACGCCAGCCGCGTGCTGACCATGCGCGACGGACGGCTCGTCGCCGCCTGAAGTCCGACGCGGGGCAGGCATGCTGATCGACACCCACTGCCACCTCGACGCCGCGGAGTTCGACCCCGACCGCGAGGCGGTGCTGGCGCGCGCGCAGGCGGAAGGCGTGGGGTGCATCGTGATCCCCGCGGTGGAGCGCGCCAACTTCGAGACCGTGGCGCGCATCGCGCGGACCCTGCCGGGCTGCGCGTATGCGCTCGGAATCCATCCGATGTACGCGGATCGCGCCGGCCCGGACGACCTCGAGGCCCTGCGCGCGCTGCTGGAGGCGTCGATCGGCGATCCCCGCCTGGTGGCGATCGGCGAGATCGGACTGGACTTCTTCGTGCCTGGGCTGGACCGTGCGCGGCAGGCGCACTTCCTCGACGCGCAGCTGAAGATGGCGCGTGACTTCGACCTGCCGGTGCTGCTGCACGTGCGGCGCTCGCAGGACAGCCTGCTGGCGGCGATCCGCCGCGGCCGCCCGCCCGGCGGAATCGCCCACGCCTTCAACGGCAGCCTGCAGCAGGCGCAGGGCTTCCTGGGCCAGGGCTTCGCGCTGGGCTTCGGCGGCGCGCTGACCTACGAGCGGGCGCTGCGCATCCGCAGGCTGGTCAGCGAGCTGCCGGCGGATGCGCACGTGCTGGAGACCGACGCGCCCGACATGGCGCCGGCCTGGCTCGGACGCGCGCGCAACGCGCCCGGCGAGCTGCCGCGGATCGCGCAGGTCTTCGCGGGGCTCAGGGGCGTGGACGTCGGCGAAGCGATCGAGGCGACCGCGCGGAACGCGCTGCGGGTGCTGCCGCGGCTGGCCGCGCTGCTGGCCCAAGGGCAAGCCGCTTCCGGCTGAGTCCGGCGGCTTCGGCCGCCGCGCCGATTGCGCCCGCCCGGGTGCGCCCGGAGCATCGGGGCGCATTTCCGAGCGAGGCCGATGTTCCGATCCCGATCCACGCCGCCCCCGGGGCTGGCGGTCGTCGCGGCCTGCTGGTCGGTGCAGCAGCTGCCCGCGCTGCCGCCCGTCTGGGTGGCGGCCGCGCTGGCGATCGCCGGGCTGCTGCTGCTTTCCGCCTCGCTGCGGCGGGCCGCCTGGCTGGCCTGCATCGGAGCGGGCGCGGCGGCTGCCGGATGGGCGCTCCTTCTCGCGGCCGGCCGGCTCGAGGAGCGGCTTCCGGCCGAGCTGGAGGGCGCCGATCTCCGGGTCGTCGGCGTCGTCGAGGACATGCCCCAGTCGGACGACCGGGGCCTGCGCTTCCGATTCCTCATCGAGCGCTGCGAAACGGACGGGAAGCCGTGTCCTGCGCCCCGGTCGGTCCGGCTGGGCTGGTACTCCGGGTCGAGGCCATGGGGCGGCGTGGCCGCTCCCGCAGCGCCGGCGCGCCGGCTTCCCGATCTGCGGCCCGGCGAGCGATGGGAGCTAACGGTGCGGCTGAAGCGTCCGCATGCGAGCCTCAATCCCTACCTGTTCGACTCCGAGCTGAGGTCCGTCCAGGAGGGGATCTCGGCGGTCGGCTACGTGCGCCTCTCGGGCAAGGGCGCTGTGGCGGACGGCGCCATCGGCGAGGGCGCCGCCGGCGCGCGCCGGATCGACGCCTTCGTCGCCCGGCCCGCGCTCCTCGTCGAGCGCGCACGTCACGCGATCCGGGAGCGGATGCTGTCGGCGCTCGACGGGGCCGACGCGGTGCCGCGCGGCGTCCTGGTCGCGCTGACCGTGGGCGACCAGGCAGCGATTTCGGTGCCGTGGTGGGAGCTCTTCAACCGCACCGGCATAGGCCACCTGATGAGCATCTCGGGCCTGCACATCACGATGCTCGCCGCGCTCGGGGCCGCGCTGGCGGGGCGGGTCTGGAAGAGCAGGCGGCTCGCGCAGCGCATGCATCCGGCCTCTCTGCCGGCGCGCTGGCCGGCACCCTACGCGCGCTGGACGCTCGGGCTGCTGGTGGCCTTCTCCTACGCAGGACTGGCCGGGTGGGGCATCCCTGCCCAGCGCACCTGCTGGATGATCGCGGCTGCGGGGCTTGCGCTGCTGGGGGGCCGGGCGCGTTCGCCGGTGTCGGTGCTGTCGACGGCCGGCGCGGCGGTCTGCGTGCTCGATCCGTGGGCGCCGCTGGCCGCTGGCTTCTGGCTGTCCTTCGCGGCGGTGGCGTCGATCGTCTGGTACGGATCCGCGCGCGGCGGCGGCGCGGCGCGGGCGGATGCGGTGGCGCAGTCGGACGCGGCGGCGCAGTCGCCGGCCGCCGCTCCGGCCGACGGCTGGCGGGCGCGCCTGCGCCGCACGCTCAGGGAGGCGCTGCGCTCGCAGTTCGCCGCGACGCTGGTGCTGATCCCGCTCGGGGTGCTGTTCTTCTCGTCGGTGTCGCTGGTCAGTCCGCTGGCCAACGCCGTGGCCATTCCGCTGGTGTCCGGCGTGATCACCCCGCTCGCGCTGGCCGGCGCCGCGCTGGCGATGGCCTGGGAGCCGCTCGGCGCCTGGGCGCTCTGGATCGCGAGCTGGCTCACCGGCGTGCTGCTGGCAGGGCTGCAGTGGCTGGACGCCGGCAGCGCCTCGGCGCTGCCCGTTGCCCGCCCGGGGGCGTTCGCGCTGCTGCTGGCGGCAGCGGCCTGCGCCTTCGTGCTGGCGCCAGTTCGTTTCGGGGGCCGCTGGCTGGCCGGGTTGGGCCTTTGTCCGCTACTGCTGGCGCCTGCCGATCGCCCGGCAACCGGCGAGATCCGCCTGACCGCGCTGGATGTGGGCCAGGGAACCGCGGTGCTGGTCGAGACCGCCCGCGGGCGGCTGCTCTACGACACCGGCCCCGCGCTCGGCCCGGAGAGCGACGCCGGGTCGCGGGTGCTGGTGCCGTGGCTCAGGGCGCGCGGCATCGACCGCCTCGAAGCCCTGGTGATTTCGCACGAGGACCTCGACCATGCCGGGGGCGCGCTGGCGGTGCTCGAGGGCGTCGCGGTCGATTGGGTCTCGAGCTCGCTTCCCGACGAGCATCCGGTGCTGGCGGCCTCGCCCCGGCACTACCCTTGCCGGCGGGGCGAACGATGGGAATGGGGCGAAGTCGGCTTCGAGTGGCTGCACCCCGGTCCGGAGCCGATCGGCCCGGCGCGCTCCAAGACCAACGCGCGCAGCTGCGTGCTGCGGGTGCACGGCGCGGCGGGTGCGGTGCTGCTCGCGGGAGACATCGAGGCGGCGCAGGAGCGGCGCCTGCTCTCGCTGATCGAACCGGGGAGGCTGCGGGCGCAGGTGCTGCTCGCGCCGCATCACGGCAGCCGCACCTCCTCGTCGCCAGCCTTCCTGGATGCGGTGGCTCCGGAGCTTGCGGTGTTCCAGGTCGGCTACCGGAACCGCTACCGGCATCCGAACCCGGCGGTGCTGGAGCGCTATCGCGCGCGCGGCATCGGCGTGCTGCGCAGCGACGCGCATGCCGCGATCGAGATCCGGCTGCAGCCGGGGCAGGCGCCGCAGGTGGTGCGGCACCGGATCGACCGGCCGCGCTGGTGGCGCGTGCCGGTCGCCGAGGACGCTACTGCGCCGTCCAGCCCCCGTCGATCGTCCAGGCCGCGCCCCGCACCTGCTGGGCGGCGTCGGAGCACAGGAAGACGGCGAGCTCGCCGATCTGCTCCGGGGTGACGAACTCGAGCGAAGGCTGCTTCTCGCCGAGCAGGCCCACCCGCGCCTCGTCGGCACTGATGCCCTGGGCGGCGGCGCGCGCATCGATCTGCTTCTGCACCAGCGGCGTCAGCACCCAGCCCGGGCAGATGGCGTTGCAGGTGATGCCGGTGCGCGCGTTCTCCAGCGCGACCACCTTGGTGAGACCGACGATGCCGTGCTTGGCGGCCACGTAGGCCGCCTTCTCGGCGGAAGCCACCAGTCCGTGCGCCGAAGCCACGTTGATGATGCGGCCCCAGTTGCGCTTCTGCATTGCCGGCAGCGCGCAGCGCGCGGTGTGGAAGGCGGCCGAGAGGTTGAGCGCGATGACCGCGTCCCAGCGCTCCGGCGGGAAGTCCTGCACCGCCGCAACGTGCTGGATCCCCGCATTGTTGACGAGGATGTCGACGCTGCCGCCACGCCGGGCCACCGAGGCGAACATCGCATCGATCTGCGCCGGCTGCATCAGGTCGGCGCCCTCGTAGGAGGCCTTCACGCCGAACTCGGCTTCGAGGGCGGCGCGAATTTTCTCGATCTCGGCGGCATCGCCGAAGCCGTTCAGAACCAGGTCCGCGCCCTGGCGCGCGAGCGCCCGTGCGATCCCCAGGCCAATCCCGCTGGTCGATCCGGTGACCAGGGCCGTCTTGCCTTTAAGCATCTGCGCTCCCTGCTAAGATTCCTGCCGATTCTACAGGGGAGCGATACGTGTCCGAACCCATGCTGCGCCACGTCACCTGTGCGAGCCCGAAGGGCCTGCACCGCATCGGCTACGCCGAGTGGGGGCGCCGCGACGCACCCGTGCTCTTCTGCGTGCACGGCCTCACGCGCAACGGCCGCGACTTCGACGCGCTCGCCGAGCGGCTGGCCGACCGTTATCGCGTCGTGTGCCCCGACATGCTGGGGCGCGGCACTTCCGACCGCGCAGCAGACCCGTCGCTCTACGCGGTGCCTCAGTACATCGCCGACTGCATCACGCTGATCGCGCGCCTGGACGTCGAGGAACTCACCTGGCTGGGCACCTCGATGGGCGGGGTGATCGGCATGGCGGTGGCTGCGATGCCCGGCAATGCGGTGCGCCGCCTGATCCTCAACGACATCGGACCCGAGGTGGGCCAGACCGGCATCGGCCGCATCGGCGGCGACATCGGCGACGACCCCACCTTCGCGAGCTTCGAGGAGGGCGAGCGGGAGCTGCGCGGCCGCATGTCCGAGTTCGGGCCGCACACCGACGAGCAGTTCCGCTACCTGTCGCGACACTACGTCGTCCAGCGCGACGGCCGCTGGACCTTCCACTACGACCCCGCCATCGGCGCCGGCTTCCGCGCCGCCGCCGGCCAGGCCGCCCCGTCGCTGTGGCCCTTCTACGAAGCGATCCGCTGCCCGGTGCGCGTGATCCGGGGCGCGAGTTCCGACATCCTCTCGGAGCCGACCGCGCTCGAGATGACGCGCCGCGGTCCCAAGGCGCGCGTCGAAGTGGTGCCGGACGTGGGGCACGCGCCCTCGCTGATTCCCTCCGACCAGATCGACCTCGTCGAGCGCATGCTCGCCGACTGAACACCGAACCCAGGAGCATCCATGACCATCACCCGCCTGCATGTCGGCCCCCGGATGTCCGAGGCCGCGATCCACAATGGCGTCGTCTATCTTGCCGGACAGGTTGCCGAAGATCCTTCGCAGGATGCGGCCGGCCAGACCCGCCAGGTGCTGGCGGCCATCGACCGCCTGCTCGCCGAGGCTGGCAGCGACAAGACGCGCATCCTCCAGGCCACCATCTTCCTGAAGTCGATCGCCGATTTCCGCGTGATGAATTCGGTGTGGGACACCTGGGTTCCTGCGGGCCAGACTCCGGCGCGGGCCACCGTCGAGGCCGGCCTGGCCCGGCCGGAGTACCTGGTCGAGATCAAGGTCATCGCCGCGCAGACCTGAGCGCGGCGTCGGGGCGGACCCGTTCGCGCCAGCTTCGCGCGGGCGGGAGCGCCGCGGGACCGGGCCCTGTTCGGCTCAGCGCCAGCCGGCGCGGTCGATGATCTTCGCCGCGGTCACCTGGCTGCGGCCGATCGAGCCGATCGGCAGCTGGTCCACCTTGAACTCGCCCAGCGAGTCCAGCGCAGGGTTCTTCGCCGAAGCCGACTTCACCACCGGCCACTCGTTGTTTCCGGCAGCAAAGTAGGCCTGGGCCGAATCGCCGGCCAGGTACTCCAGGAACTTCACCGCGGCATCGCGGTTCGGCGCGTGGCGGGCCACGCCGCCGCCGGACACGTTGACGTGGGTGCCCCAGCCGGACTGGTTGGGCATCACGATCCCCACCTTGTCCACCACTTCGCGGTCGGCCGGCTTGTCGGAGCGCATCATGCGCACGAAGTAGTAGGTGTTCGTCAGCGCGACGCCGCATTCGCCGGTGGCCACGGCACGGATCTGGTCGGTGTCGCCGCCGCGCGGGCTGCGCGCGAAATTGGCGACCACGCCCTTGGCCCATTTCTCCGCTTCGGCCTCGCCAAGGTGCTCGGACACCGCGCCGATCAGCGAGAGCATGTACGGATGCGCGCCGGAACGGGTGCACACCTGCCCCTTGAGCGCCGGCGACGCGAGATCCTGGTAGTTGCGCACGCTCTCGGGCTTGATCGTGTTCTTGTTGTAGACGATGACCCGGGCGCGGGTGGAGAAGCCGAACCACTGGCTGCCCTTGCCGTCGTCCTTGCTGCGCAGGAAGGCGGGAACGCGCTCCTGGAGCACCGCCGACTTCACCGGCTGGAACAGTCCCTCGATCTCGCCCTTCCAGAGCCGGGCCGCGTCCACCAGCAGGATGACGTCGGCGGGGCTGTTGGCGCCCTCGTTGCGCAGGCGCTCGAGGAGCGCCTCGTCGCCGGCCTCGATCCGGTTGATGCGGATTCCGGTGGTGCGGGTGAAGTCGGAGTACAGCGCTTCGTCGGTCTGGTAGTGACGGGCGGAATACAGGTTCAGCACCTTCTCCTGCGACAGGGCGGGAGCGGCTGCGAACAGGGTGCCCGCGACCACGGCGACACCGGCGATCATGGATTTCATCGTGTGGATCCTGTGAGTTCTGCTGGGACGGGGGGCGGTCCGCTGCCTTGCGGCTGGCGCTGCCTTCCGGGCCGCCCTGGAGAAAGTCTAGGGGAATCCGGATAAGAACGCAAATGCGAAGCGTTCGTATTCAAGTTTGCGAGAATGCGCAGTGCCCGGTCACTGCCCGGGATGACTCAATAGCCGGTGTCGAAGGGGGAGGAGGCCGATCCCGTGGCTCGGGGCTGCGCCCGCGGCGAAGGCGCAGCGACAGGGGAGTAGGACTGCCGCGCTCCGGCCAGGACCGCGTCGAGCGCCGCAGCGCCGGGCACAAGGCCTGCGGACGCGACGGCGGGGCCGGCTTCGCCTTCGCCGCCCGACTCGATCAGCCGGCGTCCGCCGTTGAAGCGGTTCGCCCAATAGCGGCCGGAGAGGAGTTCGACGCGGACCTTGCCGCCGGATGAAGGGGCGTGAACGAACCTGCCGTTGCCGATGTAGATGCCGACGTGCGAGAAGGCCCGGCGAAGCGTGTTGAAGAACACCAGGTCGCCGGGCTGCAGCTCGCCGCGATCGACGGGTGCCCCGGTGCGGCTCATCTCGATCGCGCGCCGCGGCAGGACCAGCCCCGCGGCGTCCTCGAAGACGTGGCGCACCAGCCCGCTGCAGTCCAGCCCGGTCTCCGGGGCGTTGCCGCCCCACTTGTAGGGGACGCCGAGAAGATCCTTCGCCCGCGAGACGAGCTGGTCGGCAAGACCCTGCGCATCGCGCGGCGGGGGCGTCTCCGCGATTGCCGAGTGGGGGCCGGCGAAGGCCGCTGCGCAGGCCACCAGTGCTGCCGCGAGTGCCCGGACGGCGGGACGACGGGCGAACGGGCGGGGCAGGGCAGGCATCGGCATGCGGCGCAGGTTATTCGATCAGTGGCGGCAATGTCAAAAATCCTGACGAACGGGCTCTGGAGGGGCCACAATCGTGCGTTGGCCGGGGCTCGCTGCCCGGGGGCGGTGCCGATGCATCGTCGCTGGGCGGGCGCGGGCCGCGCCGGGATCGGAACAGCTGAAGAACGGGGGCAGACAAGTGGACCTGAAGAGTTTTCATCGTCGCTCGATCGAGGATCGCGAGGGATTCTGGGCCGAGCAGGCCGGCCTGATCGAATGGCACAAGCCGTTCACCGCGGTGCTCGACTACTCGCGGCCGCCGTTCGCGCGCTGGTTCGTGGGCGGCGAGACCAACCTGTGCCACAACGCGGTCGATCGGCACCTGCGCACGCAGCCCGATGCGCCTGCGCTGCACTTCGTGTCCACCGAGACCGGCGAGGAGCGCAGCTACAGCTTCGCCGAGCTGCACCGCGAGGTGGTGCGCATGGCGGCGATCATGCGCGCCCAGGGGGTCGGCCGGGGCGATCGCGTGCTGATCTACATGCCGATGATTCCCGAGGCGGCCTTCGCGATGCTCGCCTGCGCGCGGATCGGCGCCATCCACTCCGTGGTCTTCGGCGGCTTCGCATCGCGCAGCCTGGCGAGCCGGATCGACGACGCCCGTCCCAGGCTGATCGTCTCGGCCGACACGGGCTCGCGCAACGGCCGCGTGATCGCGTACAAGCCGCTGCTGGACGAGGCGATTTCCCTCTGCGCGCACAAGCCCGAGCGGGTGCTGATGGTGGACCGCGGGCTGGCGCCCTTCACCAGCGTTCCCGGCCGCGATCTCGGCTATGCCGCGCTGCGCGAGGAGCATCTCGACGACGACGTCCCGGTGGCCTGGCTGGAGTCGAACGAGGTGAGCTACACCCTCTACACCTCGGGCACCACCGGCAACCCGAAGGGCGTTCAGCGCGACGTCGGCGGCTATACGGTGGCGCTGGCGGCGTCGATGAAGCACATCTTCTGCGGGAACCCCGGCGAGACCTACTTCTGCACCAGCGACATCGGCTGGGTGGTCGGCCACTCCTACATCGTCTACGGGCCCCTGATCGCGGGCATGGCGACCATCCTGTACGAGGGCACGCCGATTCGCCCCGACGCCGGCATCCTCTGGCGCCTGGTCGAGCGTCACCGCGTCTCGGTGATGTTCTCCGCCCCGACCGCGATCCGCGTGCTGAAGAAGCAGGATCCGGCCTGGCTCACGAAGTACGACACCTCGTCGCTGCGGGCGCTCTTCCTCGCCGGCGAGCCGCTGGACGAGCCGACCGCGCGCTGGATCTCCGAGGGCCTGGGCCGGCCGATCGTCGACAACTACTGGCAGACCGAGACCGGCTGGCCGATCCTGACGGTGGCGCACGGCATCGAGAAGACGCCGACGCGCTTCGGCAGCCCGGGGATGGCGATGTACGGCTACGACGTGCGGCTCCTCCACGAGCAGACCGGCGAGGAGGTCGATACCAACCAGAAGGGGGTGGTGGCGATCGAGCCGCCGCTGCCGCCGGGATGCATGCAGACGATCT
>JBKHVS010000018.1:0-28028 GCA_046569945.1 Gammaproteobacteria bacterium | reverse complement strand
CCGCCCCCGAGGGGGCCGCTGCACCGCAGGCGGAGACGATGGCCGAGCCGCCGGCGGCATCCGAAGGGCCGCCCCCGGCTCCAGCGCTGCTGGCCGTGGCCCGGTATCGCTGCGAACTGCAGCGCGACGTGTTCGTCCGGCAGGTGAGTCCCGACGTCTCCACGATCGTGATCGGCTGGCTCGGGCGGAACTACACGCTCGCCGCGAAGCCTTCGAACACCGGGGCGCTGCGCTTCGAGGACGTCAAGGCCGGCCTCACCTGGCTCGTGATCAGCGGCAAGTCGATGCTGCTCGACTCGCGCAGCGGCCGGCAGCTCGCAAACGAATGCAGGCCCTGAGCGCCCCGCACCGATCGCCCGCAATGGCCGAACGACTCCCCAGCACGCGCCCTTTCAAGACGCCCCGCCGCGGCGGCCGGCATGCGCCGCTCGCCGCCGCGCTCGTGGCCGGCAGCCTGCTGGCGCACGCAGCGGGCGCCGCGGAGCAGGCGGCCGAGCATCCGCGCCGCACGCCCGGGCTCTGGGAGGTGCGCAGCGTCGGCGCGCACGCGTCCGGCCTGCCGCCCACCCGCTTCTGCGTGGGCGAAGACACCGACAACGAGCTCTCGCAGCTCGACCGCAGCGTCGGCAAGCGCGGCGCGTGCACGCTCGGCCCGTTCCGCCGTGCCGCAGCTCCTGGGTGGCGGAGTCGGTCTGCAGCCAGGGCCGGACCTCCGTCACGAGCCGCTCGGTCGCATCCGGCGACTTCGACACCGGCTACCGGATCGACACCATCGTCCAGTACGATCCCCCGCTGGGCGGCGTGCGCCGCGAAGACAAGGATGCAGTGGTCGCGACCAGGCTCGGGCCCTGCGAGCCTGGCCAGAAGCCCGGAGACATGGTCATGCCCGGCATGGGCACCCTGAACATGTTCGACGGAAGTTTCCGTGCCGAGCAGCAGCAGCGGCCCAGGAGCCGGCGCAGCGATCCATGATGCAGCCGCAGCAACGAACCCAGCCCCCGTCCCCCACGTCTTTTCCCTAGAGGCCCTCAATGAGCAACAACGCGTTCAATACCCTCAAGGACTTCGAGCTGAAGTCCGGCAAGACGGCGAAGTTCCACTCGCTGCCGGCGCTCGCGCGCAAGTTCCCGTCCGTGAAGCGGCTGCCGGTGTCGATCCGGATCGTCCTCGAGTCGGTGCTGCGCAACTGCGACGGCAAGAAGGTCACGCCCGAGCACGTCGAGCAGCTCGCGAACTGGAAGCCCAACGGCGATCGCGTCGACGAGATCCCCTTCGTCGTGGCCCGCGTGGTGCTGCAGGACTTCACCGGCGTGCCGCTGCTGGCCGACCTGGCCGCGATGCGCAACGTGGCCGGCAGCGTCGGCAAGAAGCCCAAGACCATCGAGCCGCTGGTGCCGGTGGACCTGGTGGTCGACCACTCCGTGATGATCGACCACTTCGGCAGCAAGAAGGCGCTGGCCGAGAACATGAAGCTGGAGTTCGAGCGCAACAACGAGCGCTACCAGTTCATGAAGTGGGGCATGCAGGCCTTCGACACCTTCGGCGTCGTGCCCCCCGGCTTCGGCATCGTCCACCAGGTGAACCTCGAGTACCTGGCGCGCGGCGTGCACAAGGGCAAGGACGGCGTGCTCTATCCCGACACGCTGGTCGGCACCGACAGCCACACCACGATGATCAACGGCATCGGCGTGGTCGGCTGGGGCGTGGGCGGCATCGAGGCCGAGGCCGGGATGCTCGGCCAGCCCGTCTACTTCCTGACGCCCGACGTGATCGGCGTCGAGCTCAAGGGCCGCCTGCGCGAAGGGGTCACCGCCACCGACCTGGTGCTGACCATCACCGAGATGCTGCGCAAGGAAGGCGTGGTCGGAAAGTTCGTCGAGTTCTTCGGCGAGGGCACCCGCAGCCTGGCGCTGCCCGACCGCGCGACCATCGCCAACATGGCGCCGGAATACGGCGCGACGATGGGCTTCTTCCCTGTGGACGAGCGGACCATCGACTACTTCGAGGGCACCGGCCGCACCAAGGGTGAGATCGACGCGTTCGAGTCCTACTTCCGCGCGCAGAAGCTGTTCGGAGTGCCCACGGCCGGCGAGATCGACTACACGAAGGTCCTGACCCTCGACCTCGATTCGGTCGCCCCCTCGCTGGCCGGCCCCAAGCGCCCGCAGGACCGGATCGAGATCAGCAACGTCGCCACCAGCTTTGCCGACCTGTTCTCCAAGCCGGTCGCCAGCAACGGCTTCAACCAGCCGGCCGAGAAGCTCGACCAGGCCTTCACCACCTCCGACGGCGTGGAGCTGCACAACGGCGACGTGCTGATCGCCGCCATCACCTCGTGCACCAACACCTCGAACCCGGGCGTGCTGCTGGCCGCGGGCCTGCTCGCGAAGAAGGCGGTCGAGGCCGGCCTGAAGGTGCGCAAGCACGTCAAGACCTCGCTGGCCCCCGGCTCGCGCGTGGTCACCGAGTACCTCGAGAAGGCGGGCCTGCTGCCCTACCTCGAGAAGCTCGGCTTCGCCGTGGCCGCCTACGGCTGCACCACCTGCATCGGCAACGCCGGCGACCTGACGCCCGAGATCAACGAGGCCATCATCAAGAATGACCTGGTCTGCGCCGCTGTGCTGTCGGGCAACCGCAACTTCGAGGCCCGGATCCACCCGAACCTCAAGGCCAACTTCCTGGCCTCGCCGCCGCTGGTGGTGGCCTACGCGCTGGCCGGCAACGTCCGCGTCGACCTCATGACCCAGCCGGTCGGCAAGGGCAAGGGCGGCAAGGACGTCTACCTCGGCGACATCTGGCCCGGCAGCGACGAGATCTACGCGCTGATGAAGCACGCGATGAACCCGAAGGTGTTCAAGGCCAACTACGCGCAGGTCAAGGACAACCCCGGCAAGCTCTGGGAGAAGGTCAAGGGCACCAAGGGCGACATCTACGACTGGCCGACGTCGACCTACATCGCCAAGCCGCCATTCTTCGACGACTTCACTGTCGAGCCGCCCGCGGCCGCGGGCGGCATCCACGGCGCGCGCGCGCTGGGCGTGTTCGGCGACTCGATCACCACCGACCACATCTCGCCGGCCGGATCGATCAAGGCCACCTCGCCCGCAGGCAAGTGGCTGATCGAGAACGGCGTGCAGCCGATCGACTTCAACAGCTACGGCTCGCGCCGCGGCAACCATGAAGTCATGATGCGCGGCACCTTCGCAAACGTGCGGATCAAGAACCTGATGATCCCGCCGAAGGCCGACGGCTCGCGCGTCGAGGGCGGCGACACGATCCACCAGCCGAGCGGCGAGGCGATGTCGATCTACGACGCAGCGATGCGCTACGTGGCTGCCGGCGTGCCCACCGTCGTCTTCGGCGGCGAGGAGTACGGCACGGGCTCCTCGCGCGACTGGGCGGCCAAGGGCACCCAGCTGCTCGGCGTCAAGGCGGTGATCGCCCGCAGCTTCGAGCGCATCCACCGCTCCAACCTGGTTGGGATGGGCGTGCTGCCGCTGCAGTTCAAGGGCAGCGACAGCGTCGACAGCCTGGGCATCACCGGCAAGGAGACCTACGACATCGAAGGCATCGAGGGCGACATCAAGCCCCAGCAGGACGTCACGCTGGTGATCCACCGCGCCGACGGCAGCACGCAGCGCGTTGCGGTCCTGCTGCGCATCGACACGCCGATCGAGGTCGACTACTACCGCCACGGCGGCATCCTGCCGTTCGTGCTGCGGCAGCTGATCGCGGCCGGACGCGGCTTGGGCGGTCGCCGAGCGGGTCCGCCCGCGCGGCAGCCGGTCCGGCAGGGGCGGCGCGGGAGAAGGCTCGATCGGGCCTTCCTTTCGCGCCGCCCTTTCCATTCCTGCGCCCTCCGGCACCGCCCGGCGGGCGGCGCTCGCGCCGCCGTCCTCGCCGTGTGCGCGCGCGCGGCCTTTCGGATTAAACTCCGGCGAGATCATCCCCCCGCCGACCCTTCGCCCCGACCTTGCTGCGCCCAGCCGACCACCCGCCCGCCACCACGATGGGCGCCCTGCCCCGGGCGCTGCTCGTTGCCGCAGTGGCCTTCATGTCGTGCCTGCTCGCCGGGATCCTCAGCCTGGACAACCCCGCGGGGCTGGTGATCTGGCCCGGCGCTGCGGTGGCGATGGCGGCCGGCTGGCGTTTCGGCGTGCGCTGGACGCTCCCGGCAGCGCTCGGCGCCGCCGCCTGGACGGTGTTCCGCGAGGCGAGCGCGCCGCTGGCGATCGCCGCCTTCGCCGCATCCTGCGCCGGCCCCGCGCTTGCGATCCATTCCATCCGGCGGCTCTCGGCCTGGAAGCCGGCCGACCACCGCCTCGAGGCGGTGTTCCGCTTCGTCGTGGCCGTCGCCCTTCTCGCCGCACCGGTCGACGCGCTGCTCGCCGCCGCGGGCGCCAGCGCAGCCGACGTGCTGCCCGGCACCGGCGCACTGGGCTATTTCGCCGGCTGGTGGCTGATCGACGCCCTGGGCATGATGCTGCTCACGCCGGCGCTGCTGGCCTGCTGCGAGGGCGGCGTGGCCGAACCCGAGCCCGGCGCCCCCGACGCCCTCCACATCGACACCGGAGCGCTGCTGCTGACCCTGGGCGTCGCCGCCGCGAGTCTGGCGCTGCACCAGTTCGGCTCCGCCCCGCACGCGTCCGCCCTGCTCTTCTTCTGGTTCCCCATCGTCGCCTGGACCGCGGTGCGCCTGGGCGAACGCGCCACCGCGCTGACGCTGCTCGTCACCGCGCTGCCCCTACTGGCGGTGCGCACGCTGCAGGGACAGGCGGGCGGCGCGTCGCTGCCGCTGGAGGGTTCGCTGCTGGTGCTCTGCGCCGCGCTCGTGGGGCTGCTGATGCAGGCGGTCGCCGCGGACCGCCGCTTCGCGCTCGCCAGGGTTGCCGAGCAGGCCCGCCAGGATCTCACCACCGGCCTGCTCAACGACCGCGGCCTGCTCGCCGAGCTCGGCACCCGGCTGGTCGCCGCGGATAGGCCCAACTACGGCCTGGTGGGCGTGCACATCGGCAACTTCGACACCATCCACGACCTCTGCGGGCCGATCCAGGCGCTCCAGCTCGAGCAGAGCGCAGCCATGCTGCTGGGCCGGCAGCCCGGCGTGCGCGCCGCCAGGCTCTCCTCGGGCCGTTTCGCCCTGCTGGTGCCTGCGGACACGGTGGCGCAGGTGCGCAGCCTGGCGCGCGAGATCTACTCCCAGCTCAACGGCCAGGTCTACAAGGCGGACCACGGCAGCATCAGGCTGCAGGCCAGCGTGGGCGGGCTGCTGCTCGACCGGCAGGTGCTGATCGATGCGGAGGACTGCCTGCTTTCGCTCTCGGACGCGATGGCGATCGCCGCCAGCGTGCGCGACCCCCAGCTCTTCGTCGAGCCGCTCTCGCAGACGATGATCGACGCGCGGCGCGCCCACCAGGGCAAGATCGAGCACATCCGCTCGGCGATCCGCGAGCAGCGGCTGGAGGTGCATGCGCAGCCCATCGTCGACCCCGAAGCGCCGCTGGGAATGCTCTCCTTCGAGATCCTGACCCGGCTGCGCGACCTCGATGGCGCGATGATCCGGCCGCCGGAGTTCCTGCCGCTCGCAGTGCAGGCGCAGATGACCGTGGAGCTCGACCGCGGCGTGATCCAGAAGGTGTTCGCCTGGCTGGCCGCGCACCCCGTGGAGCTGGCCCGCACCCACAAGTGCTCGATCAACCTCTCGGGCCTGACCATGAGCGACGGCTCCGTTCCGGCCTTCATCCGCGAACAGCGCGCGCTGCATGCGATCCCGGCCGAGAAGGTGGTGTTCGAGATCACCGAGAGCGAGGCGATCCGCAATCCCGGGGCCGCGTCGCGGCTGGTCGACGACCTCAAGGCCGACGGCTTCGGCATCGCCCTGGACGACTTCGGCACCGGACTGGCCACCTTCGAATACCTCAAGCGCTTCCCGATCGATTACCTGAAGATCGACGGCTCGTTCATCCGCAACCTCATCAGCAACCCGATCGACGAGGAGATCGTGCTGTCGACGGTGCGGGTGGCGCGCCGGCTCAAGGTCCGGCCGATCGCAGAGCACGTCCACAACCAGGAGATCTACGACCGGCTCCGCACGCTGGGCGTCGAGTACGTCCAGGGCGAGCTGATCGGCACTCCCGTGCCCCTCGAGACCCTGTTCCAGGCGGAGCGCATGTGGACCTCCTCGGGCGCCGAGGCGCGCCCGGCCCCTGCCGCAAGCACCTGAACCCTGCCTCGTCCGGCCCGCGCAGGGTCCGGCCAGCGCCCGGTCAGCGCAGCAGCAGGTCCCCGAAGCGCGTGCGCAGGCTCGCACCGCCCTGGTCGGTGTCGGCAGCCACCGCGATTGCCCGCAGGCGCGGCACGCCAGGCCCGTGCTCCTCGCCGAAGGCGCGCCGGAAGTCGGCAGCCAGGTCCCGTTCCTCGTCCCACCAGACGCCCGTGCGCCCGGTCGAGCGCGCCACGATCATCCTGACCCTGGACGTGTAGGGCGAGTCGATCAGGGTGCCGGCGGGCGCCCTGGGGTCGAGCAGATAGCACAGGGTCGCGGCCGGCAGGTCCTCGCCGTGCAGCGCGCGCGCCGCGCCCAGCAGCAGGCGCTGGCCCAGCGGCACCCGGTCGAGCGGGTAGTCGAACATCAGGTAGACGCGGGCGGCGTAGTCGTCGCCCGCCTTGTCGCCGAAGCGCTCGCGGGATGCCTGCCCGTCGGTCATCCACCGCCAGCGCAGGAAACGCGCCTGCGCGGCGTCCCCTTCAAGCGGATGCAGCAGGCTCGAGCCGGAGGCGCTGGAGCGGATCTCCAGCACGGTGACGCCCGCGTCCTCGACCAGCGAATGCGTGTTCGGGGGGGTGCCGCGCAGGGCCTGCATGGCCCACGGCGCGGGCGGGCTCTCGCCGGGCCGCCGCATGGAGAAAGGCGCCGGCATGGGCGCGCCGGGCGAGGACGCGGGCGCGGGCGTGCCGAGCGAGGACGCGGGCGCAAGCACAGGAGCCGTGCCGCTGCCGCTGCCGCTGCCGCTGCCGGCGCCGGTGCCGTTCGCCCGGGCACGCCCGGGCACAAGCGCCGGCTGCAAGGCCAGCGCCACCGCGGCTGCGCGGGCGCCCTGCGCGAGCAGGGCCCTGCGGGCCGCACCGGACCCCTCAGGCCGGCGCATCGCAGCCTCCCCGCCATCGCAGCCAGTCCTCGTGGCGGTCCACGTCCCAGAGCGTGCGCAGTTCCGCCCAGCCGACGCCGGCCGCTCGCAGCCGCGCCCGGGTCTGGTCCATCACGTCCGGGCCGCCCCAGGCGACGCCCTCGAACAGCGCCGGGCATTCGCGCGCTAGGCCGACCAGCACGTAGCCGCCGTCCTCGGCCGGAGCGAACACCGCGTCGTGCCGGCGCAGCGCGGCCAGCGCCCCGAGCAGGTCATCCGCGCGCAGTGCCGGGCAGTCGCTCCCCACCAGCACCGGCAGGCGGCCGTCCCGCAGCGCGCGCGCGAGCGCCGAATGCATCCGCGTGCCGAGATCGCTCCCCTCCTGGCGGCCCAGGTGCAGCCCGAAGCGCCGGGCGAGCGCCGCACACTCGCCGTCGGGATCCGCGCCGTCGATGCACAACTCCACGCTGCCCTCGCCGAAATCCGGATGGCCGAGCAGCGACGCCGCGACCCCGGCAGTGGCGTACAGGAGCCTGCGGTGCGCATCGAGCGCAGCGTCCTCGCCGATCGCGGCAGCCAGGCGCGTCTTGACCCGGCCGCGCTGCGGCGCCCGCGCGAACACGATCACCGAGGCCGGGCGCACTGCGTCTGCCATGGGACGTCCGGGCGCAGCCGCTCGACCGCTACGCGCCGCAGCGCCGCGCTCAGCCGGGGCGGCCATAGTAGAGGCGGTGCAGCGTCGCGGGCGACGCGCCGAAGAAGTACATCGCCCGCAGCAGCCACATCTGCGCCACCGTGCGCAGCACGCCGCGCGTCTCCCAGCGCCGCGCGGACACCAGCACGCGGCTGCGCAGCGCGGCGGGCATGCCCTCGGCCGCGCGCAGGCGCCTGGACAGCTCGATGTCCTCCATCAGCGGAAGCGGGGCGTAGCCTGCGCAGCGCGTCCAGGCCTCGGACGAGACGAAGATCGCCTGGTCGCCGGTGCAGATGCCCGTCGCCCGCGAGCGCAGGTTCATCATCTCCCCGACCAGCCGCAGCAGCGGGCGCCGGCTGCGCAGCCGCACGTCGAAGCGGCCCCAGCGCGCGCCCGCGGCCAGCGCGCCCTGCACCTGCGCCCGCCAGCCGGCCGGCAGCACCGTGTCCGCGTGGACGAAGAGCAGCACGCCTGCGCCGGACTCGGCGGCTGCGCCCGCGTTCATCTGGCTCGCGCGGCCGCGCGCCGCGCGCAGCACCCGCGCGCCGGCCCCGGCCGCGATGCGGGGGGTGGCGTCGGCGCTGCCGCCATCCACCACCACCACGCGCGCGCCCTCGGCAAGCAGCGGCGCGAGGCAGGCGGCGATGGCCGCCTCCTCGTTCAGCGCGGGAACGACCGCGAGCACGGCGAGCGCCGGAAGCGCAGAGGGATCCGGCTGCCTGCGGGCAGTGTCGGACGCGGATGCAGGGCCGTTCATGATTGCTCCGACGCAGCCGGGGGCGGCATCCTTACACCTGCCCCAGACCGGAGGGGAAGCGGGCGATGAAGCCCCGGTCGATCCGGTCCTTCCACCGCCAAGCCCAGTCGCCCGCGAAGCCCAGCGGTCCCCAGGCGCCGATGGCGCTCCCGTCGCATCGGTTGAGGAGCGCCAGCGTCCAGCGCCGCGGAGCGTAGCGCTGCAGCGGCCCCTCGCCTGCGCCCGCGCCGCCCAGGATCCGCGCCAGGTTGGCCGCCAGCACCGGCCCCTGGCGCAGAGCATGCACGCCCGAACGCGGCACGGTCCGATCGACGAAGCCCGCGCAGTCGCCAGCCGCGAAGATCGACGGATGCGAGGTCGAACGCAGGTCGGAGCGCACCGCGATCCCGCCGTGCGGCGCGAGCGCCACCGAGTCCCTCCGCGCGGCGCTGGCGAGCCAGTCCGCAGGCCGCGCGCCGGTGGCGACGACGACTAGGTCCGCGGGCGCCGACGATCCATCCTCGAACCTTGCCGCGCCGCCTCCCGCGCCGCAATAGCGCAGCCCCGCGCGCACTTCGACGCCCCGCGCCGCGAGCGAGCCGCGGGCGATGCGCGCCGCCGATCGGGACATGCCCGGCAGCAGTTCCCCGCTCGCCGTCGCCAGCGTGACCCGCGAGCCGCGCAGCGCGTCGTCGGTGCCGGCCAGGCGGGTGAGCGCGAACGCGATCTCGACGGCCGCGGCGCCGCCGCCGGCCACCAGCAGTTCACGCGGCCCCGGCCGCGCCGAGCAGGCGGCGCGCCAGGCGTTCCAGCGCTCGACGAACTCGGCAAAGGGCTTGGCTCCGAAGACCGCGAGACCGCCTCCCTCGCCCGCGTCGTCGTCCAGGCGTCCGGGATCGTTCTCCGAACCGACGTTCACCGAAGCGAGGTCGAAGCGATGACGGCCGTTCTCGCCGACGGCCTGGCCGGAAGCGAAGTCGATGTCGACGACCCTGTCGCGGATCCACTCGATGCCGTGCCGGGCGCAGATGCCGGCGAGGTCGATCGAGCACTCGTCGAAGTCGTACTGCCCGGCCAGCCAGCCCGGCATCATCCCCGAGTAGAGCAGCCGCGGCGACGGTGCGACCAGGGCCAGCGAAGCCCGTCCCTTCATCGCCGCGGCGAGCAGCGGCGCAGCGACCAGATGCGCATGTCCGCCGCCCAGCAGCAGTACCCGCTTCACGAAACCCGCGCCTTCGCCATGCACATGCTCCTGCGGGGCAGCCGCGCGCGCTGCGCGGCCGCCCGGGTTCAGACTACCGAATCCCAGGGCGCCGAAAGCCTCACGGCGCCGCTGACGATGCCCACCATCGAATACGTCTGCGGGAAGTTGCCCCACAGTTCGCCGGTGCCCGGCGCGATGTCCTCCGACAGCAGCCCGACGTGGTTGCGACTGGCGAGCATGGCCTCGAAGATCTCCCGCGCCTGCGCGGTGCGGCCGATGCGCGCCAGCGCGTCGATCCGCCAGAAGGCGCAGACGTTGAACGCGGTCTCCGGGCGGCCGAAGTCGTCGGGCGCCTCGTAGCGGCGCATGTGGGGACCGTCGCAGAGCACCGTCTCCAGGACCTCCACCGTGCTGACGAAGCGCGGATCCTTCGGGTCCAGGAAGCCCACCTCGGCCATCAGCAGCACGCTTGCGTCGAGGTCATGGCCGCCGAAGCTCTGCGTGAAGGCCTTGCGCCGTTCGCTCCAGGCGGACGCCAGGATCCGCGCGCGGATCGCCGCGGCCCGCTCCGACCAGGTGCGCACCCGGGAAGGCAGCGACAGCACTGCGGCGATCTTGGCCAGGCGGTCGCAGGCGGCCCAGCACATCAGCGCCGAGGAGGTGTGGACCTCGGCGCGGGTGCGCAGCTCCCACATGCCGGCATCGGGCTGGTCGTGCAGGCGCCAGGCGCACTCGCCGACTGCCTCGAGCGCGTCGAAGTCGCTCGCATCCGCGCGGCGGAACAGCCGGTGGTCGTGGAAGGCCTGCGCCGCGCCGAGCACGATGTTGCCGTAGACGTCGTGCTGCGAATGCTCCCAGGCCTGGTTCCCCGCGCGGACCGGGCCCATGCCGCGATAGCCGGAGACCGACGCAACGGTCGATTCGAAGAGCTCGCGCTCGAGCCCGATGCCGTAGAGCGGCTGCACGCGCCCCCCCTCGGCGCCGCGAACCACGTTGTACAGCCAGTGCATGTAGGACTCCATGGTGCCCACCTCGGCCAGGCTGTTCAGCGCGCGCACCACGAAGAAGGCATCGCGCAGCCAGCAGTAGCGGTAGTCCCAGTTGCGCCGGCTGCCAGGGGCCTCGGGGATGCTGGTGGTCACCGCCGCGACGATCGCGCCGGTCTCCTCGTACTGGCAGAGCTTCAGCGTGATGGCCGCGCGGATCACCGCGTCCTGCCACTCGAAGGGCAAGGCGAGGCTGCGCGTCCATTGCAGCCAGTGCGCGGCGGTGAGTTCCTCGAACTCGCGCGCGGTCTCCTCGATGCCGCCTGAAAGGGTCTCGTCCGGGCCGAGCATCAGGCTGACCGGCTGGCCCAGCGAGAACCAGGTCTCGCCGATCACATAGGTGAGCGGCGCGTTGGTCGTGAGCCGCAACGCTCCGCCGGAGGCCGCGAAACGCAGGTGGTTGCTGCCGCGCGCGGTCTCGGGCGTCCGGGAACCCCAATCGCTGCGCGGGCGAACGACGAAGCGCACCTGCACCCGGCCGTTGAGGGGCCGCACGCGCCGCACGAGCTGCGCGGGCCGGAAGATGCGGTCGCGGGTGTAGAAGCGCGGCGCGAAGTCGACCACCTCGACGCCGTTGCCTGCGCCGTCGTAGAGCCGGGTGCGCAGGATCGCGGTTCCGGGATCGTAGGCCTGCTCGCTGCGCGCGAAATCCTCGATCTCGACCGCGAACGTCCCCTCCTGGCCGATGCCCTCGGCGGAATCGAGCAGCGCGTGGAAGACCGGATCGCCGTCGAAGCGCGGCATGCAGCACCAGACGACGCGGGCCCGCCGGTCGACGAGGGCGCCGAAGGAGCAGTTCCCGATGAGCGCGAGGTCGAGGCTGGCGGGATCGCGTGCTCCGGGCTGGGGTCCGACGGCTTTCCGCATCCGCTTCCTCGGAGTGGTTCCGGGCCCGCTGCGGGAGGCATCGTGCAGCGGGGGCGATTCAGGTCCGCGGGCGCCGCCGGCAGGGCACGGGGCTATACTCGAAGCGCCCTGCCGGCTTCCAGTCCCGCAGGGCCCGGACCCTCGGCACCGAGTCTACTTCAGGTCGCCGCAGCGCCCCTGGCGCGCAGCCGGCCTGCCCGCGCGTCGCGCCAGCCCGATCGGCGCGATGCGGCCGCGACGCAATGATGAGAACGACGCTCAGGCTCCAGCTCCGCTTTCTCCTGCCGCTCGCCCTGGTGCTGGTGGCGGCCGCCTACCTGACGCTGCCCCTGGTGGACCGGCTGACGGTGCGGTGGTTCGCCCGCGACCTCGACCTTCGCGGCGACCTGATCGCCAACGCCCTCTCCGACCCGCTCGCCGATGCGCTCGCCGCCGGCGACACCGCCCGAGTCGACGCCCTCTTCGAGCGCACCGTCCTCGACGAGCGCCTCCTCGCGCTGGGGCTGTGCTCGGCCGATCATCGGCTCGCCCGGCCCACACGGGCCTTCCCGGCCGAACTCGACTGCGCGCAGGCGGCACGGCTGAGCGAGGCGCGCCGGCCCCTGTTCGAGGCCGCCACCGGCGCGGTCCACGTCCGCGTCCAGCCGCTGCGCGGCGGCGACCCGGAAGGCCCGCGGCTGGTCCTGGTGCACGACTTCAGCTTCGTCGAGCATCGCAGCAAGGACAGCCGGGGCTACCTGGTGGCGCTGATCGTCGCGATGGGCGCCGCGATCGCGCTGATCACCGTGGTGGTGGCGCAGCTGAGCTGGCGCGGCTGGGTTGCGGGCACGCGGGCGGTGCTGCGCGGCGAGGGGCTGCTGCGTCCGCTCTCGCCGCCGCCCCCGGAGTTCGCGCCGATCGCCGCCGAACTGCGTGTGCGGATGCGCGAACTCGTGGACGAATACCGTCGCGCGCGCGGCCCGGACACCGCCTGGAACGCGGAGCGCCTGCGCCGGCTGCTTGCCACCGACCTGCACGACCAGGAGATCGTCGTCGTCTCCAACCGCGAGCCCTACCTTCACGAGCGGGAGGGAGATCGCATCGTGGTGCGGCGTCCCGCAAGCGGCCTGGTCACCGCGATCGAGCCGGTGATGCGCGCCTGCTCCGGAACATGGATCGCGCACGGCAGCGGCAGCGCGGACCGCGAGTCGGTGGACGGCAACGACCGGGTGCGGGTGCCGCCCGGCGAGGAGGACTACACGCTGCGCCGCCTCTGGCTCACCGAGGAAGAGGAGCAGGGCTACTACTACGGCTTCGCCAACGAGGGCGTCTGGCCGCTGTGCCACGCCGCGCACGTGCGCCCCGTGTTCCGCGAATCCGACTGGCGCCGCTACCGGGCGGTGAACCGGCGCTTCGCCGAGGCGGTGGTGGCCGAGGCGCGCAGCGAGGACCCGGTCGTGCTGGTGCAGGACTATCACTTCGCGCTGCTGCCGGCCATGCTGCGCGAGCGGCTGCCGCGCGCCACCATCATCACCTTCTGGCACATCCCCTGGCCCAGCCCCGAGTCCTTCGGCATCTGCCCCTGGAGCCAGGAACTGCTGCGCGGCATGCTCGGCAGCACCATCCTGGGCTTCCACACCCGGCACCACTGCCGCAACTTCATGGAGACGGTCGACCGGCAGATCGAGGCCCGCATCGAGTACGAGCACGACACGATCAGCCACGAGGGCAAGGAGACCCTGATCGAGAGCTATCCGATCTCGATCGAATGGCCCTCCCCCGAGGCCTGCGCGGCCTGGCCGCCGGCGCCCGTCTGCCGGGAGCGCGTGTTCGAGCGGTTCGGCCTGCGCTCCGACGCCAGGCTCGCGGTCGGCGTGGACCGCTTCGACTACACCAAGGGCATCCTCGAGCGGCTGCACGCGGTCGAGCGGATGCTGGAAAAGTACCCGGAGTGGATCGGACGCTTCGGATTCGTGCAGATCGCCGCGCCGACCCGCTCCGCCCTCGAGGAATACCGGGCCTTCCAGCTGCGCATCGAGTCGGTCGAGAAACGCATCAACGAGCGCTTCGGGCGCGACGGCTACCGCCCGGTGCACCTGGTGGCCGAGCACCACGACCAGGACGCGCTCATCGAGCTCTACCGGGCCGCGGATGCGTGCGTGGTCACCAGCCTGCACGACGGAATGAACCTGGTCAGCAAGGAGTTCGTCGCCGCCCGCGACGACGAGCGCGGCGTCCTGGTGCTCAGCCGATACGCGGGCGCGGCGCGCGAGATGACCGAGGCCCTGATCGTGAACCCGTACCACGTCGAGGAGACGGCCGACGCGCTGCAGCGGGCGATCACCATGCCCGCCGAAGAGCAGCAGGTCCGGATGGCGAGCCTGCGCGACACGGTCCGCGAGTTCAACGTCTACCGGTGGGCAGGACGGATGCTCAGCGATGCGGCTCGGGTGCGCATGCGCGAGCGCATCGCCGAACGCGTCTCGCAGTCGAAGGAGCCCTGAGATGCGGCACGCACTGTCGCCCGACGGCCTGGCCGACCTGGCTCGCGCCATGGCCGGCCATCCCCTGCTGGCCTTCGACTTCGACGGCACCCTCGCCGACATCGTCGAGCACCCCGACGACGCCAGCGTGGAGCCCGCGGTGTCGGCGGCGCTGGCCGCCCTCGCCGCCCGTTTCCCGGTGGCGATCGTCACCGGGCGCTCGGTTGCCGACGTCAGCCACCGGCTGGGCTTCGAGCCGGCCTACGTGGTGGGCAGCCACGGCGCCGAGGATCCGGCCGGCGAACTCGCTCCCGGCAGCCTGTCGAGCCTGAACCCGCTGCGCGAGAACCTTCGGGCCTCGGCCGGAGCCTGGCACGCAGCCGGCATCCGCCTGGAAGACAAGGGACATTCGCTGGCGCTGCACTACCGGCGGGCCGCCGACGTCGATGCCGCCCGCCGGATCGCGGAAGGACTGGTGGCGGACCTTCCCGAGGGCCTGCGCAGCTTCGGTGGCAAGTGCGTGATCAACGTGGTGCCGCAGGACGCCCCCGACAAGGGCCACGCGGTGCTGTCACTGATGCGCCGCGCAGGCGCCGACGCCGTCGTCTACGTCGGCGACGACGTCAACGACGAGGCCGTCTTCAGGCTTGCCGGACCCGGCTGGCTGACGGTTCGCGTGGGTCGCGACGACCCGGCAAGCGCCGCGATGTACGGGCTGGACTGCCATCGGGAGGTGCTGGCGCACCTCCAGGCCATGCTGGCGATCGCGAGCGCCGACCCTAGCGCCTGACCGCCTCGATCTGGATCACCAGCCGGACCGCGTCGGGCACGCCCATGTCGATGCCCCAGTTCATCCCCCACTGGCTGCGCCGGATCGTCGTCTCGAAGTCTCCGCCGCAGACCCGCGCCTTCAGCATCGGGCTGTCGTAGCAGTTGAATCGGCGCGCCTCCAGCGTGACCGGCACGGCCTTGCCGAGCATCGTCAGCGTGCCTTCCACCGAGCGCACGCGATCCCCGTCGAACGCGAAGCGGCTGCCGACGAAGATGGCCTGCCGTGCTCGCGCCACATCGAGGAAATCCGGGCTCTTCAGGTGCCGGTCGAAGTCCGGAATGCCGGAGCTGACCGAAGCGGTGTCGATCCTGATGACCGCCTCACCGGTGCGCTCCGCGGGGTCCATCAACACATGGCCTTCGGTGCGGTCGAAGCGCGCGCGCACCGTCGAGGTCCCGAAGTGCAGCACCTCGAAGTTCACGAAGGTGTGCATGGGATCGAGGACGTAGCGCTCGGGGGCTGCGAAGACGCTGCCTGCGGCCAGGAGCGTGGCTGCGGCGGCGAAGACGGAAACTGCGTGGCGGCGGATCATGGGCGCTCCTTTCGGAAATGAACAAGGGGTTGACTCCTTGTGAGAGCCAACCCCTTGATTTTACTGGTCGGGACGGAGTGATTCGAACACTCGACCCCTTGCACCCCATGCAAGTGCGCTACCAGGCTGCGCTACGCCCCGAAGCAAAAAATTATAGCAGGTTTTTCAGGCAGGAAACTTCGATCGACCACCCGGCGCTGCGGATCACGCCCGCTGCGCCTCGCCGGCACCGGCCGGCTGCTGCGCATCCCCGTCGGGTGCCAGCAGTTCGAGCGCTTCGAGGAGCGTGCGCCGGATGTCCTCGACCTCGTGCTCGGTGACCTCGTAGGTGACCGGGATCGGCTCGGCGAGGACGGCGGCGGCATCGCGGCCCTTGCCGAGCACCTCGCCCAGCCGGTTGCGCGCGCCGCTGATGGTGAAGCCCTGCTCGTAGAGCAGTTCGCGGATGCGGCGCACCAGCAGCACCTCGTGGTGCTGGTAGTAGCGGCGGTTGCCGCGACGCTTCATGGGGCGCAGCTGCGTGAACTCCTGCTCCCAGTAGCGGAGCACGTGGGGCTTCACTCCGCACAGCTCGCTGACCTCGCCGATCGTGAAGTAGCGCTTGGCCGGTATCGGCGGCAGGACGATCTTGGCGTCGGGTTTCGGCTGCATGGGAAGGGGGGGCTTTCCTGTGTGATGCGCCCGGCACGCCGAACGCGGGAAGCGGGAGCGCGGCTCAGGCCGTCTCGCCCTCGATCTGGTTCTTCAGCTTCTGGCTGGCGTGGAAGGTGACCACACGGCGCGCTGAGATGGGGATCTCCTCGCCCGTCTTGGGATTTCGACCGGGGCGCTGCGGTTTGTCGCGCAGCTGGAAATTGCCGAAGCCGGACAGCTTCACGCTCTCGCCGCGCTCGAGCGCACCGCGGATCTCGTCGAAGAAGGTCTCGACCATGTCCTTGGCCTCGCGCTTGTTCAGGCCGACCCGCTCGAACAGCATTTCGGCGAGCTCGGCCTTGGTCAGCGTGAACGCCTCTTCCGGCATCTCGGCCTCGGTCGGCGTCGCCCTGGACGGGCCGGGTTCGAGCGGCAGGAAGGTCATGGGCTGGCCAGGTGCGTTCATTTCCGGGGCAGGCTTGTCAGGCACCGGAGCGAAGCCGTGCTCCGAGGCTGCGGCCCACACGGTCGACGATCGCTGCGATCAGGTCGTTGACTTCGGCGTCGTTCAGGGTGCGCTGAGTATCTTGCATCCACAGACGGATGGCAAGGCTTTTTTCCTTATTTTCCAATCCCTTACCGCGATATTCGTCGAACAGGATGACGTTCCTGAGCAGCCCGCCGGAGGCGTTTTCGGCGCGCGCGGCCTCCACTTCGTCGAGCAGTCGCTGGGCCGGAATCGACTGGTCGACGACCAGCGCGAGGTCGCGCACCACCGGCGGAAACTTCGACACCGGCTCGAAGGACGGGACCGGCCGAAAGACCAGCGCGTCCATCTCGACCTCGAACAGCACCGGCGCCTGCGGCAGTTCCAGCGCCTGCTGCACGGCCGGGTGCAGCGTGCCGAGCCAGCCCACCGGGCGGCCGTCGAGGATCAGCCGCGCGCTGCGCCCCGGATGGAGCGCCGGATGCTCGGCCCGCTCCCAGCGGAGGACCAGGCTGCCGAACAGCGCCTGCACGTCCGCCTTGACGTCGAAGAAGTCCACCGGCCGGGCCGGCATCCCCCACTGCTCGTCGGCCACCGGGCCGTAGGCCATGCCGGCGAGCATCTCGGGCTGGCGCACCCCGTTGACTGCCAGCGGCCCGGGCTGCACCGAGGGATCGGCGGCGAACACCCGCCCCGCCTCGAACAGGCGCACCCGCGTGGCGCGGCGGTTGAGGTTGGCGCGCAGGGTTTCCACGAGACCGCCCCACAGCGTGGTGCGCATCACGTCCATCTGCGCGGCAATCGGGTTCAGCAGCCGGATCGGCTCGCCGCCGCCCAGCATCCGGTCGAGCTCCGAGGCAACGAAGCTGTAGCCGATCACCTCCTGGTAGTCGCGGGCGGCGATCGCCCGGCGCACGGCGAAGCGGCTGCGCCGGGCCTCGGGCTGCGCGAGCATCGGCAGCGACGCCCGCGGCGGGCGCACCGGAAGGCGCTCGTAGCCCCACAGCCGCACCACCTCCTCGATCAGGTCCTCTTCGATCTGGAGGTCGAAGCGATACGAGGGCGGGGTCACCACGAAGTGGTCGCCATCGCGCCGCGCAGGCAGCTGCAGGCGCTGGAAGGCCTGTGCGATCTCGGCCTCCGAAATCTCGATGCCGATCACCTTGCGCGCGCGCGCGATGCGCATCGTGACCGGATTGCGCTCCGGAAGCCCGGTGATCGTGTCGTCCACCGGCGCGGCCTGCCCGCCGCAGATCTCGAGGATCAGGCGGGACAGGTATTCGAGGTGATCCACAGTGCTGGCGGGATCGACCCCGCGCTCGAAGCGCTGCGCGGCATCGGTCGAGAAGTTGTACCGCCGCGCCCGGCCGGCGATGGCGGCCGGCCACCAGAAGGCCGCCTCGACGTAGATCGCCGTGGTGTCCAGCGACACCGCGGTGCTCGCGCCGCCCATGATCCCGGCCAGGCTCTCGACCTGCCCGGAAGCGTCGGCGATCACCCCCACCTGCGGATCGAGCTCGATGACCTGGCCGTTGAGCAGTTCGAGCCGCTCGCCCGTGCGGCCCCAGCGCACCTGCAGGCCCCCGGCGATCTTCTGCAGGTCGAAGACGTGCGAAGGGCGGCCCAGCTCCAGCATCACGTAGTTGGAGATGTCGACCAGCGCTGAGATGGGGCGCTGCCCTGCCCGCTCCAGGCGCCGCTTCATCCATTCGGGCGTCGGCGCCTTCGCGTTCACGCCGCGGATGACGCGGCCCGAGAAGCGGCCGCAGAGGTCCGGCGCCTCGATGCGCACGGGCAGCTTCTCGGCGAGCGTCACGGCCACCGGCGCGAACGAGGGCACCGAGAGCGCTGCGCCGCTCAGCGCGGCCACCTCGCGGGCGATGCCCTGCACGCCGAAGCAGTGCGCGAGATTGGGCGTGAGCTTGAGCAGGAACACCTGGTCCTCGAGCTGCAGGTACTTGCGGATGTCGGCACCCACGGGCGCATCGGCCGGCAGCAGCAGCAGGCCGCCGTGGTCCTCGGACAGCCCCAGCTCGCGCGCCGAACACAGCATGCCCTTGCTCTCGACGCCGCGCATCGTCACCGGCCTGATCGCGAAGCCACCGGGCAGCACCGCGCCGGGAAGCGCGCAGGGCACGCGCACGCCGGGCGTGACGTTGGGCGCGCCGCAGACGATGGACTGCACGCCGGAACCGGTGTCCACCTCGCAGACGTTGAGCTTGTCGGCGTTCGGGTGACGAGTCACCGACAGGACGTGACCGACCACCACGCCGCTGAACGGCGGCGCAGCGGAGGTGACCTCCTCGACCTCGAGCCCGGCCATCGTCAGGCGCTCGGCCAGCTGGTCGGTGGACCATTCCGGGTTGCAGAAGCTGCGCAGCCAGCTCTCGGGAAACTTCATCGCTCGGTCTCGATTCGAAAGGTTCGTCCGGGGCGCCCGCGCCGGCGCGCGCGGGCCGATGGCGGCGTCGCCGCCGAAGCGTCGGTCAGGGATTGAACTGCGCGAGGAAGCGCAGGTCGTTCTCGTAGAACAGGCGCAGGTCGCCGACGCCGTAGCGCAGCATCGCAAGCCGCTCGATTCCCGAGCCGAAGGCGAAGCCGATGTAGCGCTCCGGGTCCAGCCCGTAGTTGCGCATCACGTTGGGATGCACCTGCCCGGAACCCGACACTTCCAGCCAGCGCCCGGCCAGCGGGCCGGTGTGGAAGCGCATGTCGATCTCGGCCGAGGGTTCGGTGAACGGGAAGTAGGACGGCCGGAAGCGCACGTCGAGCTCGTCGGTCTCGAAGAACATGCGCAGGAAGTCGGTGTAGACGCTCTTGAGGTCGGTGAAGCTGATGTCCTCGTCGACCCACAACCCCTCGAACTGGTGGAACATCGGCGAGTGCGTCGCGTCGGAATCCACGCGATAGGTCTTGCCGGGGGCGATCACCTTGATCGGCGGCGCATGCATGCGCGCATAGCGGATCTGCACCGGACTGGTGTGCGTGCGCAGCACCAGTCCCTGGCCCTGGGCGTCGGTGCCCTCGACGTAGAAGGTGTCGTGCATCGAGCGCGCCGGATGGTTCTCCGGCGTGTTCAGCGCGGTGAAATTGTAGAAGTCCTCCTCGATCTCCGGACCGTCGGCCACGTCGAAGCCGATGGAGCGGAAGATCGCCTCGATGCGCTCGATCGTCAGGGTGATCGGGTGCAGCCCGCCGCGGCCGGCGCCGCGCCCGGGCAGCGTGACGTCGATCGCCTCCTGGGCGAGCCGGGCATCGAGCTCGGCCTTGGCCAGCGCCGCCTCGCGCTCGTTCAGCAGGGCCTCGATCGCCTGCTTGGCCTGGTTGAGCTCCTTGCCGAGCCTGGCGCGCTCCTCGGGCGAGAGCTTGCCCAGCGTCTTCATCCGCTGGGTGAGCAGGCCGTCCTTGCCGAGGAATCGCGCCTTGGTGTTGGCCAGCGCGGCAGGATCGGCGGCTGCGATCGCGCTGCGCGCCTCGTCGACGATGTTCTGGAGGGATGCGTCCATCGGCTCGGATCCGGGGAGGGGTACGGTGAAATGAAAACGGGGCCGACAAGGCCCCGTCCGCTTCCGGCTGGCCGCCGCGGCCGGAGGCCGCCGCGGCAGTGCGCCGAAACCTGCTCAGGCGGCGCCGAGCGAAGCCTTGACCTTGCCGACGATCGCGGCGAAGCCCGGCTTGTCGTTGACGGCCAGCTCGGCAAGCACCTTGCGGTCCAGGCCGATCGCCGCCTTGTTCAGGCCGTTGATGAACACGCTGTAGGTGATGCCGTGCTCACGCGCAGCGGCGTTGATCCGCGCGATCCACAGCGAGCGGAACACGCGCTTCTTGGTGCGGCGATCGCGGTAGGCGTACTGACCCGCGCGCATGACCGCCTGGACGGCGACGCGATAGACGTTGCCGCGGCGGCCGCGATAACCCTTGGCCCGCTCGAGGACCTTCTTGTGGCGCGCCCGCGCCGTGACTCCACGTTTGACTCTGGGCATTCAAGTTCTCCGTCAGGCGTAGGGAAGCATGGAACGAACGGACTCGACGTTCGTTGCATGGACCTCGGTCGACCCGCGCAGCTGGCGCTTGTTCTTCGTGGTCTTCTTCGTGAGGATGTGACGCTTGAACGCCTGTCCCCGCTTGACGGTACCGCCTGCGCGCACGCGGAATCGCTTCGCTGCGCCCTTCTTGGTTTTCATCTTGGGCATGTCGGCCCTGCTCTTCCTTCTAATGCCTTGTCGGGTGTCCGGATCACCGTCCGGAACTTCAACGACCCGCTCGGCTTCTTTCGTCGGGGCAAGCCCCGCTCGAATCCAACGGTCTCCCGCGAAGAATCACTTCTTCTTCTTGGGGGAGACCACCATGATCATCTGCCTGCCTTCGAGCTTGGGCATCTGCTCGACCTGGCCGATCTCCTCGAGATCGTCCCGGACGCGCTCCAGCAGGCGATAACCGAATTCCTGGTGGGCCATCTCGCGGCCCCGGAAACGCAGCGTGATCTTCGCCTTGTCGCCTTCTTCGAGGAACCGGATCAGGTTGCGCAGCTTGATCTGGTAGTCGCCTTCGTCGGTACCGGGCCGGAACTTGACTTCCTTGACCTGGATGATCTTCTGCTTCTGGCGTGCGTCATGGGCCCGCTTCTGCTCCTGATACTTGAACTTTCCGTAGTCCATCAGGCGGCAGACCGGCGGCTGGGCAGTCGGCGCGATCTCGACGAGATCCACGTCGGCTTCCTCGGCCATGCGCATGGCGTCGCGATAAGTGACGATTCCGATCGGCTCGTTGTCGATGCCGACGAGGCGGACCTCCGAAGCGGTGATTTCACCGTTGAGGCGATGCGAACGTTCGGTAGCTATGCTGCGTTCTCCATTGGTTTGGTCCGGGGCCGCGGCCCCAGGGTTCAGGCCTGCCTGGGCAGGGGCGCGGCGCGCCTGGCGTCCACGTCCTGCGCGAGGCGCGCGGCGAACTCCTCCACCGTCATCACCCCGAGATCCAGGCCGCCGCGCCCACGCACGGCAACCTTGCCCGCCTGCTTCTCCTTGTCGCCCACCACGAGGATGTACGGCAACTTCTGCAGGCTCAACTCGCGGATTTTATAGTTGATCTTCTCGTTGCGCAAATCGGTCTGCACCCTAAACCCTTGTTTTCTCAGCGTTTGTGCAACGGATTGCGCATAGTCGGCCTGCGCGTCGGTGATGCAGGCCACCGTGGCCTGCACCGGCGCGAGCCACATGGGCATGGCGCCGGCGTGATTCTCGATGAGGATGCCGATGAACCGCTCGAGCGACCCGACGATCGCACGATGCAGCATCACGGGCGTGCGCCGGGAGTTGTCCTCGGCCACGTACTCGGCGCCCAGGCGCTCGGCCATGTTGAAGTCGACCTGGATGGTGCCGCACTGCCACTGGCGGCCGAGGGCGTCCTTGAGCGTGTACTCGATCTTGGGGCCGTAGAAGGCGCCGTCGCCGGGCGACACGGTGAATTCGAGCCCGGACCGGCGCAGCGACTCCATCAGCGCCTGCTCCGCCTTGTCCCACAGTTCGTCACTGCCGACGCGCTTCTCGGGGCGCGTGGCCACCTTGTAGAGGATGTCGGTGAAGCCGAAGTCGCTGTAGACCCGCTGGAGCTGCTCGGTGAAGGCGACGCACTCGTCGAGGATCTGGTCCTCGGTGCAGAACACGTGGCCGTCGTCCTGCGTGAAGCCGCGCACGCGCAGGATGCCGTGCAGCGCGCCGGAGGGCTCGTTGCGATGGCACTGCCCGAACTCGCCATAGCGCAGCGGCAGCTCGCGATAGGAACGCAGGCCCGTCTTGAAGATCTGGACGTGGCCGGGGCAGTTCATCGGCTTGAGCGCGTAGTGCCTGTTCTCCGACTCGGTCGTGAACATGTTCTCGCGGTAGTTGTCCCAGTGGCCGGTGCGCTCCCATAGGCTGCGATCGAGGATCTGCGGCCCCTTGACCTCCTCGTAGCCGCTGTCGCGGTAGACCTCGCGCATGTACTGCTCGACCGCCTGCCAGATCGCCCAGCCCTTCGGGTGCCAGAACACCAGCCCGGGAGCCTCGTCCTGCATGTGGAAGAGGTCGAGCTCGCGGCCCAGCCGGCGATGGTCGCGCTTCTCCGCCTCCTCGAGCATGTGGAGGTAGGCGTCCTGGTCCTTCTGGCTGGTCCAGGCCGTGCCGTAGATGCGCTGGAGCATCTCGTTCTTCGAGTCGCCGCGCCAGTAGGCGCCGGCCAGCTTCATCAGCTTGAAGACCTTCAGGCGGCCGGTGGCCGGCACGTGTGGCCCCCGGCACAGGTCGATGAACCCGCCTTCGCGGTACAGCGAGATGCGCTCGCCCGCGGGGATCGAGCCGATGATCTCGGCCTTGTACTTCTCGCCGATGCCTTCGAAGAAGCGGACGGCCTCGTCGCGGTCCCACTCCTCGCGCACCACGGGCTCGTCCTTCGCGGCGAGCTCGCGCATCTTGTCCTCGATGGCCGCGAGATCCTCGGGCGTGAACGGGCGCTTGTAGGAGAAGTCGTAGTAGAAGCCGTTGTCGATCACCGGACCGATCGTGACCTGGGCGTCGGGGAACAGGGTCTTGACCGCATAGGCCAGCAGGTGGGCAGTGGAGTGGCGGACGATCTCGAGGCCCTCGGCGTCGCGCTCGGTGACGATCGCGAGCTTCGCGTCGCGTTCGATCCGGCGGCTGGTGTCGACCAGTTCGCCGTCGATCCGGCCGGCGAGCGCCGCCTTGGCCAGCCCCGGCCCGATGGAGCGCGCCACCTCGGCGACCGTCACCGGGCCGGGGAATTCGCGCACCGATCCATCGGGAAGCGTGACCCTGACCGGTGCTTCGACAACTGCGTTCTCGCCCATCTGCTGCATCCTCGGAGACCCGGCCATGCGTGCGGGGCGTCGGCCGGCGGTGTGAATCGGATCACGCGACTGAAAAAAAAAGCGCGGCCGGGGCCGCGCTTTTCCATTGGGGACGACAGGAAGCTCGCCCTTGCAGCGCCGGAGCGCTGCCGCCCCGATGCCGCTCTTCTGCAGGTACAGACCGGGAGAACCCGGACCCGGGAAAGGCACTGCATCCCGGGAGTGTCTGGTAGGCGCGATTGGACTCGAACCAACGACCCCCACCATGTCAAGGTGGTGCTCTAACCAGCTGAGCTACGCGCCTGCAAACCGAGAATATAGCACAGCTTTCCGTCCGATTTCCAAGCACTTCTGCCGAGGCATCGCTCGCCCCAGCCCGGGTCCTTGCAGGATTGACGGGCCGCACCGGCAGGCATAAGCTCGACCGACTTGCTCATCGCTCCATAACGATACAGCGATCTTCAAGCCTGGCGCCGATGCAACTGCCTGCGCGTCGCAAGGCGCCCTCACCCACCAGGGCAAAAGGAGAAGCACAGATGGCTCATATCGTGATCCTGGGCGCCGGTCTCGGCGGAATGTCGATGGCCTACGAAATGAAGGCGATGGCGCGGCCCGGCGACCGCGTCACCGTGATCTCGCGCGACGCCCGCTTTCACTTCGTGCCCTCGAATCCCTGGGTGGCGGTCGACTGGCGCAAGCGCGAGGACATCGAGATCGACCCCGCCGGTCCGCTCGGGCGCAAGGGCATCGACTTCATCCCGGTGGGCGCCAGGCGTGTCGATCCTGATGCCAACCGCATCGTCCTCGAGGATGACCGGATCGTCGAGTACGACTACCTCGTGATCGCAACCGGCCCGAAGCTCGCCTTCGACGAGATCCCGGGTCTTGGTCCGCAGGACGGTCACACGCAGTCCATCTGCCACGTCGACCACGCGGAAACGGCGGAGCGTGCCTGGCAGCGATTCGTCGCCGATCCCGGTCCCATCGTGGTCGGCGCGGTGCAGGGCGCATCGTGCTTCGGCCCTGCCTACGAGTTCGCGATGATCATGGAGACCGACCTGCGGCGCCGCAAGATCCGCGACCGCGTGCCGATGACCTTCGTCACCTCGGAGCCTTACGTCGGCCACCTGGGCCTCGGCGGGGTCGGCGACTCCAAGGGCATGCTCGAATCGATCTTCCGCGAGCGCCACATCCGCTGGATCTGCAATGCGAAGGTCGACCGGGTCGAGGACGGCGTCATGCACGTGATCGAGCACGACGAGGACGGCAAGGAGAAGAAGCGCCACGAGCTGCCCTTCAGGTACTCGATGATGCTGCCGGCCTTCAAGGGAATCGACGCCGTCTTCGGGATCGAGGGGCTCGTCAACCCGCGCGGCTTCGTCACCATCGACGCGCACCAGCGCAACGCGAGGTACCGCAACGTGTTCGGCATCGGCGTGTGCGTCGCGATCCCGCCAGTGGAGCCGACGCCGGTTCCGGTTGGCACGCCCAAGACCGGCTACATGATCGAATCGATGGTCACCGCTACCGCGCACAACATCCGTGCACTGCTCGACGGCGGGGAGCCGCACGAGCGGGCCACCTGGAATGCGGTATGCCTTGCCGACTTCGGCGACTCCGGAGCCGCGTTCGTGGCGCTGCCGCAGATCCCGCCGCGCAACGTCAACTGGTTCTCGCAGGGCAAGTGGGTGCACCTGGCCAAGATCGGCTTCGAGAAGTACTTCATGCACAAGATGCGCAACGGGACCACCGAACCGGTCTACGAGCGCGTAGTGATGAAGGCGGTCGGGCTGGCGAAGCTCAAGCCCTAGGATCGGCGGCGGCGGCGCGGCGCTCCGGCCTGGCGGTCGCGGCGCTGCGGCCGGCGACCCGCGACAGCAGCAGGACCGGCAGCAGGCCGGCCAGCACCATCAGCAGCGATGGCAGCGCAGCCTCGGCCAGGCGCTCGTCCGCAGCGAAGTGATAGGCGCTGACCGCGAGGGTGTCGAAGTCGAAGGGCCGCAGCACCAGCGTTGCCGGGAGCTCCTTCAGGCAGTCGACCACCACCAGCAGCGCGGCGCCCGCCAGGCTGGGCCGCAGCAGCGGCCAGTGCACCTCGCGCAGCACTTCCACCGGCGTCAGCCCGAGGCTGCGCGCGCTGTTGTCCATCGAAGGGCTGATCCGGGCGAGCGCCGCCTCCATGCCCTGGTAGGCGATCGAGAAGAAGCGCACCCCGTAGGCATAGACCACCGCGACGATGGTCCCGCCCAGCAGCAGCATCCCGAGCATCCGGTCGATGCTGCCGATCCAGACCATCAGGCCGACGCCGATGACCACTCCCGGCATCGCATACCCGGCGCAGGCAAGCGTCACCGCGAACCCCATGAATCGGTTGCGCACCAGGCGCGCAGCATAGGCGGTGATCAGCGCCACCGGCAGGATCAGCGCCGCGGCGATCGAGGCCAGCAGCACCGAGTTCAGCACCCAGTCGAACATCCTGGGGTCGGTCGGGGCGCCCGCCGAAAGCCAGGCGCGCAGCAGCAGCAGCGTCGGCAGCACGAAACCGAGCAGCACCGGCAGCGCGCTCAGCGCAAAGGCCCGCCAGCCCGCCGAGCCTTCGAGCCGCGTGCGGGGCGCGGACTTGGCGCCGCGGGCGTAGAAGCGCATGCGCTGGCGCTGGCGCCGCTCCAGCAGCACGAGGAAACCGACCATCGCCAGCAGCACGAAGGCCAGGCGGGCCGCCGCGACGCGGTCGCCGAGCCCCTGCCATGAGCGGTAGATCGCAGCGGTCAGCGTGTCCACCCCGAAATAGGTCACGGTGCCGAAATCCGCCAGCGTCTCCATCAGCACCAGCGCGCAGCCTGCGGCCACGGCCGGGCGCGCCACCGGCCAGGTCACCCGCCACCAGGCGAGGCGTCCGTGCATTCCCAGCGATCGCGCAGCTTCCGCCAGCGAGGGACTGCGCTCGGCGAAGGCATTGCGCGCCAGCATGTAGACGTAGGGATAGAGCGCCAGCCCGAGGACGACGCCAGCGCCGGGCAGCGAACGGATGTCCGGGAACCAGTACTCGCGGACCGCCCAGCCGGTGATCCCGCGCAGCCAGGACTGGAAGGGTCCCGAGGTGTCGAAGAAGTCGGTGTACGCGTAAGCAAGCACGAAGGCCGGCATCGACAGCGGCAGCACCAGCGCCCAGGCGAGCCAGCTGCGTCCGGGAAAGTCGTAGGCGGCCACCAGCCAGCCCGTGCCCACGCCTGCGACCAGCACCACGGCGAGCACCACGGCCGCCAGCAGCAGCGTGCTGGCGATCGTCGAGGGCAGCACCGTTCCCGCCAGGTGCGCCAGCGTGTCCCAGCCCGCCGCAGGGGAAGCGGCCAGCCAGAGCAGCACGACGATCGGCGCGGCCGTCATCAGCGCACCGATCCCGGCCAGCGCCGCGAGGGTGGAAGACGACAACCTCTCGATCGTCAGCGATGACGCCGCGGACTCGGCAGCAGGGGCTGTGGATTCGATGATGCGCTTCGGTAGAATGCGTCTGAACGCGAATTATATGCATTCATCCGACTCCCCCACTTCCGGCGAGCCGCAGCGCGGCGCGGTCGCCCGTCCTACCGCGGATGGCAATGCCTCGCCCGGGGCGCCCGCCGCCGGGCCCGCGCTCGAGGTCCGGGGCCTGGGCGTGGCCTTCGATGGCCCTGCCGGCCGGACCCGGGTGATCCAGGAGCTGAGCTTCGAGCTGCGGCGCGGCCAGATCGGCTGCCTGCTCGGCCCCTCGGGCTGCGGCAAGACCACTGCGTTGCGCACGATCGCCGGCTTCGTCCGGCCGGACTCGGGCGAGGTGCTCATCGACGGCAAGGTGATCGCGTCGCCCCGGCAGTGGGTGGAGCCCGAGCGCCGGGGCGTCGGGGTGGTGTTCCAGGACTACGCGCTGTTCCCGCATCTCGACGTGGAGGCCAACGTCGGCTTCGGCCTGCGGCGGGTGTCCGCGGCGCACAGGCGCGAGCGCGTGGACAGGATGCTTGCGCTGGTGGGAATGAGCGACTATCGGCGCCGCTATCCGCACGAGCTCTCCGGCGGCCAGCAGCAGCGGGTTGCGCTGGCGCGGGCGCTGGCCCCGGGACCTGCGCTGCTGCTGCTGGACGAGCCCTTCTCGAACCTGGACCCCGACCTGCGCGAGCGCCTTGCGATGGAGCTCAGGGAGATCCTCAACGAGGCCCGGACCACGGCGCTGCTCGTCACCCACGACCAGAACGAGGCCTTCGCAATGGCCGACGTCGTGGGCGTGATGACCGCCGGCTCGATCGCGCAGTGGGACACGCCCTATCGCCTCTACCATCGCCCGGTGACCCGGGAGGTGGCGGACTTCGTCGGGCTCGGCTCCTTCCTGCAGGGAAGGCTGCGCGAGCGCGACGGCATCTCCAGCGTCGAGTTCGAGCTGGGCGTGCTGCCGATCCGTTCGCGCACCGACCAGGCGATCGCGAGCGCGAGCGCCGACGCCCACGGCGAGGTGGTGATCCTGCTGCGGCCGGACGACGTCATCCATGACGACCACAGCCCGCTGATGGCCGAGGTGGTGCGAAAGGCCTTT
>JBKHVS010000017.1:7617-28031 GCA_046569945.1 Gammaproteobacteria bacterium | reverse complement strand
TGGAGGCGGGGGTCGGAATCGAACCGGCGTACACGGCTTTGCAGGCCGCTGCATGACCACTCTGCCACCCCGCCAGGGGTGCGGCGGCGCCGGGCGGCGCCACCAACGAAAAAGGGAAGCAGGGCTTCCCTTCAGAAAGCTGGAGCGGGAAACGAGTCTCGAACTCGCGACCTCAACCTTGGCAAGGTTGCGCTCTACCAACTGAGCTATTCCCGCGTTGCAATCATTGCGATGCAGACCGAAATTATAGCGTCGTTTTCGAGCCTGTCAAACCGGCGATGCACCGCCGGTTTCAGAGCGATTCCTTCAGGTAGGGCCAGGCGCGGCGCAGGTAGTAGAACATCGACCAGACGGTGAGCACGGCTGCGGCGTAGAGCAGCCAGGTGCCGATCGCGCGGCTGTCGACGAAGCCCAGCACCGTGCGGTCGAACAGCAGCATCGGGATCGCGACCAGCTGGGCCACGGTCTTGAGCTTGCCGATGGAGTGCACCGCCACGCTCGCGCGCGCGCCGATCTGCGCCATCCACTCGCGCAGCGCCGAGATCGTTATTTCGCGCCCGATGATGATCAGCGCGACCAGCCCCTCGACCCTGCCGAACTCCACGAGCATGATCAGCGCCGCACTGACCAGCAGCTTGTCCGCCACCGGATCCAGGAACGCGCCGAAGGCCGAGGTCTGCCCGAGCCTGCGCGCCAGGTAGCCGTCGACCCAGTCGGTGACCGCGGCGGCGACGAACAGCACGGTGGCCGCCAGGTTCACCGTCCCGGCCGCGAGCGGCAGGTAGAAGAGCGCCACGAACAGCGGGATCGCGAGCACGCGCAGCCAGGTGAGCAGGTTCGGGAGGTTCATCGGGAGCGGGAGGGGATGGCCGGAAGCTTCGCCTGGAGGTTGGGACGGGGTCAGTGCAGACGGCGATAGATCTCGTCGGCCAGCGCACGCGAGATGCCTTCCACCGAGGCGAGATCCTCGACACTGGCCGCCATGATGCCACGCAAGCCGCCGAACCGAGCCAGCAGCCGCTGGCGCTTGCGCGGCCCCACCCCGTCGATCTCCTCGAGACGGGACGCGTTGCGGGCCTTGGCACGCCGCGAACGCATGCCGGTGATCGCGAAACGGTGGGCCTCGTCGCGGATCTGCGCGACCAGCATCAGTGCGGCGGAATCGCGCCCGAGCGCCAGCGGCTCGCGCCCGTCCGCGAACACCAGCGTCTCCAGGCCCACGCGCCGCCCCTCGCCCTTGGCCACGCCCACCAGCAGCCGCGCGTCCAGCCCCAGTTCCTCGAACACCTGGCGCGCAACCTCCACCTGCCCTCGCCCGCCGTCGATCAGCACCACGTCCGGCAGGCGCACCTCGTCGGCGCCGGTGTCGCCCTGCTGCGCCTCCTCGGCCTGCGCCGCGAGCCGGGAATAGCGGCGGGTGAGCACCTGGCGCATCGCCGCGTAGTCGTCGCCTCCGGTGATGTCCTCGATGTTGAAGCGCCGGTACTGGGCGGGCTGCATCGCGTGCTGCGCATAGACCACGCACGAGGCCTGCGTCGCCTCGCCCATCGTGTGGCTGATGTCGAAGCACTCGATGCGCAGCAGGTCCAGGTCGGCCTCGCCGTCCAGGCCGAGCAGCGCCGCGAGCGCACGGGTGCGCTGGGTCTGCGAGCCCTCCTCCGCCAGCACGCGCGCCAGCGCAAGCTCGGCGTTCTGCTCGGCCATCTCCAGCCAACGCCTGCGCTGCCCGATCGAGCGCCCCACCCAGTGCACCGGCCGGCCGGCCTGCTGTTCGAGCATCTCCACCAGCGCCTGCGACGGCGCCTCCGCGCTGGCCACGATCACCGGCGGAACGAAGGCCGACGCGTAGTGCTGGGCCGCGAAGGCCTCGAGCACCGCCGACACCGGCACCGCATCGCGCGGCCCGCGTTCCTGCGCTTCGCCGTCCTGCGCCTGTCCTTCCTGCGCCTGTCCTTCCTGCGCCTGTCCTTCCTGCGCCTGTCCTTCCTGCGCCCCGCCCTCCTGCGCCCCGCCCTCCTGCGCCCCGCCCTCCTGCGTCTCCCCCTCCCGTTCTTCGTCCTCGAGCGCGCCCAGGGCGTCGCTCGCATGCAGCGGGAAGTGCGCCTTGTCGCCAAGGTGGCGGCCGCCGCGAACCATCGCCAGGTTCACGCAGACCCGGCCGCCGCGGATCACCACCGCAACGATGTCGGCATCGACGTCGCTGTGGGTGTCCATCGCCTGCTGGTGCAGGACGCGCGACAGCGAGCTCATCCGGTCGCGCAGCACCGCGGCCTCCTCGAAGCGCAGCTCTTGCGCCGCGGCGTGCATCTGCGCATCGAGGTCCTGCAGGATCTCCGCCTGGCCGCCGCGCAGGAAGCGGACCGCATCCGCGACGTCGCGCGCATAGTCTTCGGCGTCGATCGCGCCCACGCAGGGACCGCTGCAGCGGCGGATCTGGTAGAGGAGGCAGGGCCGCGACCGGTTGGAGAACACCGTGTCCTCGCAGGTGCGCAGCCGGAACACCTTCTGCAGCACCTGGATGCCCTCGCGCACCGCCCAGGCGCTGGGGTAGGGCCCGAAGTACTGGCTGCGCCGGTCCACCGCCCCCCGGTAGTACGACACCCGGGGAAAGGCGTGGCCGCTGATCTTGAGGTAGGGGTAGGACTTGTCGTCCCGGAACAGGATGTTGTAGCGCGGCTGCAGGCTCTTGATGAGGTTGCTCTCGAGCAGCAGCGCCTCGGCCTCGGAGCGCGTGACGGTGGTGTCGATCCGCTGCACCCGCTCGACCATGTGCGCGATGCGCGGGCTGGCCAGGGTCTTCTGGAAGTACGAGGACACCCGCTTCTTCAGGTCGCGGGCCTTGCCGACGTAGAGCACGACGTCGCCCTCGCCCACCATCCGGTAGACGCCCGGCAGGTTGGGCAGCCGGGCCAGCACCGGCTTCGGGTCGAAGGGCGCCGGCGGGCCGTCGCTCCGGGGCTTGTCGCTCACGTCGTCGGATCCGGGTCGTGCCGGCGCGGGGCCGGCCGCGGCCCTCGCCTCAGGCGGGCCCCGCGGGCCGCAGCCTCGCCAGGCGCCCGGTGAAGGCGCGGCTGCGCTTCCAGCTCAGTCCCTCGAGGAGCTCCCCGGCGAGATCGGGACGGTTGCAGACCAGCACCATGTCGCAGCCTGCCGCCAGTGCCGCATGGCCGCGCTCGACGATATTGCCGACGATGCTGGCCGCCTCCATCGTGAGGTCGTCCGAGAAGATCAGTCCGCGGAAACCGAGCTTGCGGCGCAGGATCTTCTGAAGCCAGATCCGCGAGAAGCCGGCCGGCAGCGAATCGACCTCGGGATAGATGACATGCGCCGGCATCACCGCTGCGAGCGCGTCCCCGAGCCAGCCGTAGGGCGCGGCATCCTCGGCGAGGATCGTCCGGAGGCTGCGCTCGTCGATCGGCAGCTCGAAGTGCGAGTCCGCATGCGCGAAGCCATGCCCCGGGAAATGCTTGCCGCAGTTCGCCATTCCCGACAGCAGCAGTCCGTGGTTCAGGCTCTTGGCCAGCAGCGTCACCACCCTGGGGTCGCCGTGGAAGGCGCGATCGCCGATCACGCCGGACAGCCCGTGGTCCAGGTCGAGCACCGGCGTGAAGCTGAGGTCGACGCCCACCGCGCGCAGCTCGGCGCCGATGGTCTGGCCGATCTCGGTGGCGCGCCTGCAGGCAGCGAGCACGTCGCGGTCCCAGAGCTCGCCGAGCGCGCGCATCGGCTCGATCTCGGTGAAGCCCTCGCGGAAGCGCTGCACGCGGCCGCCCTCGTGGTCGACGCAGACCAGCAGGCCGGGGCGCAGCGCGCGGATCTCGGCGCAAAGCGCAGCGACCTGCTCGCGCGACGCGAAGTTGCGGGCGAAGAGGATCACGCCGCCCGTGAGCGGGTGCATCAGGAGCTCGCGGTCTTCGGCCGTGAGCTCCAGGCCGGCGACGTCGAGGACGACCGGACCGGAAGCGAGGGTCATGGGGAGGATTCCTGGGAATTGACGCGTTCGACGACCACGAAGGCGACCACCGCCTCCTGTTCGTCGGTGACCGAGACGTGGGCCACCAGGCCGCGCTCGCGCAGCCAGGGCTCGAGGGCCTTGCGCGGATGGGCGACCGGTTTTCCGCGGGCGTCGTTGAGGATCTGCAGCGAGAGCAGCGTCATCGGACCGCGCAGCCCCAGGCCGATCGCCTTGGAGAAGGCCTCCTTGGCCGCGAAGCGCTTGGCGAGGTAGCGCGCCGCATAGGCGGGACCGTGAGCCCCGCGGCCATGGCGGCGGCGGTACTCGTCGAGCTCCTCGGGGCCCAGCACACGGCGCGCGAAGCGCTCGCCGTAGCGGCCGAGGAGGTCGTCGACCCGCCGCACCATGACGATGTCGGTGCCGATCCCGTAGATCGCGGCGCCTGCCATCGCGCTCAGCCTCTTGCGGCGCCGTGCGACTGGCCTTCGCGGATCAGCCGCTTCATCTCGCCGACCGCCTCGCGCAGCCCCGAGAAGACCGCGCGCGAGACGATCGCATGGCCGATGTGCAGCTCGCGCACGCCGGGCAGCCCGGCGATGGGCTGCACGTTGTAGTAGTTCAGCGCGTGGCCGGCGTTGAAGCGCATGCCAAGCGCTCGGATGGCCTCGCCGGCGCCGCGGATGCGGCTGAGTTCGGCGAGCACCGAGGGCGCCTCCGCGTCGCGTCCCTGCGCGTGGAAGGCATGCGCATAGGGCCCGGTGTGGATCTCGCAGACGCGCGCGCCGATGCGCGCCGCGGCCTCCACCTGGGCGAGGTCGGCGTCGATGAACCCGCTGGTGACGATTCCGGCGCCGGCCAGGCGCGCGACGATCTCGCGCAGCCGCGCCTCCTGCGAAACGATGTCCAGCCCGCCTTCGGTGGTGACCTCGTGCCGGCCCTCGGGAACCAGCATCGCCATCTCGGGCCGCAGCGCAGCCGCGATGCCGACCATCTCGTCGGTGGCCGCCATCTCCAGGTTCAGCTTGATGTGGGTGAGCTCGCGCAGGCGGCGGACGTCGTCGTCCTGGATGTGGCGGCGGTCCTCGCGCAGGTGCACGGTGATCCCGTCGGCGCCGCCCAGGCGCGCCTCCACCGCGGCCCAGACAGGGTCCGGCTCCCAGGTGCGGCGCGCCTGGCGGATGGTGGCGACGTGGTCGATGTTGACGCCGAGTTCGATCATAGTTTCTGCAGGTCGATCAGGATCTGGCGGGTGTTGAGGACGACGCCATCCAGATGATGCGCGAGGATCGCGCGGGTCAGGTATTTTGCCTGCGTTCGGGAGGCGGCGGACTCGAAGCGCCCTGCGGCGAGCTCGCGCAGCATGGCACCGCTGAACAGCCGGGCGCTGCCCTCCTCCCCGGCGTCGGCGGCCACGAATCCCGCCGAAGGCTGCCATGCGTAGCTGAGGCCTGCGTCGATCGGCAGGTTGCGCGCGTCATGGCCCAGGTCCGGCGCGTAACCGGTCTCGCGCAGCAGCAGCCACTCGAAGCGCCTGAGCGTCTCGTCGATCGGCTCGCCCTCGGCCAGCGACGCGATCGCCCGCGCATAGCCATCGTAGAGCGCCGGATGCGCATCCTCGCGGGGCAGCAGCCGCAGCAGCAGCTCGTTCAGGTAGAAGGCGCAGAGCAGCGCATCGCCGCGCGGCGCGAGCAGTCCGCCCATCCACTCGGCGCCGGTCAGGGTGCGCAGCTCGCCGCGGCCGGAGAAGGAGATCGAAAGCGGCTGGAACTGCAGCAGCACCGCGCGCAAGGCGGAGCGCGGCCGCTTGGCGCCCTTGGCCACCGCCGCCACGCGGCCGTGGCCGCGGGTGAAGAGGTCCACCACCAGGCTGGTTTCCCGGTAGGGCGTGCAATGCAGCAGGAAGGCCGATTCCTCGGTCCGCGCGCTCATCGATGCAGCGGCGCCCTGCTACTCGTAGCCGTACGAGCGCAGGCTCTGCTCGCTGTCCGCCCAGCCGCTGCGCACCTTGACGAAGACCTCGAGGTAGACCTTGACGCCCAGCATGCGCTCGAGGTCCTGCCGCGCCTCGGTTGCGATCCGCTTGATCCGCTCGCCGCCGGCGCCCAGCACGATGGCCTTCTGCGCGTCGCGCTCCACCAGCACCGTGGCATGGATCCGGCGCAGCCGCGGCAGCTCCTCGTACTGCTCGATCACCACCGTGCTCGCGTAGGGAAGTTCGTCGCCGAGCAGCCGGAACATCTTCTCGCGGATCAGCTCGGCGGCCTGGAAGCGCTCTCCCCGGTCGGTGAGCTCGTCCTCCTCGAACATCCGCTCGCCCTCGGGCAGCCGCGCGGCGCAGAGGTCCACAAGCAGGTCTACCTGGCGGCCGGTGCGCGCGCTGATCGGCACCACCTCGTCGAAGGCCCGGGCCTTCATCGCCCGCTCGACCAGCGGCAGCAGGCGCGCCTTGTCGGCGACCGCGTCGACCTTGTTCACCGCCAGCAGCACCGGCCGGTCGGCGGGCAGCAGCCTGGCCAGCTGTTCGTCGGCAGCGTTCCAGCCGGCGGCATCGCAGACCATCACGACGACGTCGGCATCCTGCGCCACCTGCTGGGCGGTGCGGTTGAGCACGCGGTTGAGGGCGCCGCCGCTGCGGGTCTGGTAGCCGGGGCTGTCGAAGAAGAGCAGCTGCGCGTCCGGGCGCGTGAGCACGCCGAGGATCCGGTGGCGCGTGGTCTGCGGCCGCTTCGACGTGATCGAGAGCTTCTGCCCGAGCAGGCGGTTGAGCAGCGTCGACTTGCCGACGTTGGGGCGGCCGACGATCGCGACGTAGCCGCAGCGGTGCGGCTGCGCGCCGGGCGCGTCCTTGGTGTCTGTCATCGAGGAGCCTGGATGTTGACGCGCGCGGGCTCGCCGCGACGGTCTTCGGGGTCGGCCGCACCGCCCGCCTCGGGCTCGAGTGCGGCAGGAACGTGTGCAAGGTCGCCGTCGGGGCCCTGGGCTGCGGCGTCCGGCGCATCCGGCGCATCCGGCACATGCGGGGCGTCCGGAGCGCCGGGCCGGGCGCCGGCGGCGGACGTGCTGCGCGTGCGGCGCTTGCCCGGCGCAGGCGCGAGCGACTGCGCCTGGGCCAGCGCGAGACGCGCGGCCGCCTGCTCGGCGGCCCTGCGGCTCGCGCCGCTGCCGAGCACCCCGATGCCGAGCTTCGGGATCGAGCACTCCACCTCGAAGAGCTGGTTGTGTGCGGCGCCGTGGGTGGCGACCACCGCGTAGACCGGCAGCGGCATTCCGCGCCCCTGCAGGTACTCCTGCAGCAGCGTCTTGGCGTCCTTGCCCACGGTGAGCGGATCCACCGACTTGAGGACCGGCGCGTACAGCGCGGCGATCACCCTGCGGGCTGCCTCGAAGCCCCCGTCGAGGTAGACCGCGCCGAACACCGCCTCGGCGGCGTCCGCCAGGATGGAGGGCCGGCGGAAGCTGCCGCTCTTGAGGTCGCCCTGCCCGAGCAGCAGGTGTTCGCTGAGCCCGAGGCGCTGGGCGATCTCGTGCAGCGCATGCTGGTTGACCAGGTTTGCGCGCATCCGCGACAGGTCGCCTTCGTCGATCCGTCCGAAGCCGTCGTACAGCAGCGAGGACACGACGAAGTTCAGCACGCTGTCGCCCAGGAACTCCAGGCGTTCGTTGTTGTGCCTGCCGTAGCTGCGGTGCGTCAGCGCCTGTTTCAGCAGGGCCGGATCGCTGAAGCTGTATCCCAGGCGCTGCTGAAGGTTTTCCAGGCTCACGGGAGGCTCACTTCGGGGCAGTGCTGCCCTCGTACTGGATCAGGAGGGTCGCCGGGCCGAACAGCGGCACGCGCTTCTCGTAGCTGAACGAGATGTTGAGCTGCTGGCCGTCGCGCTCGATCAGCAGGTCCCGCCCGCTCACCGAGGTGAAGTCGTCGATCGCTGCCTGGCGGTCGAAGGCGCGCTGCACCTCCACCGGCGAACTGGCGCCGGAGCTGGCGATGGTGTTGAGCGCGCGCTTGATCGCGAAGTACTCGAGCGCCGAAGGCATCACCCGCATGCCCAGCACCACCAGCATCACGGCGATGATGCCGAAGAAGAGCAATCCGAGCAGGCTGAGGCCGCGCTGGCGCCGCGGGGCGGCAAGGGTCGGGATCATCAGTGGAACCGTCCGATTCGTTTCAGGTCGCTGAAGTTCATCCAGATGAAGAAGGCCTTGCCGACGATGTTCTCTTCCGGGACGAAGCCCCAGAACCGGCTGTCGAGGCTGTTCTCGCGGTTGTCGCCCATCACGAAGTAGTGTCCGGGCGGTACGACGCAGGAAAGCCCGGCTTCCACGTACTGACAGCGCTCCCGGTGCGGGAAGGCATCCACCGCACTGATGTACGACGGTTTATTCAGCTCTGTCAATATCTTGTGCTCGACTGCTCCGAGCTTTTCCGAATACTGCGGCGTGTAGGTCAGGCGCTCGCCGTCGAAGAACTCACCGGCGCCCGACAGCGGCACCTCCTGGTCGTTGATCCAGAGCCGCTTGTCCAGGTAGGAGATCTTGTCGCCCGGCAGGGCCACCACCCGCTTGATGTAGTCCATCGACGTGTCGCGCGGATAGCGGAAGACCATCACGTCGCCGCGCTGCGGGCTGCCCACCTCGATCACCTTGGTGTTGACCACCGGCAGCCGCACCCCGTACGCGTACTTGTTGACGAGGATGAGGTCGCCCACCAGCAGCGTCGGAATCATCGAGCCGGACGGAATCTTGAAGGGCTCGGCCACGAAGGAGCGCAGCAGGAACACCACCACGATCACCGGGAACAGTCCCGCGGTGTACTCCAGCCAGAGCGGCTGGCGCAGCGCGGAATCGGCGAGCGCGACGCTGGCCGCGGCCGGGTCGCCGACGCGCATCGTCGGGGGCAGTGCCGCCTGCTCGCGCTCGAACTGCGCGACCCGCTCGGTGGCGCGCCGGCGGCGGCGCGGCAGGAAGAAGAGTTTCTCGGCGAGCCAGGCCACGAAGGTGACCAGGACCAGCAGGAAGAGGATCAGCGCGAAATTCAAGGGTGAGTTCTCGTTGGTCGTCCATCGGGCCGGGCGCCGGGCGCGCCGCAGCCTGGGCCCGGCGCAGTCGGCTGCTTCAGCGGTCGTCCACCTGGAGCACCGCCAGGAAGGCCTCCTGCGGAATCTCCACCGAGCCGACCTGCTTCATGCGCTTCTTGCCCGCCTTCTGCTTCTCGAGCAGCTTCTTCTTGCGGGAGATGTCGCCGCCGTAGCACTTGGCCAGCACGTTCTTGCGCATCGCCTTGACGTTCTCGCGGGAGATGATGTTCGCGCCGATGGCCGCCTGGATGGCGACGTCGTACATCTGGCGGGGGATCAGCTCGCGCATCTTGGACACCAGGTCGCGGCCACGGCTCTGGGAGACCGACCGGTGCACGATCAGCGACAGCGCATCGACCTTCTCGCCGTTGACCAGGATGTCCATCTTCACGACGTCGGCCGCGCGGTACTCCTTGAACTCGTAGTCCATCGAGGCATAGCCGCGCGAGGTGGACTTCAGCTTGTCGAAGAAGTCGAGCACGATCTCGTTCATCGGCAGCTCGTAGGTGAGGTGCACCTGCTTGCCGTGATAGCTCATGTTGGTCTGCACGCCGCGCTTGTTCGTGCACAGGGTGATCACGTTGCCGACGTACTCCTGCGGCGTGAAGATCGTGACCGTGACGATCGGCTCGCGGATCTCCTCGGTCTTGGCCGGGTCGGGCATCTTCGAGGGGTTCTCGACCTGGAGCACGGTGCCGTCGCGCATCAGGACCTCGTAGATCACGGTCGGCGCCGTCGTGATCAGGTCCATGTCGAACTCGCGCTCGAGCCGCTCCTGCACGATGTCCATGTGCAGCAGCCCGAGGAAGCCGCAGCGGAACCCGAAACCCAGCGCCTGCGACACTTCGGGCTCGAACTGCAGCGCCGAGTCGTTGAGCTGGAGCTTCTCCAGCGCTTCGCGCATCGCCTCGAACTGGTTGGCCTCCACCGGATACAGGCCGGCGAAGACCTGCGGCTTCACCTCGCGGAAGCCGGGCAGCGGGGCCGCGGCCGCGGGGTTGACCAGGGTGATCGTGTCTCCGACCTTCGCGGACTTGAGCTCCTTGATGCCGCTGATGACGTAGCCGACCATGCCGGCGGCAAGCTCGTCGCGCTGCATCGCCTTCGGCGTGAACGCGCCCACCTGCTCGCACACGTGGACCGCGCCGGTCGCCATCAGGCGGATGCGGTCCCGCGGGCGCAGCACGCCGTTGAACACGCGCACCAGCATCACGACGCCGACGTAGTTGTCGAACCAGGAGTCGATGATCAGCGCCTGCAGCGGCGCAGCCGGATCGCCCTTGGGCGCCGGGATCCGGGCAACCACCGCCTCCAGGATCTCGTCGATGCCCATGCCGGTCTTGGCGCTGGCGCGGATCGCGTCGGTCGCGTCGATGCCGATCACGTCCTCGATCTCGGCGGCAGCGCTGTCAGGATCCGCCTGCGGCAGGTCCATCTTGTTGAGCACCGGCACCACCTCGACGCCGAGCTCGATCGCGGTGTAGCAGTTGGCCACCGTCTGGGCCTCGACGCCCTGCGATGCGTCGACCACCAGCAGCGCGCCCTCGCAGGCGGACAGCGAGCGGCTGACCTCATAGGAGAAGTCGACGTGGCCGGGGGTGTCGATGAGGTTCAGCGCATAGACCTGACCGTCGGCCGCCTTGTACTGCAGCGCCGCGGTCTGTGCCTTGATGGTGATCCCGCGCTCGCGCTCGAGGTCCATGGAGTCGAGCACCTGCGCCTCCATCTCGCGGTCGGACAGGCCGCCGCAGCGCTGGATCAGGCGATCGGCCAGGGTCGACTTGCCGTGATCGATGTGCGCGATGATGGAGAAATTGCGGATGTGCTGCATAGGGACCGGGGCGTCCGTGCGGATGACCGTGGGAGGATCTCCCGCCCCCGGATCCACGGATCCGGGAGCAGCGAGCGGCAACCCTCCATTGTACCGGAACGGTGCCAGCGCCCCGGGGGCCGACCGGCCCCCGGGCAGCGCGGGAGGCTTACTCGGCCGGCTTGATCGGCACGAAGGCCGCGCTGTCGCCGCGCCGCACCAGCAGCACATGGGTGCGCGAGCGGTCGAGCTTGCCGCTCAGCTCGTTGAACTGCGCCGCGCTGCTCACGTCCTGGTTGTCGAGCGACAGCACGATGTCGCCCTGCCGCAGGCCGGCGCGCGCGGCGGGACCTTCCGCTGCCTCGACCAGCACCCCGTTGCGGATGCCGAGCTGGGCGCGCCGCTCGGCCGGGATGTCGGCCACCGCAAGCCCGAGCGCATTCGCGCGCGCGGCGGCGCCCGGCTGGGCCTCCTGCTGGGCGCGCGCCCGCGGGCTCTGGTCCGGCTGCATCTCGGCCACGGTCACCTGCAGCTCGCGGGTGCTGCCCTTGCGCCAGACCTGCACGGGCACCTTGCTGCCCGGACGCGTGTCGCCGACCATCCGCGGCAGGTCGCTGGCCTTGTCGATCGGCTTGCCGTCGAAGCGCTGGATGATGTCGCCGACCTCGAAGCCCGCCCGCTCCGCGGGCCCGCCGCTCTCGATGCTGCGCACCAGCGCGCCCCCCGCGCGCGGCAGCCCCAGCGGTTCCGCGACTTCCCGCGTGACGTCCGCGATGCCCACGCCGATGCGCCCGCGCACCACGCGCCCGCTCGCCTTGAGCTGCTCGACGACGCGCATTGCCTCGTCGATCGGGATCGAGAAGGAAATCCCCATGAAGCCGCCGGTCCGGCTGTAGATCTGCGAGTTGACCCCGACCACCTCGCCGCGGGTGTTCAGCAGCGGCCCGCCGGAGTTGCCCGGGTTCACCGCGGCGTCCGTCTGGATGAACGGCAGGTAGTCGCCGGTGTCGCGCCCCTTGGCCGAAACGATGCCCGCGGTCACCGTGTTGTCGAGCCCGAAGGGGGAACCGATCGCCACCACCCACTCGCCCACCCGCAGCCGCGTCGAATCGCCGATCGTGGCGTGCGGCAGGCCGCTGCCGTCGATGCGCACGAGCGCGATGTCGGTCCGCTGGTCCGAGCCGATCAGCCTGCCCTTGAACTCGCGCTTGTCGGCGAGCGTCACGTAGATCTCGTCGGCACCGGCAATCACGTGATGGTTGGTGACCACGAAGCCGTTCGCCGAGATGATGAAGCCCGACCCCACGCCGCGGGGATCTCCTGCCCCTCGCCCCTGGGGCCCTGCCCGGGCTGGCGCGGCGGGAAGAAGCGGCGCAGGAACTCCTGCAGCTGTTCGTTGTCCTGCAGGCCCTCGGGAAGCTGGGGAAGCATGCCCGCCTGCCCCGCAGGGCCGCGCGCGGTGGTCCGGATGTTCACGACCGTGGGGCTGGCCTTCTCGACGAGATCGGCAAAACCCGTCAGGTCACGGCCCTGCGCATGCGCCGCCGGGACGCCGGCGCCGGTCAGCACCGCAAGGAGGAGGGGCAGGATGAAGAGCAGTTTTCTCATGGGTCCGGTATCCGTCAGAGGTTGCACGCGGACGCTGCAGCGGCCGCGCCGGTGCTGCCTGCGCGTCTTGCGAGCGCGGCGCCCGCACATTCAGATGGGGGCGCTGTCATGCATTCCAAGGGTGAGGTGCCACGCTGCGCGCCCTGCCCGCCCAGCGACCCTTTCCAATTCGGACGCGCGGCAGGCGCCGCGCGCAGATCACGCTTCAGGCGCCCATCAGGCGTCCCTCAGGCGCCGCGATCCAGCCATCGCAGCCAGCGCATGAGCCCTCGCCACTCTCGGTCGGACGCGCGATCCGCCCCTGACAGCAGGCTCAGGCGGCGCCCGCCGGCCGCGCCGAGCTCGATCCAGGCCACGCCTGCGAACACATGCCAGCGCAGCGGCTCGACCGGCTCGCCGGAGCCGCCCCCACCTGGCCGGAAGGACCAGGTGGCCCTGCCCGCCTCGTCAACCGTCAGGCAACCGCTCGCGCCGCAGCGCAGCAGCGCCCGCCGCCAGCAGAGGAGCACGGGAACGAGGAACGCCAGCAGCAGGCCCGAAGCGCCGTGCTGGCCTGCCGCGGCCAGGCGCAGCGCCGCCGCCGCCAGGCCGAGCGCGGCGCAGCCATGCGAAAGGGAGACGAGGACCGCCACCCGCCTGGAGGCGCCTGGCGCGAGCGAGAAGGCCAGGGACACCTGCCTCCTCCCCAGGCCTGCAACCCGGGCTCAGGCCCGGCGCAGGACCAGCGTTCCGTTGGTGCCGCCGAAGCCGAAGGAGTTCTTCAGCGCGACGTCGATCTTCATCTGCCGCGCCTCGTTGGCGCAGTAGTCGAGATCGCACTCCGGATCCTGGTTGAAGATGTTGATGGTGGGCGGAGACACCTGGTGGTGCACGGCGAGCACCGTGAGCACCGACTCGAGGCCGCCGGCGCCGCCCAGCAGGTGACCGGTCATGGATTTCGTCGAGTTGACGACGATCTTGCGCGCATGGTCGCCGAGCGCGAGCTTGATGGCCTCGGTCTCGTTCTTGTCGCCCAGCGGCGTGGAGGTGCCGTGCGCGTTCAGGTAGGAGACGTCTTCGGGCGTCGCGCCCGCGTTTCGCAGCGCCGAGAGCATGCAGCGGCGGGGACCGTCGGTGCTCGGCGCCGTGATGTGATTGGCGTCCGCGCTCATGCCGAAGCCGGCAAGCTCGGCGTAGATGCGCGCGCCGCGCCGCTTCGCGTGCTCGTACTCCTCGAGCACCATGACGCCCGCCCCTTCGCCGAGGACGAAGCCGTCACGGTCCTTGTCCCAGGGACGGCTCGCGGTGGCCGGATCGTCGTTGCGCGTGGACATCGCCTTGGCCGAGCAGAAGCCGCCGACGCCCAGCGGGGACACCGTGGACTCCGCGCCTCCGGCGACCATCACGTCCGCGTCGCCGTACTCGATGAGGCGGCCCGCCTGGCCGATGCAGTGCAGGCCCGTGGTGCTGGCGGTGACGATGGCCAGGTTGGGGCCCTGCAGCCCGTACATGATCGAGAACTGGCCGGAGATCATGTTGATGATCGAACCGGGAACGAAGAACGGCGAGATCCGGCGCGGACCGCGGTTCATGTACTCGGTATGGTTGTCCTCGATCATCGGCAGGCCGCCGATGCCCGAGCCGATCATCACGCCGACCTGGGTGCGGTTGGCGTCCGTCACCTCCAGCCCGCTGTCGGCGAGCGCCTGCGCGCCTGCGGCAAGCCCGTAGTGGATGAAGGTGTCGAAATGCCGGGCTTCCTTGGCCGAAAGATAGGCTTCGATGTCGAAGTCCTTGACCTCGCCGGCAATGCGGCAGGTGAAGGCGCTGGCGTCGAACCGCGTGATCGGGCCGATGCCGGACCGGCCCGCCACGATGTTCTGCCAAGTGGTCTGGACGTCGTTCCCGACCGGGGAGACTGCCCCAGCCCGGTGACTACAACTCGCCGTCGGCTCACTGTGCTCTCCTGGGAAGCCCGATGGGACGCATCAGCCCTTGCTGTGCGTCTTCACGTAGTCGATCGCCTGCTGGACCGTGGTGATCTTCTCGGCTTCCTCGTCGGGAATCTCGGTCTCGAACTCGTCCTCGAGCGCCATCACGAGCTCGACGGTGTCGAGCGAGTCGGCGCCGAGATCGTCGACGAACGAGGACTCGATCTTGATGTCGGCCTCGTTCACGCCGAGCTGCTCGGCGACGATCTTCTTGACGCGTTGTTCGATGTTTTCCATTCCTCGGACTCCTCAGGACGGGCGCCGCGCATGGCGGGCACCCAGGTTGTGTTCGTGACCATCGGCCGGAACGGCCGGTCAACGGGGTCGAATTCTAGCAGTTGGGCGACCCCTGCAGCGCAGGACGCGGACGGCCTAGCCAATTCGCGCCGAACGCCGGCCTACGTCGCCCTATGGGGTTCATTCCATGTACATTCCGCCGTTCACGTGCAGGGTGACGCCAGTGATGTAGGCCGCGGCCGGCGATGCGAGGAAGGCGACCGCCGCTGCCACGTCCTCGGGCTGTCCGAAGCGGCCCATCGGGATGCCCTGCATCAGCGCGGCAGTCTGCGCCTCGCCCAGCGCGCGCGTCATGTCGGTGTCGATGAAGCCCGGCGCCACGCAGTTGACCGTGACGTTGCGGCTGCCCAGCTCGCGCGCCAGCGCGCGGCTCATTCCCGCGACCCCGGCCTTCGCGGCAGCGTAGTTTGCCTGCCCGGCGTTGCCGCTGGAGCCCACCACCGAAGTCACGTTCACGATGCGCCCGGAGCGGGCCTTCATCATCCCGCGCATCACGAGCTTCGACATCCGGAACACCGCGCTCAGGTTGGTGTCGAGCACCGCCTGCCACTCGTCGTCCTTCATCCGCATCGCGAGGTTGTCGCGCGTGATGCCCGCGTTGTTGACCAGGATGGCCACGCCGCCGGACTCCTTCTGCAGCGCATCGACCAGCCGCTCGCAGGCGGCGGCATCGGTCACGTCGAGGGCCTCTCCGCGCCCGGCCACCCCGGCTTCGGCGAGCGCCGCGCCGATCGCCGCGGCACCCTCGGGCGTGGTGGCGGTGCCGATCACGGTGGCGCCCTGCCGCCCCAGCTCCAGTGCGATGGCCCGGCCGATCCCGCGCGAGGCGCCGGTGACCAGGGCCAGCCGCCCCGCGAGGGCCCCGGCGGAACCTGCGTCGCTGCTGCTGCTCATTGCTTCACCTCCGCGAGCGCCGCCTCGAGGCTGGCGGGGTCGTACACCGCGTGCACCTTCAGCGACTTGTCGATCCGGCCGACCAGGCCGGCAAGCACCTTGCCGGGCCCGAACTCGATGACCCGGTCCACGCCCATCGAGGCCAGCTTCTGCACCACCTCCACCCAGCGCACCGGACCATAGGCCTGGCGAACCAGCGCATCGGCAATGCGCGAAGGATCGGACTCGATCGCGACGTCGACGTTGTTGACCAGCGGGATCGCCGGGGCGGCCAGCCGGATCTCAGCCAGCGCCGCCGCCAGCCGCTCGCCTGCCGGCCGCAGCAGCGACGAGTGGAACGGGGCCGACACGGCCAGCGGCAGCGCGCGCTTGGCGCCCAGCGCCTTCGCCTCGGCGCAGGCGCGCTCGACCGCAGCCTTGTGGCCGGCGATGACCACCTGCGCCGGCGCGTTGAAGTTCACCGGCTCGACGGCCTCGCCCGGGTGTCCCTCCAGGGCGCGGGCGCAGGCCTGCGCCACCGCGGCGTCGTCCAGGCCGAGGATCGCGGCCATTCCGCCCACGCCCACCGGCACGGCGTCCTGCATCGCCTGCGCGCGCAGGCGCACCAGCGGCACGGCGTCGGCGAAGGCAAGCACACCGGCCACCGTCAGCGCCGTGTACTCGCCGAGGCTGTGGCCCGCAACGACTGCCGCCTGCGGGCCGCCCGCTGCCCGCCACGCCTCGTGGCAGGCGTAGGAAGCCACCAGCATCGCCGGCTGCGTGTTGACCGTCAGGTTGAGCTGGTCCGCCGGACCCTCGGCGATGGTGGCCGAGAGCGGCTCACCGAGCGCGGCGTCGGCCTCGCGCAGCACCGCCTGTACGGCAGGATCGCCGGCGAACGCATCGAGCATGCCGACGGCCTGCGAGCCCTGGCCGGGAAAGACGAAAGCAAGACTCATGAGCGGGAGTTCCTCATCGAGTGGTACCAAAGGGAAGGTGACGTGCCGCGCCGCGGCAGCCCCGGTTGGTCAGGACCTGCGAAGGAAGGGAGCGCGGCCGCGCTCGATCCCCTCGCCGGCTCTCACATCCGAACGAACACCGCGCCCCAGGTGAAGCCGCCGCCCACCCCTTCCATCAGCACGCGGTCGCCGGCCTTGATTCGGCCGTCGCGGATCGCGACGTCCAGCGCCAGCGGAATCGACGCGGCCGAGGTGTTCGCATGACGGTCGACGGTGACGATCACGCGCTCAGGGGGCAGCCCGAGCTTGCGCCCGGTGGCCTGCAGAATGCGCAGGTTCGCCTGGTGGGGAATCAGCCAGTCGATGTCGGCGAGCGTCATGCCGGCCGCCTCGACGGTCTCGCGCGCGACGGAGTCGAGCACCGAGACCGCCAGCTTGAACACCGCCTGCCCGTCCATCGTGAGGAAGGGATGGCCGGTGATGCCGCCGCCGCTGACGTTGCCGGCAGTGCGCAGGATGTTCTCGTAGCGGCCGTCGGCATGCAGCTTCGACGCCAGGATGCCGGGGGCGGAGTCTGCGCTCAGCAGCACCGCGCCCGCGCCGTCGCCGAACAGCACGCAGGTGCCGCGGTCGTTCCAGTCGAGGATGCGCGAGAAGACCTCGGCGCCGATCACCAGCGCGCGCCTGGCCATCCCGGTGCGGATCATCGCGTCCGCCGTGGCCAGGCCGTAGACGAAGCCGCTGCACACCGCCTGCACGTCGAAGGCCGCACCGCCGGCGATGCCGAGGGCCTTCTGCACCAGGCAGGCCGCGCTCGGGAACACGTAATCGGGCGTCGAGGTGGCGACGATGATCAGGTCGATCGATTCCGCCGGCACGCCGGCCGCGGCGATCGCCTCGCGGGCCGCCTGCGTGGCGAGCATGCTGCTGGAGGTCTCGGGCGACGCGATGTGGCGCTGCCGGATCCCGGTGCGCCCGACGATCCACTCGTCCGAGGTCTCCAGGCCGCGCTCGGCGAGCTCGCGCGAGAGCTGCTCGTTCGTGACGACGCGTTCCGGCAGCGCGCTGCCGGTGCCGATGATTCGGGAATGAAGCTTCATTGCACTCGCTCTGGGCTGACGCGGGCGGATGCGCTCAGCGCACGGCCCCTGGTGGTTCCGACGCCTGCCGAGGCATTCCTGCCGCACCTGCGTGCGCTTCCGCGGTCAGTTGCGGCAGCGTCTGCGAGATGCGCTCGAGGAGGCCGTTGCGGGCAGCGTCGTAGGCGCGGCGCAGCGCGAACTCGAACGCGAATGCATCGGCAGAGCCGTGGCTCTTTATGACGATGCCGCGCAGCCCGACCAGGCTGGCGCCGTTGTATCTGCGGTGGTCGACGCGATCCTTGAGCCGCTTGAGCACGGCCATCGACAGGAGCGCGGCGCCCTTGGTGAGGAGGTTGCGCGAGAACTCCTCGCGAATGATGCCGTTGAGCATCCGCGCAAGGCCCTCTGAAGTCTTGAGGGCGACGTTGCCGACGAAGCCGTCGCAGACGACGACGTCGGTGGTGCCCTCGTAGATGTCGTTGCCCTCCACGTTGCCGTGGAAGTTCAGGCTGCTGGCGCGCAGGAGCTCCGCCGCCTGCTTGACCGAGTCGTTGCCCTTGATCGCCTCTTCGCCGATGTTGAGCAGCCCGACCGAAGGACGATCGCGGCCTTCGAGCACCGACACTAGCGCCGCGCCCATGATCGCGAACTGGAGGTAGTGCTCCGGTTCGCAGTCGACGTTTGCGCCGAGGTCGAGCATGGTCGTGACGCCGCCGCGCTGGTTGGGCAACGGCGCGGCGATGGCCGGACGGTCGATCCCGTCGAGCATGCGCAGCACGAAGCGCGAGATCGCCATCAGCGCGCCGGTGTTGCCGGCGCTGACGCAGGCCTGGGCCTCGCCGGCCTTGACCGCCTCGATCGCAAGCCGCATCGACGACTTGCGCTTGCCGCGCAGCGCCGAAGCGGGCGGCTCGTCCATCGCGACGACTTCGGGCGCGTCACGGACCTCGATGCGCGACAGGTCCGCGCCCCCGGACCGGGCAAGCGCGGCGCGCACCTCGGCCTCGCGCCCCACCAGCAGCAGGCGCGCGTCCGGGACGTGCGAAAGGAACGAGACGGCCGCCGGGACGGTGACCGCCAGGCCGTGGTCGCCGCCCATGCAGTCGATGGCGATCCGGACGCTCATCGAGGTTGGCGCGAGGTCCGGCAAGGCAAGGGCGAACCGAGCGGCAGATTACTCGTCGTTCTTGGTCTTGATGATCTTGCGGCCACGGTAGAAGCCGTTGGGGCTCACGTGGTGGCGCAGGTGCGTCTCGCCGGTGCTGGGCTCGACGGCCATCGGCGGATTGACGAGGAAGTCGTGCGCACGGTGCATGCCGCGCTTCGACGGGGATTTCTTGTTCTGCTGGACGGCCATGTCGGCAGCTCCGGGAAATTGGTCAATCTGCAAGTATATCAACGAATTGGCCGCTGTAGTTGATGCACGGCCAGCACGAGTCAATCGTCGGCGCCCTCGTCCTGTCCTTCGCGCCCGGCACGCCCCTTGAGGGCGGCAAGGGCCGCGAACGGGTTCGGCCGCTCGGGCGCGGCCTCGGCGGGCTCGGCCGGGGCGCCCGGGAGGCTGCAGTCGGTGTGCCTGGGCGCGATGGGCAGGGCCAGGATCGTCTCGTCCTCGACGAACTCCAGCACGTCGAAACGCGGGCTCGCCACCAGGGCATCGTAGTCGTCGGTCTGCGCATCCTCGCGCTCGGCCTGGGACTCGGTGGCGGTGATCTTGAACAGGCGGCGATCGTCGAATTCCGCCTGCACCGGCCGCAGGCAGCGGTTGCATTCGAGCGAGACGCTGCCCCGCAGCTCCAGCCGCAGGAACGCATCCGCGCCGCCCTCCGGCCGCGGCCGGCGCTCGCCGCTCAGCGCCCAGTCGATGCGGCCCTCGGGGCCTGCGAGCAGATCGAGCAGCCGGGGGAAATCCGCCGGACGCTGCGACGACTCGAGCGATCCGCCGGACCTGGCGAATTCGAGGGTGTCGATCCAGGGTCGCGCGGCGCCCTTCCCAACCGGTGGCTTGGATGTCATGACGCTATGATACCGGCCTCATCGGCGCGCCCCTCGGCGCTGCGCCGGCCCGAAGCGCCCCACCCGGCTCCGAAGATGACTCAGCTGCAGCCCGCTGCCCCTGCACCGGCAAGGATCGACGCCCGCCCCCTGGTCCTCGGCTCGACGTCGCGCTACCGCCGGGAGCTCCTCGAGCGGCTCGGGCTGCCCTTCGAGACGATCTCTCCGGGCACCGACGAGACAGCGCTTCCCGGCGAGCCCCCCGAGGCGCTGGCGCTGCGGCTGTCGATCGCGAAGGCCCAGGCGGCGGCGGCGCTGCGCCCCGGCGCGCTGGCGATCGGCTCCGACCAGGCGGCAAGCCTCGACGGCCGGCAGGCGATCGGCAAGCCGGGCACGCACCGCGCAGCCGTCGAGCAGCTGCGCATGGCCTCGGGGCGAACCCTCTCCTTTCATACCGGCGTGGCCCTGGCCTGCCCGGAGACCGGCTTCCTGCGCAGCGGCGTCGTCGAGACCAGGGTGCGCTTCCGCAGGCTGGACGACGCCCGGATAGAGTCCTACCTGAGCAGGGAGCCGGCCTACGATTGCGCCGGGTCGGCACGCGTCGAGGCGCTCGGCATCGCACTGCTCGAATCGATCGAGGGCCCGGACCCCACCGCCCTGATCGGCCTCCCGCTCATCCTGCTGACCGGATTCCTCGAAGTCGCCGGCAGGCCGGTCCTGTGACCGATTCGCCGCTCCGGAGGCAAGCCCCCGTGGAAGACACCGCCGCCGGCCGCGTCACCGGCACGCTCTA
>JBKHVS010000017.1:0-7607 GCA_046569945.1 Gammaproteobacteria bacterium | reverse complement strand
GTCCCCGTGCCCCTGGGGCCGGAGGAGGATCCCCTGCGGGTGCTGCCCCCCGCCCCCGTCGACGCGACGGCCGCCCTGGACTGCTTCATCGCCGAGCACGCCCGCAGCGCGCGCGCGGTGCTCGCGAGGCTGCCGATGCGCCGCCCGCTGCAAGAGATCCAGATCGCCGAACTGAACCGGAACACTCCCGAGGACCGCCTGCCCGGGCTGCTCGAGCCCCTGCTCGCGGGGCGCGACGCCGGCCTGCTCTCGGAGGCCGGCTGCCCGGCCGTCGCCGATCCGGGCGCGGCGCTGGTGGCGCTGGCCCACCGCCGGGGAATCCGCGTCGTGCCGCTGGTGGGCCCGAGTTCGCTGCTGCTGGCGCTGATGGCCTCGGGAATGAACGGCCAGGCGTTCAGCTTCGCGGGCTATGTCCCGGTCGATCCGGCCGAACGGGCGGAGCGCCTGCGCGAGCTCGAGCGCCGTTCGGCATCGACCGGCGAGACGGTGCTGATGATCGAGACGCCCTACCGGACCCAGGCGCTGTTCGACGCGATGCTCGCGGCGCTCGCGCCGGCCACCCGCATCGGCGTCGCCGCGCGGCTCACGATGGCCGGCGAAACGACGCAGTCCCGGACCGTCGCGGAATGGCGCGAGCTTCGCCCCGAGCTGGAGCGCACGCCGACGGTGCTGTCGCTGCAGGGCGAGCGCTCGGTTGCGCCGCCCCGGCCGCGCGCGAACGCGTCCAGGAGCAAGGGGGCCAGGGACAAGGGCCCGCGCCCGTCAGCAGGCGCTCGTACGCCACGGGCCGGCCGGGGCCGCTGAGCCGCGCCGGATCAGCGCGGCTGCGCCACCCCGGTGCCGAGCCCGATCCGTCCGAGCACCGCCTGCGCGCCGCCTGCTCCGACGCGGGTGGCGAGCCGCTCGGCCAGGTTCTGCTTGCGCGAGAAATCGACGATCCGCTCGGCCTTGATCACGTCGCGCGCGACGCTGTCGATGCTGCCGATGCCGTCGGCCAGGCCCATCTCGACGCTGCGCGCGCCGGTCCAGACCAGGCCGGAGAACGTGTCGGGGTTCTCCTTCAGCCGATCGCCGCGCCCCGTCCGCACCGCAGCGACGAACTGCGCATGGATCTCGTCGAGCATCGACTGGACGTGTTCGCGGTCGCGTTCCGCCAGCGGCGAGAAGCTGTCCAGGAAGCCCTTGTTGCTGCCGGCGGTGATCAGGCGCCGCTCGACGCCGAGCTTGTCCATCGTGCCGACGAACCCGAAGCTGTCGATCAGCACGCCGATCGACCCGACGAGGCTCGCCTTGTCGACGTAGATGCGGTCGGCTGCGGCCGCGACGTAATAGCCGCCGGACGCGCACACCTCCTCGACCACCGCGTACACGGGGATGTCCGGATGCTGGGCGCGCAGCCTGCGGATCTCGTCGTAGACGATGCCGGCCTGCACCGGGCTGCCGCCGGGACTGTTGATGCGCAGCACGACTCCCGCGGTGTTCGAATCCGCGAACGCGGCCTGCAGCCCGGCGGCGATCGCTTCGGCCGAGGACTCGCCCTTGGACTGGATGACGCCTTCGACGTCGACGAGCGCGGTATGGCTGCCGCCCGCCACCTCCTCGATGGGATCCCAGATGCCGGTCCAGAGCAGGATCACCAGCGCGAACATCGCGAGGCCGACGAGACGGAAGAAGATGCTCCAGCGACGGGCCGCGCGCTTCTCCCGGATCGATGACAGCGCGAGTTCCTGGATGATCTTGCGCTCCCAGCCCTCGGGCGCGCCTGCGCTGCCCCGCCCTGCCTGCATCCCCTGATCGTCCATCAAGCCTCTCCGATTCTGATCGCGACCCAGATCCTGCCGCCGGCCTCGCAGGCCTGGAGGGTCGCCAGCGGGCGGCCCCGGCAGGGGCCGCCGGCGCAGCCGCCGTCGGCAGCGCGGTAGTGGGCGCCGTGGGTCGAGCAGACCAAGTATAGGCCGGTGTCGTCGAAGAACCTTCCCTCCTGCCAGTCCAGTTCGACCGGCACGTGGCTGCAGCGGTTCAGGTAGGCCCGCGGCAGCCCGTCGAAGCGGACCGCGAAGGCCGGCGCCGGTGCTGCGCCCGGCACAGGAACCGTGAAGCGCACGCCGTCGCCCCCGTCGAGCAGCGCCTCCGAGGCACAGATCTCCTGCCAGCCCCAGCCCGGTCCGGGTGCGGGCGGAGCTCCGGTCTCGCCCGGGGACTCGGGCAGCTGCGGGGCAGTCATGCTGCGCTCTCCGAAGGGCCCGGTGCGGCCAGCCGCGGCAGCAGCCATTCCCGCAGCTGCGCCACGCTGTCCAGGCAGGCCGAGGGCTCGCAGGCCCGCAGCTCCTCGACCGGGTGGGCGCCGTAGGTGACCGCGACCGCGCTCGCGCCCGCCGAGCGGGCCATGCGCAGATCGTGGGAGGTGTCGCCGATCATCACGGCGCGCCCGGCCTCGATGCCGAGCTCCTCGCAGATGTCGTTGAGCATCCAGGGGTCCGGCTTCGGAAGGCCTTCGTCCGCGCAGCGCGTGGTCGCGAAATGCCGCCCCCAGCCGGTCTGCAGCAGCGCGCGGTTCAGCCCGGCCCTGGACTTGCCGGTCGCCACCGCCAGGGTTGCCCCCGCCTGCCCGAGCTCGGCCAGCAGCGCGTCGATGCCCTCGAAGGCGCGCAGGTGCTCGTCCGCGCGCAGGAAGTGCCGCCGGTAGCGCTCGATGAACGCGGGCATCTGCTCCCTGTGGATCTGCGGCACCGCGTGGTGGATCGCCTCGAACAGCCCCAGCCCGATCACGTGGCTTGCCCGCTCGCGCGACGGCACTGGCAGCCCGAGGTCGGCCGCCGAGGCCTGGATCGCATCGGCGATCGCGTGGGTGGAATCGATGAGGGTGCCGTCCCAGTCGAAGACGACCAGTGCGAAGCGATCCGTGCCGGCGCCCGCCGGCCCGTCCGGACGGGCGCCGCTCACTGATCGTCCCCGGTCTCGCCGGGCTCGACGGCGGGACGCACCAGCGGGCGGCCGGCGCCGACCAGGCGATCGAAGGCCTCGGGGACGGGCGCGACCAGCCGCAGCGGCCTGCCGTCCTCGGGATGACGGATGGTGATGGAGTTCGCGTGCAGATACATGCGTCGGTGCCCCGCCTTCTGGAGTGCCCTGTTGAGATCGAAGTCGCCGTACTTCTCGTCGCCGGCGATCGGAAACCCGCTGTGCGCCAGGTGCACCCGGATCTGGTGGGTGCGACCGGTCTCGATCTTCGCCTCCACCAGGGTGAAGGTGCCGAGCCCGGCGAGCTCGAACTGGCGCAGCCCGGTCACCCGCGTGAGCGCGGACTGCCCGCCGTCCTGCACGCGCACCCGGCGCTCGCCCTCGGCGGTCAGGTAGCGGTGCAGGGCGAACTGGATGGTCTTGGTGCGCAGCGGCCAGCGCCCGGCCACGATCGCCAGGTAGCGCTTGTCGGTGCGGCGCTCGCGCAGCTGCGCATGCAGGTCGAGCAGCGCGCGCCGCTTCTTGCCGAGCAGCAGAACGCCGGAGGTCTCGCGGTCGAGCCGGTGGGCCAGCTCCAGGAAGACCGCCTGCGGGCGCGCCGCACGCAGCTGCTCGATCACGCCGTGCGCCACGCCGCTGCCGCCGTGCACCGCCACGCCCGCCGGCTTGTCGACCGCCAGCAGGAGCGCGTCCTCGTGCAGCACCGGGAACTCGACCGCCGGCGCCGGGCCGGCCGCAGACGCCTGCGGGTCCGGCACCGCGACCGGCGGCACCCTTACGACGTCGCCCGGGTCGAGACGATCGTCAGGCCGGCAGCGCCCGCCGTTGACCCGCACCTGGCCGCTGCGGATCAGCCGGTAGATGTGCGACTTGGGCACCCCGCGGCAATGGCGGAGCAGGAAATTGTCCAGGCGCTGGCCGCCGCCCGCATCGTCATCGACGGTGAGCATGCGCACCGCCGGCCGCGCGGCGGGGGGCCCGCCGGCCGCGGCCGCGCTGGAAGGCTTTGTGATCGGAGCATTCATCTTGCTATACTTTACAGGTTGCCCGTAGTGGAGCGCCGCCGGCCTGGGCCGGAGCGCGTCTTGCGTCGGCCGCCTTCTCCCTGATCGTGCGAGAAGGCGTGGCGGCGTCGGCCCGAGAACGGCGCATCGCGGACAACACGAGAACATTGAACGCGGCTCCCTCTACCTGGGAGCGCGGAACACACGGATCCCGAGTCAGATCAAGACGACTGCCGGTGCCCTCGCGGGCCCCGGAGCCGACAGAAGAATGCGGCCCTTCGCCACGCTCCCGCCCCCACGGCGCGCCGACACCCCCTGCGGGTGTGCGTTCGCCCGCCGTCGCGTCGGCTTCGGGTCGGGCGGCCGCACCCTTCCAGAGCTTCCCAGAGTCTCCAGCGCCCCTGATCGATCGCCTGACGATCGCTGATCGGGCCCTGCTCGCATCCGAACGCCCATCCCGGGCGCGTTCCGCCGGCCTGTGCAGGCCGTGCCTTTGCTGCGCACTGGAGCTGAACGAATGAAGCGGATGCTTTTCAACGCGACCCATGCAGAGGAACTGCGGGTCGCCATCGTCGATGGCCAGAAGCTGATCGACATCGACATCGAGTCGGCGGGCCACGAATCCCGCAAGAGCAACATCTACAAGGGTGTCATCACCCGGGTGGAGCCCAGCCTGGAGGCCTGCTTCGTCAGCTATGGCGAAGAGCGGCACGGATTCCTGCCGTTCAAGGAGATCTCCAAGGCCTTCTTCAAGGCCGGTTCCGACGTGGGCCGCGCCCGCATCCAGGACGCCATCTCCGAGGGCATGGAGGTCATCGTCCAGGTCGACAAGGAAGAGCGCGGCAACAAGGGGGCCGCGCTGACCACCTTCATCTCGCTGGCCGGCCGCTACCTGGTGCTGATGCCCAACAACCCGCGCGGCGGCGGCGTGTCGCGCCGGATCGAGGGCGAGGACCGGCAGGAACTGCGCGACACGATGGACAAGCTCGAGATCCCCTCGGGCATGAGCATCATCGCGCGCACCGCGGGCATCGGCCGCACCGCCGAAGAACTCCAGTGGGACCTCAACTACCTGCTCCAGCTCTGGCGCGCCGTCGAGTCGGCGGCCACCAGCGGACCGGGCGCCTTCCTCATCTACCAGGAATCCAGCCTGGTGATCCGCGCGATCCGCGACTACTTCACCGCGGACATCGGCGAGATCCTGATCGACACCGAGGACGTCTACGAGCAGGCGCGCCAGTTCATGGCGCACGTGATGCCCGACAACGTGGTGCGCGTGAAGCGCTACCGCGACGACATCCCGCTGTTCTCGCGCTTCCAGATCGAGCACCAGATCGAGACCGCGTACTCGCGCGTGGTGCCCCTTCCCTCCGGCGGCGCGATCGTCATCGACCACTCGGAGGCGCTGGTCGCCATCGACGTCAACTCGGCCCGCGCCACCAAGGGCGGCGACATCGAGGAGACCGCGCTGCGCACCAACCTGGAGGCCGCCGACGAGGCCGCCCGCCAGATGCGCCTGCGCGACCTCGGCGGCCTGATCGTCATCGACTTCATCGACATGGAGAGCTCGAAGAACCAGCGCGAGGTCGAGCAGCGGCTCAAGGAAGCCCTGCACTACGACCGCGCGCGGGTCCAGACGGGCAAGATCTCCCGCTTCGGCCTGATGGAGCTGTCGCGCCAGCGGCTGCGCCCGGCGCTGAACGAAGGCACCCACATCACCTGCCCGCGCTGCAACGGCACCGGCGTGATCCGCGACGTCGAATCCTCCGCGCTGCACGTGCTGCGCGTGATCCAGGAAGAGGCGATGAAGGAGAGCACCGCGGCCGTCTACGCGCAGGTGCCGGTCGACGTGGCCACCTACCTGCTCAACGAAAAGCGCGCCGAGATCGCCAAGATGGAAGCGCGGCTGAAGGTCGAGATCGTCCTGATCCCGAACAAGCACATCGAGACCCCGCACTATCGCCTGGACCGCCTGCGCCACGACGACGAGCGGCTGAACACCTACCGCGCGAGCTACTCGATCGCCGAAGGCCCGTCCGAGGACAGCAGCTACCTCGACTCCAAGTTCGCGCCGCCCAAGTCGCGCCAGGAAGCGATGGTCAAGGGCGTGACGCCCGACCAGCCCGCCCCCGTCGCCGCTCCGGCGCCGGCCGCCCCGCCGCCCGTGGCCGCCACGGCCCCCGCGGCGAGCCCCGCAGCGTATCGGCCGCAGGAGGCCGGACAGGGCCTGTTCGGCCGCATTCTCAAGCTGTTCCGCGGCATCGCCGCCAACGAGAGCGTCGCCGCGCCCGCACAGGCCCAGGCGGCACCGCAGGCCGAGCCGGCGCTCGTGACCCCGGCGCCGAACGAGCCCGCCCGCACTGCGGGACGCGATGACAGGCGCCGCGGCGGTCGCGGACGCGACGGCCGCAACCGTGAAGGCGGCGAAGGCCGCGAGGGTCGTGAAGGCCGCGAAGGTCGTGAAGGCCGCGGCCGCGGCAGTCGCGACGATCGCGGACCGCGCGAGGCGAAGGGCGGCGACGAGCGCCCGCAACGCGACCGCGCGGCCCGGCCCTCGAGGGCGGGACGCGCCCCGACGGGCAGGCAGCCGAAGGCGGCAACGGGCGGCAGCGCCGCCGTGAGCGCGAACCCCGTGCCGAGGGCGCCGAGGGCGCCGAGGCGCGTGAGGACGGCCAGCAGCGCCGCACCGGCGAAGGCCGGCGCCAGGGCGGGCGCCGCGGCGCCCAGGCCGCGGGCGACAACGCCGCCGCGGTGGATGCCGCCGCAGCAGCAATCGCCGGCGGTCTGGCTGCCGATGCCGCGACCGGCACCTCCCCGGACCAGCCTCAGGTCGCCCCGGAGGCGCAGGCCGCCGAGCGCAGCCTGAAGACCGAAAACGGCGAGGCCCTCGAGACGGCCGGCCCGGACCTGGATGCACGCCCTGAAGACGACGCACGCCGCCCCCGCAGCCGCCGTCGGCGCGGCCGTCGCGGCGGCGAACGCGGCGCCGCCGCTGGCGAAGGCGCGGACGGCGAAGACCAGTCCCTGCCCGAAGCTGATGCGACCGCTGAGGAAGGGGCCGCAGAGGCGCCCGCAGGAGCTGCAATGGCGCAGGCCCCCGCGCCCCGCGAAGCCGCCGAAGCGGCGGCGACGGAAGCCGCTGCAGTGCCCGCGCCTGCGGATGCAGCGGCGACCGAGCCCGAGCTCGCCGCGCCTCGGGCGGAAGCCCCCGCAGCCGAGCCCCAGGCTCCGGCCGTGGAGCAGCCGCGCCGCAGCGTCCGCGCCGAGCCCGAGCTGCCTGCGGTTCCTGCGGTCGCAGTGACCGTCCACAGGGAAGCCCCTGCCGAGGCTCCCGCCGACGTCCCTGCCGCGGCGCCCGCCGAGGCTCCTGCCGCAGCGCCCGAGGCTGCTCCCGCCCTCGCGGAGGCAGCTGCGCCGGCCGGGACGCAGGCGGAAGCTGCTGCGCAGGAGGCAGAGGCGCCTGCACAGGAAGCTCAGGCGCGCGCAGGCGAGCCGGCCCCCCGCAGCGAAGCTGCCCCTGCGCTCCCGGACGCTGTCGTGCCGGCTCCGACTGCTGTCGTGCCGGTTCCGGCTGCCGAAATCGAGCTCGACTCGATCGTCTCGGAAGCCGGCCTGGAGTGGGTCGAGACCAAGCCCCGTCAG
>JBKHVS010000016.1:0-29236 GCA_046569945.1 Gammaproteobacteria bacterium | reverse complement strand
TGGTGGCTGCGCGGGCGCTTCGGCCGGCGGGAGGCCCGCCGCCACGTCACCTGGGGCTGCGGCTACACGGCGCCAAACGCGCGCATGCAGTACACCGGCTCGAGCTTCTCCTGGGACTTCAGCCGGCACTTCCGCTGGCTGATGGTGCTGCTGCGGCGCCAGCGCGCCCCGCAGGGGCCTTTCCCCTCGGACGCCTACCTGGTGGCCGACTGCGTAGATGCGGTCGAGCGCCGGCTGTTCTCGGCGATCAAGCGCAGCGACGAATCCGCTGAAGAGATCTCCCGAAAGCTCAGGGAGGACGATCCGCGCCTGGCCTTCGCGGGGGCGCTGCTTGCGATCGTCGCGATCGTCGGGCTCGTGGCGCTGGCGGGCGGGTGGCTGCGATGAGCACGAGCCCTGCCGTGCTGAACTTCGCGCACGCCGCCGTCGTCCTGGCGATGCCGATCCTGATGGTGGGCATCGTCAACCGCACCAAGTCCTGGTGGGCGGGGCGCCGAGGGCCGAAGCTGTTCCAGTCGTTCTGGGACCTGATGCGGCTGCTGCGCAAGCAGCCGGTGACCAGCAGCGTGGCGACGCCGATCTTTCGCGTCGGACCCTGGGTGGTGCTGGTGGCGTCGCTGCTGGCGGCGCTGATCGCGCCGGTGTTCGGCGCGGTGGCCCCGCTCCGGTTCGACCATGACTTCATCCTGCTTGCGTACGCCCTGGGACTGGCCCGCATCTTCATGATGCTCTCGGCGATGGACGTCGGCAGTTCCTTCGAGGGCATGGGCGCAGCGCGCGAGGCCTCGTTCACCGCCTTCATCGAGCCTGCGCTGTTCCTGCTCGTGGGCACCGCGGCGCTGGCCACCGGACAGGCCAGCCTCGCAGGGGCCCTCGGGCAGTGGCAGGACAGCGCCTCGTTCCAGTGGTTCGCCGTGCCCGCCGTGCTGGTGCTGTTCGTGCTGCTGCAGGCCGAGGCCGCGCGCGTGCCGGTGGACGATCCGCTCACGCACCTTGAACTCACGATGATCCACGAGGTCATGGTGCTGGACCACAGCGGTCCGGAGCTGGCTGCGATGCAGTACGCCGCGGCCGTGAAGATGACGCTCTACGCCGGCCTGCTCGCGGCGCTGCTCAATCCCTTCGACGCGCATGCCGAGCCGCTTGCGGCGATCGCTGCGTCGGTCGCGCTGATGGCTGCGGTGGCGGTCGCGGTGGGCTGCGTCGAGTCGCTGGTGGCGCGGCTGCGCATGCGCCACGTTCCGCGCTACCTGATGCTGGCCACGGCCCTGGCCGCGCTGGGCCTGGGCGCCGCGGGCTGGATGGCGGGGGCCGCATGAAGATTGCGCTGATGCTGTTCCTCGCGGCGGCGGTGCTGCCCGCGTTCTTCGGGAGGCTGCGCTCGGTGCCTTCCTGGCTGGCGCTGCAGGCCGCGGCGCTGGCCTTGGCCTCGATGGCGGGGCACGGCGCGCCGGACGCCCACGCCTTCGCTGCGGTCGCCGAAGTGCTGCTCGTGCGCGGCCTGGTCGCGCCGCTGCTGCTGCGGCGGGCGATCCGGGACCACGGGGGCCAGAACGTCGAGCTGATGCCGGGGAACCTGTTCGTCTGGGCGATCGCCATCGGCCTGATCGCGCTGGCCTTCGAGTTCGGCGCGTCCGGCATCGGCGACCCGCATGCGCTGGCGCTGGGTGCGGTGGCGGGCACGGTGGCGGTGGCGCTGCTGCTGCTCGCCACCAGCGACCGGCCCCCGGCGCAGCTGGTGGCCGTCCTGTTCATCGAGAACGCCATCGCGCTGTTCGAGACGACCCTGCCCGAGCCCTGGCCGGCGCCGGTGCACTTCGCCCTGAGCGCGGTCTACCTGCTGACCGTGGCCGTCGGCGCCTGGCTCATCGGGAACGCCGGTCCGCGGGCGGAGGCTGCTCGCCAGGCCGCCGATTCAGGAGGCACGCGATGAGCGCCGCCGCGACCGTTCGCCCGTCCGCGCCCGCAGAGGCGCGCATGCCGGCGCGCATGCCGGCGCGCTGGGCCGGCCCGCTGCTGGTGGGGGCCGCTCTGGCAGGCTTCGTTGCCACCGTGCTGGCATTCCTGCGCTTCCCGCTTGAGCGGATGCCGCTGTACTTCGCGCAGCGTCACCTGGTCCTCGATGCGACGTCGATGCTGTTCCTGCTGGTGGTCAACACGGTGTTCCTGGGGATCAGCGTCTACATGTCGTCGCTGGCGCGGCGCTCTCCTTCGCTGGCGCCCAGGATGCCCTCGCGCGCCGCGCTCACGCTCGCCTTCATGGCGGCGATGAACCTGGGCGTGATGGCCAACCACCTGCTGCTGCTGTGGGCCTTCATCGAGCTCACCACCCTGTGCGCCGCGCCGCTGGTCGCGCAGGGGCAGGGGCCCCGGGCACGCCGGGTGGCATGGCACTACCTGCTGTATTCGAGCGTGTCGCTGGCGCTGACCTTCCTGGGCATCCTGTGCCTGGCGCACTCGGCGCAGCTGCAGGGCACGGTGCTGCAGTTCGGCTTCGACGCGATGGCCTCGTCGCTGCCGGCCTGGGGCGACGGCTGGCAGCGGCTGGGACTGGCGCTGATGCTCTTCGGCCTGGGCAGCAAGCTGGGCCTGGCGCCGCTGTACAGCTGGCTGCCCGAAACCTACGAGGCTGCGCCTACGAGCACCAGCGCGCTGCTGGCCGCGGTGCAGTTCAACATCAGCGTGGTGGCGGTGCTGCGCGTGCTGCAGGTGTTCCGCGGCCAGGACACCGGCTTCGTGCTGCACGAGCTGCTGGTGATGGGCTGCCTGTCGCTCGCGATCGCGGCGGTCCAGGTGATGGCGGCGCGCAACTACAAGCGGCTGATCGCCTATGCCTGCGTGAGCTCCTCCGGGGTGATCGCCATCGGGCTCTCGGTGGGCAGGGCCGCCGCCTACGGCGTGCTGCTCTACGTGGTGAGCGCGGCCTTCGTGAAGGCGCTGCTGTTCCTGACCGCGGGCCGCCTGCGCGCGGTCTACGGCAGCAACGAGAGCCGCGCGCTGGCCGGCGTGATCCGCGTGCTGCCCTTTTCCGGCGCGCTGTTCGCGGTGGGCACCTTCGCACTGCTGGGTTTCCCGCCCTTCGGCAGCTTCATGGCGGAGATGCTGATCCTGTCGGGCATCGTGCAGGCAGGCAACCTGATCGCCTTCACCCTGATGTGCGCGGCGCTGACCGTGATCTTCGTGGCCACCGGGCGCGCCATCTTCCCGATGATCTGGGGCGAGCCGGAGCAGCAGCGGCCGCCGGTTCGGGAAGGCTGGCTCACCGCGCTCCCGAAGCTCGGCTTCGTCGCTGCGCTGGTGCTGCTCGGGGTCTACACGCCGGAGCCGATCGCGCGGCTGCTGGTGCAGGTCTCCCAGTCGATCGGAGGTCAGTGATGGGCCCCGCGAAGCCGACCGCCATGCTGCTCACGAGGGAGGCCGCTGCCGCGCGCCTGGAGGACTGGGCGCAGGCCTGCGGCGATTCGCTGGCCGCCGGCGACCGGCTGGTGACGCTGTTCGGCCGGATCGACGGCGGCGAGGTCGTCGTCACCGCGGTGCTGCTGGCGGCCGCTGCCGGGCTGCGCATCCTGCGGGCCCGCGGCCCGCGGGGCGCCGCCTATCCGTCGATCACCGTCCGGCACCCGTCGGCGCAGGCGTTCGAGCGCGAGCTGTGGGAGCAGACGGGACTCGTGCCCGAGGGCCACCCGTGGCTCAAGCCGGTGCGCTACGAGGGCGCGCGCCAGCAGCGGATGGACGAGCATCCGTTCTTCACGATGCGCGGGCGAGACGTGCACGAAGTCGGCGTCGGGCCGATCCACGCCGGGGTGATCGAGCCGGGGCACTTCCGTTTCATGTGCCATGGCGAGCGGGTGGCGCACCTCGAGATCCAGCTCGGCTACCAGCATCGCGGCATCGAGGCCATGCTGCTGCGGCGCCCGCCGCTGGCGCTGTCGACCACCATCGAGACCGTCGCGGGCGACAGCAGCGTCGCCTACGCATGGGGCCACTGCGCCGCGGTCGAGGCGCTTTCCGGCGTGCAGGCGAGCCCCGCGGCCGAACTGGTCCGCGGCGTCGCGCTGGAGCTCGAGCGCATCGCGATGCACCTGGCGGCGCTCGGGGGGATGGCCACCGACATCGCGTTCCTCCAGGGCGGGGCCACCTATGGCCGCCTGCGCACCGCCATCATCAACGCCACCCAGCGCGCGTGCGGCAACCGCTTCGGGCGCGGCTGGCTGCGCCCCGGCGGGGTGCGCCACGCGCTGGACGAAGCCAGGCGGAGCGACCTGCTGGCGACGCTCGGCGCGTTCGCGAAGGACTTCGACGAGGCCAATGCGCTGATGCTTTCGTCGCGCAGCGTCGGCTCGCGCCTGCACGGCACCGGCACCGTGACGGCGCAGGCCGCGTCGGAGATCGGCCTGGTGGGGCTTGCGGCGCGCGCCAGCGGCCTGCCTGTCGACGCTCGGCGGGAGCTTCCCGGGCGGCTCTACACGGAGCATCCCATCGAGACGCTGACCGAGGAGAGCGGCGACTGCTGGGCGCGGATGCGCCTGCGCATGCGCGAGATCGACGCTTCGCTGCGCTGGCTGCGGCAGGTGCTCGGCGCGGCAGGGATCGACCTGGGCTCCGCGGCGCCGGCGTGCCCGGGTCCGCTGTACCCGGACACGCTGTGCGTGACGGTGCGCGAGGGCTTCCGGGGGCCGGTGGTGCAGGCGCTGGAGACCGGCGCCGACGGACGCCTGCTCCACTGCAAGCTGCAGGACCCGTCGCTTCAGAACTGGCTCGGCCTGGCGCTGGCGGTGCGCGAGAACGAGATCTCCGACTTCCCGATCTGCAACAAGAGCTTCGACCTCTCGTATTGCGGCAACGATCTGTAGGACGAGCGATGCTGAACTCCATCAAGGTGCGGGCCTCGCAGGGTTCGCAGTTCATCCCCGATCCGCGCAGGGCCGACCCGGCCGGCTTCCGGGCGCGACCGGTGATCGCGGACCGGCCCTGCGACAGCGGCTGCAGCGCCTGCGTGTCCGCCTGCCCCACGCGGGCGATCGAACTCGATCCGGTGCGCATCGACCTGGGGCGCTGCGTGATGTGCGGCGACTGCGAGCCGTCGTGCCCGGCAGGGAAGCTCTCGTTCACGAACGACTTCAGGATCGCTGCCACCGACCGGCAGGCGCTGGTGGTGAGTGCGGCGCGCGCCTCGATCGATCCGGTCAAGGTCTCCGCGGCGCTGCGGCAGCGCTTCGGCCGCTCGCTGAAGCTGCGCTCGGTGTCCGCCGGCGGCTGCAACGCCTGCGAGCTCGAGGTCAACGCGCTGGGCAACGTGAACTTCGACATCGGCCGCTACGGCATCGACATGGTCGCTTCGCCGCGGCATGCCGACGGGCTGGTGCTCACGGGACCGCTCACGCGCAACATGGCGCGGGCGCTGCAGCTCTGCTGGGACGGGATGCCGGACCCCAAGCTGGTGATCGCGGTGGGCGCCTGCGCGATCTCCGGCAGTCCCTTCGAGGACGGCGGCGCGCTCGACCGGAGCTTCCTGGATCGCTTCGCGCCGACGCTCTACGTGCCGGGCTGCCCGGCCCACCCGCTGACCTTCATCAGCGGCATCCTCGACCTGCTGGGCATTCCGAGCTGAGCCCCTGCGCGGTTCAGCCGGTGCCTTGCGTCGACACCAGCACGTCGCCGGCGCCTTCGGCCAGCACGTGCTTGGTGACGCTGCCCAGCAGGAACTCCTCGGCAGCCGAGCGGCCGTGCTTGCCGATGACGACGAGATCGCAGTCGCGTTCCTCTTCCAGCTCGGCGATGCGCAGCGCGGGGTCGCCTTCGGTCAGGCAGGCATCCCACTGGCCGGGCGTCAGTCCGGCGTCCCGCGCGAGTTCCTCGAGGCGCACTCCCGCCTCCGCACGCGCCTGCCGCCTGTAGGCGGCTATCGCGGAGGGATCCACGCCCGCCAGCTGCAGCTTGTCCTCGAACGGAACGCGCACCACGTGCAGCAGCACCAGGTGCGCACCGCGGGCTACGCGGCGCGCCTGCGCGATGGCAGGGCCGCTCCAGGGAGAGAAGTCCACCGGGACCAGCGCGCGCCGGTACGGTCCCCAGGGACTCCGTCGAACGATGAGCACCGGCCGGCGCGCGCGCCGCAGCAGGCGCTCGGACGTGGTGCCCAGGACGAGCCGGCGCAGGAAGCCGGTGCCGTGCGCGCCGAACACCAGCAGGCCTGCGTCGATTTCGTCGGCCGCGCGCAGGAGCTCGTCGAGCACGTTGCCGATCGCCAGCCGGGTCTCGATCGGCGCGCGCATGCCGAACTCCGAGGCCAGCGCCTCGAGCTGCTCGCGCGCCTGCCCGAGCAGGGCGTCTTCGCCGGGGCCATTGGCGCCGAGCCAGGCCCGAAGCTCGTCGAGGGCTCCGCGCGGCAGCGCGTGCACCAGCTCCAGCGTGGTGCCGAGCTCCCGGGCAAGGAGTGCGGCGCGGTCGACCGCGTGGCGGGCGGGTGCGGAGAAGTCGGTCGCGGCCAGGATGGGGGCGGGGATCGGGGCGGTGCTCATGTGGTCTGCTCCATGTCGTGCAGCCTCGAGGCAAGACCGCGCGCGGCGAGGTCGGCGCCATCCTCGAAGGGGTTCAGCACGAGGTCGATCCCGGCGTCAGCGAGCGCGCGGGCGTGGGCCGCGTCGCGCGCCGCGCCGGCGATGCTGCCGCGGAATCCGACCGTCGAGAGGGCGTGCAGCAGCGCGCGGTTGGACTCCCACTGGGGAAAGGTGGTGACCACCCAGCGCGCCTCGCGCAGCGGCAGCGATTCGAGGAAATCCGGGTCCTCGCCGTCGCCGAAGCGCACCGGCATGCCGCCCGCCCGCAGGGTGCGTGCGGCCTCCGGGTCGAAATCGACGCCGATCGCCTCGACGCCGGCTGCGCGCAGCTGCGCCAGAAGCCGGCTGCCGTAGCGGCCCAGTCCGAACACGATGGCCTCCACCGGCCGCGAGCCGTCCTCGGCGCCTTCCTCGGCAAGCTCGCGATGGGGAATGCGCCGCTCGAAGGGGCCCAGCAGCGGCGCGATGCGCTCGTAGAGCTGCTGCGAGTACAGGATCATGTAGGTGGACAGGGTGATGGTGATCAGGCCGACCAGCGTGGTCAGCCCGAGCGCCTCCACGCCCACGTGGCCGAGCGTGATCCCCATCGCGACGAAGACGATCGAGAACTCGCTGATCTGCGCGACGGTCAGGCCCGCGAGCAGTCCGGTGCGGCGCCGGTAGCCCATGTAGCCCATGATGGCCAGCACGATCAGCGGGTTGCCGACCAGCACGAACAGAGACAGCACCATCGCGGGGGCCACCTCGGCCCCCAGGGTGGAGAAGTCCAGCTTGGCGCCGAGGTCGATGAAGAAGAAGAGCAGCAGGAAGTCGCGGATGCCGGTCAGCCGGGCGCTCATCGCTTCCCTGTACTGGGTCGATGCAAGAGAGAATCCCGCGAGGAAGGCGCCCGCCTCCTTACTGAATCCCGCCCAGTCGCCGAGCGCGGCCAGCGCGACGCCCCAGGCGATCGCGAACACCAGCAGCAGTTCCTGGGAGCGGGCCATCGCCGCCAGCACCCGCGGCAGCACCCAGCGCATCAGCAGGTACATGAGCACGGCGGCCGCTGCCAGCCGCCAGCCGAGCGAGACCAGCACCTGCCAGAGCGCGGCATCCGCCCCATCGCTGCCGCCGCCGCGCAGCGCGCTCATCGCCATCATGGCGATCACCACTGCGAGGTCCTGCACGATCAGGAAGCCGACGGCGATACGCCCGTGCAGGCTGTCGAGCTCGCGCTTGTCGCTGAGCAGCTTGACGATGATGATCGTGCTCGAGAAGGTCAGCGCAACCGCGACGTAGACCGCCTCCATCAGCGTGCGGTCGAGCGCGAGCAGGATCAGGAAGCCGATCGCGATCGTGAACGCCAGCTGGCCGAGGCCGGTGGCGAGCGCGACCGGTCCGATGTGGCGGATGTGCTGGATGTCGAGCTTGAGCCCCACGACGAACAGCAGCACGGCCACGCCGATCTGCGCGAGCAGGTCGATCTGGTCGTGCGCGGCAACCAGTCCGAGGCCCGCAGGGCCCACTGCGATGCCGACCACGATGTAGGCGATCAGCACCGGCTGGCGCAGCCGCACGAACAGTGCGCCTGCGAGCGCGCTGATCAGCAGCAGCAGGGCGAACTCTCCGAAGGGGGTGTGCATCTGCAGGTCTCCAGGGTCGGTGGGCCTTCGGCCGCCTGCGTGCCGAGTCAGCGAAGCAGCGCCGTCTCGATCCGCTCGAGCGCATCCTCGGGACCGAACAGCACCAGGGTGTCGCCGGCCTCGATCGGCAGCTCCGGCGGCGGCTGCAGCTGCCGCAGGCCGGCGCGCACCACCGCAGTGACCGTCACGCCGTCCAGCGGCCAGGACGACAGCGGCTGGCCGGCGCGGGCGCAGTCCTCGGGGACGCGCACCGCGTGCAGGCGGTCGCCGCCGGTGACTGCGGCCATCGAGGCATGGGTGCCGTCGCCGGCGAACAGCTCGCGCAGGTGCCGGTAGTGTCCCTCGCGCTCGGCCCGCACCCGCTCCAGCACGCGCGCCAGCGGCACGCCGAGCTGCACCAGCGCCTGCGAGGCGATCATCAGCCCGGCCTCCAGCGCCTCGGGAACGACCTCGGTGGCACCCTGGGCGCGCAGCTCGTCGACCGAGCTCAGGTCGCGGGTGCGCACCATCACCGGCAGCGAGGGATGGTGCGCGCGGATCTGCTGCAGCGTCCGCAGGGCCGCTGCGGTGTCGTCATGGGTGATCACCACCAGGCGCGCGCGGCCGAGCCCGAGCGATTCGAGGACGTCCCCCTGGGCGCTGTCGCCATAGTGGACGCGTTCGCCGGCGAGCCGCGCCTCGCGGACGCGGTCGGCGTCGAGGTCGACCGCGGCGTAGGGGATGTGCTCGGCCTCGAGGAAGCGGGCGAGGTTCTGGCCGATGCGGCCGAAGCCCGCGAGCAGGACATGGTCCGAGAGCGGATCGGCAGCGGGCGAGGGTGCGCTGTCCGGGGCGGGAGGGTCGCCCTTCCGGCGCGGCGCCAGGCGCAGCGCGATCGGATGATTGAAGCGGATCAGCACCGTGCCCATCACGATCGACAGCAGCACCGATGCGAGCACTGCCTGCGACATCTGCGTGCCGAGCACTCCAGCCTGGACTCCGAGCGCCAGCAGCGCCAGGCCGAACTCGCCGCCGACTGCGAGCAGCAGGCCGGTGCGCCAGGCGGTGATCGGGTCCAGCCCGGAGCGGCGCACGATCGCCGCGACGAGGATCGCCTTGACCAGCAGCATCACGAGCGCGCCCGCCAGGCCGAGATGCCAGACCTCGACCAGGGCGCGCAGGTCGATCAGCATGCCGATGCCCACGAAGAACAGGCCGACCAGGACGTCGCGGAAAGGGCGGATCGTCGCTTCGACCTGATGACGGAACTCGGTCTCTCCGAGCACCATTCCGGCGAGGAAGGCTCCGAAGGCCATCGACAGGCCCAGGTTGTGCGTGACCGCGCCCGCGCCGAGCGAGACCAGCAGCACGGTCAGCGTGAACAGCTCGGCGGATCGCCGCCTGGCAACGCTGTGGAAGAGCGGTCGCAGCAGGCGCCGGCCGACGAAGAAGACCAGCACGAAGGCCAGCGCAGCCTTCGCCAGCGCCATCGCCAGCGTGCCGCCGAGCTGGGCGGCGCCGGCGGTCGCCAGCACCGGGATGATCACGATGAAGGGCACCGCTGTGACGTCCTGGAACACCGACATCGCCAGCCCAAGCCGGCCATGGCGGCTGTGGTCCTCGGCCTGCTCGGCGAGCTGCCTGCCGATGACCGTGGTGGACGACTGCGCGAAGACCGCACCGATGACGAAGGCGGCCGCGGGTTCGATGCCCCAGGCCCACGCGAGCAGCGCGACGGCCAGGGTCGTCAGCGCAACCTGCGCGGTGCCCAGCCCCAGCACCATGTGGCGCAGCGCGTGGATTGCCGGCAGCGAGTAGTTCAGCCCGATGGTGAACAGCAGGAAGACGATGCCGAGTTCGGCGATCGCCTGCAGCGGCTGCGCGTCGATGACCGGGCCGACGGTGTGCGGCCCGAGCAGCAGGCCGACCAGCAGGTAGCCCAGGCTGCTCGGGATGCGCAGCCGGTGGAAGCCGAGCACCACCGCCACCGCCACGCCGAGCAGCAGCAGGATCTCGGCGAAGACGTGGTCGAGGCTCGGCACGGCCTCTGCCGGTCAGGCGGCCGCGGCCTCGACCATCCCGCTGTGCCTGAGCAGCGCGTCGATCTGCGGGTCTCGGCCGCGGAAGGCGCGGAAGGATTCGATCGCCGGGCGGCTGCCGCCGACCGCGAGGATCTCGTCCAGGAAGCGCCGCCCGGTCTCGGTCAGGCGCGCGGGTGCGTCGGGCGCCTGAGCGGCTTCCTCGAAGGCCGCGTAGGCGTCGGCAGACAGCACCTCGGCCCACTTGTAGCTGTAGTAGCCCGCGGCGTAGCCGCCCGCGAAGATGTGCGAGAAGCTGTTCTGGAAGCGGTTGAAGGCCGGCGGCACGAGCAGCGCGATCTCGGCGCGGACCTCGTCGAGCAGGTCCTGCACGCGCAGCCCTTCGCGCCACTCGGCGTGCAGCCGCATGTCGAAGAGCGAGAACTCGATCTGGCGCAGCGTCTGCAGGCCGCTCTGGTAGTTGCGCGCGGCGAGCATCCGGTCGAACAGGGCGCGCGGCAGCGGCTCGCCGGTGTCGGCGTGCGCGCTCATCGCCTGGACGTTCTCCCATTCCCAGCAGAAGTTCTCCATGAACTGGCTGGGCAGCTCGACCGCATCCCACTCCACTCCGGAGATTCCCGACACCGAGAGGTCGTCGACCCGGGTGAGCATGTGGTGCAGGCCGTGGCCGAACTCGTGGAACAGCGTGATCACGTCGTCATGGGCGAGCGTGGCCGGCTTGCCGCCCACCGGCGGCTGGAAGTTGCAGGTGAGATAGGCGGCCGGCGTCTGCAGCGCGGCGGGCAGGCGCCGGCGTGCGCGGGCGTCGTCCATCCAGGCGCCGGGGCGCTTGCCGGGGCGCGCGTAGAGGTCCAGGTAGAAGTGCCCGACCAGGGCGTGCCGGCCGTCGGCCTCCGGCGCGCGCCGCTCGATCCGGTGGAAGCGCACGTCCGGATGCCAGGTCTGCGTGGAGTCCTCCAGGATGCGCACGTCGAAGAGCCGCTCGATCAGGCCGAACAGCCCTGCGAGCACCCGCGGCAACTGGAAGTAGCGCTTCACCTCCTGCTCGGAGAACGCGTAGCGCTTCTCCTTGAGGCGCTCGCTGGCGAAGGCGACGTCCCAGGACTGGAGATCCGCGAGGCCGAGCTCGTCGCGGGCGAAGGCGCGCAGCTCGTCGAGGTCGCGCTGTGCGAACGGACGGGCGCGGGCTGCGAGGTCGCGCAGGAAGGCGACGACCTCCTGCGGCGAACCTGCCATCTTGGGCACCAGCGAGACCTCGGCGAAGTTCGCGTAGCCCAGCAGCCGGGCCTCTTCGGCGCGCAGCGCGAGGATCTCGTCGATGACCGCGCTGTTGTCGAGCGCCTTCACGCGCTCGGGGTCGGCCGGCGCGGCGGCGTCCGCCGAGGCGCGGGTGACGTAGGCCCGGTACAGGGTCTCGCGCAGCGCGCGGTCGGTGGCGTACTGCATCACCGGCAGGTAGGAGGGCATGTGCAGCGTGAAGCGCCAGCCGGGCTTGCCCGCGGCCTCGGCGCCCTCGCGCGCCGCGTGGCGCACGTCCTCGGGCAGGCCGTCCAGGCGGGCCTCGTCCTCGATCACCAGCTCCCAGGCGTCGGTGGCGTCGAGAACGTTCTCGGAGAACTTCTGGGCCAGCGCCGCCTGGCGTTCGGAGAGCTCCATGAAGCGCTCGCGCTGCGGCGACTCGAGTTCCACGCCGCCGAGCCGGAAGGACTGAAGCGCGAGTTCGACGATGCGCCGGCGCGCCGGCGACAGCGCGGCGAACGCGGGCGACTGCTGCAGCGCGCGGTACTTCTCGTAGAGCGCGCGGTTCTGCCCCAGCTCGGTCCAGAACTGGGTGATCCGCGGCAGGCTCTCGTTGTAGGCGGCGCGCAGCTCCGGCGAGTCGGCGACGCCGTTGAGGTGGCCGACCATGCCCCAGGCGCGCGACAGGCGCTCGGTGGCGTCCTCGAGCGGCGCGACGAAGGCCTCCCAGCTCGGCGGCGTGTCCGGGCGCGCGGCCGTCTCGACTGCCTCGCGCGCCTGCAGCAGCAGTTCCTCGATGGCGGGCGCGACCAGCGACGGGCTGAAGTCCGCGAAGCGCGGCAGGCCGGAGAAGTCGAGGAGGGGGTTGGGGATCAGCGCGGTGGAGGTCATGTCGGCTCGGTGAGGGTTCGTTCGTGGTGCTGGGTCGCGCGCAGGGGGGCGTTCTTTCAGCCGCGGCCCGCCGCCCGCTCGGCCGCCTCGATGGTGTTGACCAGCAGCATCGCCCGCGTCATGGGGCCGACGCCGCCGGGCACCGGCGTGATCGCAGAGGCGACCTCGCTGGCGCTGTCGAAGTCGACGTCGCCGCACAGCTTGCCGGCGTCCGGTCCGTCCGGGATGCGGTTCATGCCGACATCGATCACCACGGCGCCGGGCTTGATCATGTCGCCGGTGATCATCCGCGCGCGTCCCACCGCGGCGATCAGCACGTCCGCGCGGCGGCAATGTTCGGCCAGGTTGCGGGTCCTGCTGTGACAGATCGTGACGGTTGCGTTGCTTTCAAGGAGCATCATGGCCTGCGGCTTGCCGACGATGTTGCTGCGCCCCACGACCACTGCCTCGACGCCGTCGAGCTTCACGCCCGCGTGCTCCAGCATGCGCATCACGCCGTAGGGAGTGCAGGGACGGAAGCGCGGCGTGCCGGTCATCAGCGCGCCGGCGTTGCTGACGTGGAAGCCGTCGACGTCCTTCTCCGGGGCGATGGTCTCGATCACCCGGTGGCTGTCCATGTGCCTGGGCAGCGGCAGCTGCACCAGCACGCCGTGCACCGAGGGGTCGGCATTGAGCTCGCGCACCCTGGCAAGCAGCGCCTCCTCGGTGGTGTCGGCCGGCAGGCGGTCGAGGATGGAGCGGATGCCGGATTCCTCGCAGTCCTTGACCTTGTTGCGCACGTACACCGCGGACGCCGGATCCTCGCCGACCAGGATCACCGCGAGGCCGGGCGTGCAGCCCGCGGCGGCGAGCTTCGCCGCGCGCGCCGCGACCTCCGAGCGGATCTGCCGTGCGAGCGCGTTCCCATCGATGATCTTGGCGGCCATGGTGTCGGGTTCCTGTGGATTCGTCGAAAGCTCGACTTTACAACGAGAAAAGTCGTCGCTATAGTAGCGGGCTTGTTCGGGGGGTATAGCTCAGCTGGGAGAGCGCTTGCATGGCATGCAAGAGGTCAGCGGTTCGATCCCGCTTACCTCCACCAGCGCAACATCTGAAGAACGCAGTCCCGTTCGTCTAGAGGCCTAGGACACGACCCTTTCACGGTCGGTACAGGGGTTCGAATCCCCTACGGGACGCCAGCAGTGCAGAGGCCCCGATCCGGAAGCGGATCGGGGCCTTTTTGTCGTGCGTCCGCCACTGGAGGACCGGATGCCGTGCACGCGGGAGCCTCTGCTAGACTCGAGGATTGCCCGAGCGCGTCGTCTGGTGGGGTAGGCATCATGAATGATGGGACACGGCCGAATTACCAGGACGCCCTGTTGCGAAGCCACCTGCAGGGGTTCTTCGGCGACGTCGATCCCGAGGCGGTCGAACGGTTCAGGGAACTCCTCACCTGGGTCGACATCCGCGGCGGAGAGACCCTGCTGCAGCAGGGCGACCCCGGAGATGCGCTCTACCTGCTGGTGAGCGGCCGCCTGCGCACCTACGTCAGCGAAGAGGACGGCTCGCAGCGCATGCTGCGCGAGGTGCCGCGCGGCGAGATCGTCGGCGAGATGAGCCTCTACACGGGCGAGGCGCGCTCTGCCACGGTGGTGGCGATCCGCGATTCGGTGCTGGCGCGGCTCGCCAAGGAAGATTTCAATCGCCTGCTCCTGAGCAGCGGACAGATTTCGGTCGCCCTCACGCGGCAGATCATCCGGCGCCTGCGCACCGACGGCTCGGCCCCGGCAGCGAACCGTCCGGTCACCGTCGGCCTGATCCCGGTCACCGAGGGGGTCGACACGACGGCCTTCGCGCAGCGCCTGGGGACTCGGATGGGCGCCCACGGCCGGGTACGGATCGTCGACTCGGGAAGCATCGAGCACGAGCTGCAGCGCATCGGAGCCGATGCCGGTCAGCTGGACGCCGTCGCGCTGCAACAGCAGGTTGCGCTGCTTCTCGACGAGATCGAGGCGGACCACGACTTCGTCCTGCTGGTCGGCGACGCCGCGCCCACCGACTGGACCCGCCGCTGCACCCGGCATTCGGACGAGCTGCTGCTGCTTGCGGACGCCGGCGCCGAGCCGCGGATCCATCCCACCGAAGAGCAGCTGCTGCTCGAGCGTCCGCCGAAATCCGAGGCCGCGGAGATCCTGGTGCTGCTGCATCCTGCCGAGACGCAGGCGCCGCGGAACACGGCCGCATGGCTGGCGCGCAGGCCCGTCGCCGACCACCTGCACATCCGTCCGTCCCTCGATCGCGACATGGCGAGGCTGGCCAGGATCCAGAGCCGCACTGCCGTCGGGCTGGTGCTGGCCGGCGGCGGGGCACGCGGCTTCGCGCACCTCGGCGTCTATCGCGCCCTCCAGGAGCAGGGCGTCGAAGTCGACTACGTGGGCGGCACGAGCATCGGCGCGGTGATGGGCACCTACGTCGCATCTGACCGACCGCTCGACGTCGTCGCGGACAACGTGCGCCGCAGCTTCCGCGCCAATCCGACCGGCGACTACAACCTGCTGCCGCTGCTGTCGCTGATCAAGGGCCGCCGGCTTCGCCGTGTCATCACCACGGCCGTGCACGACCTGTTCGGTTTCGACGCCGACATCGAGGATCTCTGGGTCAACTTCTTCTGCGTCGCCACCAACTACTCGCGCGCCAGCGAGCACGTGATCCGCCACGGGAACCTCACGAAGGCGCTGCTCGCAAGCGTCGCCATCCCGGGGGCGCTGCCCCCGGTCCTTCGCGACGGCGAGCTGTTCTGCGACGGCGGCACCTTCAACAACTTTCCCGTCGACGTGATGGCGCGCATGCGCGGCGTGGGCAAGGTGATCGGCATCGACCTGAGCAACAGCAGCCCGCGCCGGATCGAACTCGAGGAGATCCCGAGCGCGTGGAGCATGGTCCGTGACCGCTTCCGTGGACGCAGCCGGCGACGTTTCCGGCTGCCGTCGCTTGCCAGCTACCTGATGAACGTGACGATCCTGTACAGCGTGTCGAGGCAGCGGCAGGCGCGCAGGCAGACCGACCTGTACTTCAATCCGCCCTTGCTGCGGGTCGGCATGCTCCAGTGGCATCGCCATGAACAGATCGCCGAGCAGGGCTACGCGCATGCGAAGCAGGTGCTGGCCGAACTGACCGAGGGCCAGTTCGGCGCGCTTCAGCGGGCTGCGGCGACCCCGGAGCGGCCGGAGCGCCCGCCCGCGTGAACCGGTTCAGGCGGCTGCCGGCGCAGGCAGTCGTCGCGCAGGGCCCGCCGGTTCGGCGAAAAGAACGCGCCGACCGCGAGTTCCCCGAACGCATCGATGAAGCGCAGCTTGTCTGCGGCATCTAGCGGCCGCCCGAGCTCCGCGGCGAGCAGCGACTGCACGTGGTGTCCGTGCTCGACGGTCAGTCCGATCGACGGCAGCACGTCGGCTTCGATCAGGACTGCCGCCTCGACGGCCAGGCCGGGATCCTCCATCAGCGCTTCGAGCTCCCGCAGCGGAGCCCGTGCCGGGAGCGAGGGGGCGCTGCCGCTATGGAAGGCATGGCAGGCGCGGGCGAAGGGCGCGCCGAGGGCGGCTTCGGTGGAGAGAACCAGGCAGGCGATCCGCTGTTGCATTTCGCCCGCCGCGCCGGCTGCCTCCAGGTAGGGCAGCCCCCTGCGCACCGCCAGCCGCTCCAGCCTGAAGGCCTGCCTGCCGCCCGCCGAGCCGTCGTGATGGAAATCGTGCATCACCGCCGCCACGAGCACGTTCAGCGTGGCGGCGTCCGGCAGGCGGGCCCGGCGGGACAGCTCCAGCCCGCAAAGCACCACCTCCAGGAAGTGCCCGGGATTGTGATAGCCGTGGGGGACGCCCGCGCCGATGCCGCGGTCGATGTCGGCGGCGATCGCCATCGCGCCCACGCGGAGCGGGTCTGCCGGATCGATGTCGAGCGTGGCGACCGACGCTTCGAGCACCCGCGACATCCTGCCGGGGCGGCTGCCCATCTCGTGAAAGCATGCGACCAGACGCTCGGCCACCAGGTGCGGCGCCAGGGAAACGTCCCGCGCGGAGGGCGTCTCGAAGAACCCGCAAGCCGGGGCAGGGCCTGCTTGTGTCGAAGGAGCGAGGGGCTTCATGCGTCGATGACCGTTGCCTTGCCAAGTGCGCGCTGCCATGAGCGTTCCGGCTCCGACCGGATTGCTGCAGGGCGTTCGCCGCCGGACTTTGAAGTTAGACTACGGCAAACGAACAACAACATGAGCGGCGACCCGATGAACGGATCATGGTCTTGCACCCGATTGCTTCACGCGGTCGCGGCAATCGGAGCGGTGCTGGTCTTTTCTGCCGGGGGCTCCCCCGCGCGCGCGGCCGAGCCTGGAGCCGTGATCGGCCACGTGAAGACTGTCTCCGGCGAGGCGTGGATCGGCATGCCCGGTTCGGCGGTTCCGGCGGTCGTGGGAGCTCCGGTGCGCGTGGGCGCGCTGATGAAGACCGGGCCGGCGGCGTCGCTGGGCGTCACGCTGACCGACAACACGGTGATGTCCTTCGGGCCCGGCACCGAGGTCACCGTCGACGAGTACCTGTTCGAACCCGATCGCGGCGAGCTGAAGCTCGGTGCGAACATCACCCGTGGCACCCTGAACTTCATTTCCGGCCTGATCGCCAGGATGCGGCCGGAGGCCCAGACCGTCAGGACACCCACCGGCACGATCGGCGTGCGGGGCACGCACTTCCTCGTCAAGGTTGAAGACCCCGCCAAGTGATCCGGCCCTTCGTCAGCTTCGGGAGGGGCTGGGCGCGCCTGTGGCCGCTGCTGCTGTGCGCGGGCTGCGCTGCGCCGCCCGCCTCCTACGTGATGCTCATCGAGAGTCCCGACGGGTCCACAGGGGAGGTCGTCGTCACCGATGCGAGGGGCAGCCGAGTGCTGAACCGGCCGAAGCAGGCCACCGGCCTCGGCAACTCTTCCCCGGCAACGATCGAGATCTCCGACGAGCAGGCGAGCCGCGACTTCGGCGGTGCGATGGTCGCCCAGCCGCCGCTTCCCGAGACCTTCCATGTGTATTTCGAGAGCCGCGCCGCCCGGATGACGCAGGAGTCGCTGCGCAGGATGGACGAGCTCGTCGAGAAGCTGCGCTCCTGGCCGGCGCCCGAGATCGTGATCGTGGGTCACACCGACACCGTCGGCAGCCGGCCCTTCAACGAACGGCTGGGGATGGAGCGCGCGCGGGCCGTCGTCGCAGCGCTCGAAGCGAAGGGCGTCTCGCCCTTGTCGATGACGGTGGAGTCGCGCGGCGAACGCCAGCTGCTGGTGCAGACGCCGGACGAGGTCGACGAACCGCGCAACCGGCGGGTAGTCGTCTCGGTGCGCTAGCCGCGCTGCAGGCGGCGCCGGCCCGCGCAGCCCTGTGCCGGCCGCGCGCCGCTCATTTCTCGGCCATCACGATGAGCTCGCCGCCGCCCTCGGTGCGCAGGCGCTTCAGCTGCCACGCCACCAGTCCGTCGCCAGGCCGCTCCGACGCCAGCCGTTCGAAGGTTGCCAGGGCGCGCGGATCCTGCGCGGCCATCAGCGAGTAGGCCGCGTCGTACTCGCTGTCGTTCGCGGTGGCGGGCGTGCCGTCAGCGCGCAGCAGCGGCTCGAAGACGCGCAGCGACTGGGTGCGCCCCTTGAGCACCACCTTACCGACCGGGCGCATGAACGCGTCCGGGCATTCGTTGCGGATCGCGTCGGAGACACAGACCAGCGTGCCCAGCTGCTTGTTCAGGGTCTCCAGGCGCGCTGCCGTGTTCACCGGGTCGCCGAGCGCGCGATAGTCGAAGATCGTCGAACCGCCGAAGTTGCCCACGATCACTTCGCCGGAGTGCACGCCGATGCGCGTGCGGCCGAACTCGATTCCCTGCCGGGCGAGATCCTCCACGTGCGCCTGCGCGAAGCGATGCAGCTCGAGGGCACAGTCGTATGCGCGGCGCCGATGATCCGCCTGCTCCACCGGCGCGGAGAACACCACGGCCAGCGCATCGCCCACGATCCGGTCGAGGGTGCCCTCGTGTCGGAAGACGATCCCGATCATGCCGTCGAGATAGTCGTTCAGCAGCGACACCGCTTCGCCGGGGTCGGTGCGTTCCATCAGCGAGGTGAACCCTGCGAGGTCGGTGAAGATGAAGCTGCATTGCTGCCGGCGGCCGCCGAGCACGAGCTGGCCGGGGTTGTCGACCAGGTGCGAGACCAGGTTCGGCGAGACGTAGCGCGAGAAGGCATGGCGTATCCAGCGGTGGCGCCGCTCGCTCCCCCTGTGCCGCACCAAGCTGCCGGCGACGAAGGTCAGCAGCAGCGCGATCGCCGGGAGCGTGGGGTCGACGAGCTGGCGCCAGGCGACGAAGGACCACCACGACGCCGCGACGACTGCCAGCAGGGCTGCGAGCGTCGCGGATGCCGACGCGAGCGGACCGGTGCGCAGCGCCAGCGTGGCGACCAGCAGCCCCCCGAGCGCGATGGCCAGGGCCTCCACCGCGGTGGCCCAGGCGGGGCGCTCCAGGAACTGCCCGGCATGGATCTGCTCGAGCAGCTGGGCGTGCGCTTCCACTCCGGGCATCGCCGCGCCCAGCGGGTTGAAGCGCAGGTCGAGCAGGCCCTTGGCCGAGGTTCCGACCAGCACCATCCGGCCCTGCAGCGCCGAGGCTGGCGCGCTGCCGTCGAGCACCCGCCAGGCCGGCAGGTAGCGCTTCGGTTCCGGGAGGCTGTAGTGGATCCAGGCTTCGCCGTTCGGGCTGGTCGGTATCTGGTGACGCCCGATCCGCAGGCTGCGCAGGCCCGGCCGCTCGGCCAGACCGCTCGCCACGTAGTTTCGTTCTGCCAGGGATACCCGCAGGACCTCGCCGACCATCGAAGGGACGACTTCCTGCTGCAGGCGGACCAGCATCGGCACGCGGCGGACGATCCCGTCCGGATCGGGCTGGAAGCTGATCGAGCCGACGCCGGCCGCAGCGCTGCGCAGCACGGGGATCGGCGGCGTCGCCGAGTCGAACACCGGCAGCGATGACAGGGCCGCATCGCCCCGGACGACGATCCGATACGCACTCTCGCCGGCGGGCGGCGCCTTGCCGCCATTTTCGACGGTGAGGCCGAGCACGACCTTCGCGCCGCGCATCGACGCCGCGAAGCGCTCGTCGGGGTCTGGCAGGGAGGCGATGCGCGCGGCGTCGGCGCCGCCGAGCCGCCACTCCGCGGCCATCGCCCGCGGCGCAGTGCGGTCCGCCTCGGCGAAGACGACGTCGAAGCCGATCGCGCTTGCGCCGGCCGCGTGCAGGCGCTCGACGAGGTCGGCGAGTCGAGTGCGCGACCACGGCCACTGGCCGACGCGCGCGAGGCTCTCCTCGTCGACGTCGACGATCAGCACGGGCGAATCCGAGTAGGGGCGGGGATGCCAGCGCTGGTACTGGTCGAAGGCCGCGTTGCGCAGCGTCTGCACCGGGATCGGCGAGACGAGGTAGAGCAGCAGCATCGCCGCGACCACGGCGACCGGCAGCAGGAATCCCAGCCTGTTGTTCGGCGAGCTCAAGCGGCGGGCAAAGAGGGGCAGATCATCCGCGGCGGCCCATCCCCGCGATGAAGGGCCACACGAACAGCGCCACCACTGCGCCCAGGCCCGCGGCGATGGCGATCAGGTTGGCCCAGTCCACCCAGTAGTGCATGTCCGAGATCGAGGACTGCACAAGCGAAGGGAAGCCGAACAGGGCCGCGCCGGAAGCCAGGACCCAGGCCAGCAGCGCAGCGGGCAGGGCGCCGCGCCAGTTGGCGCGCCCCCGCAGGACGACGAAGGCCATCAGGGCCAGCCAGATCGCAAGGAAGAAGAGGATGAGGGGCAGGTTCGCCAGGGCGACCTCGAACAGCACGTTCAGCGCAAGCCAGATCTCGTACATCGTTGAATTCTCCGGTTCGGTGCGAGGTCAGACGTGGCCCTTGAGCACCGCCATGTAGGCCGGCTTGAGCAGCGCGTACTTCATCAGCCAGGCAAACCAGCTGTCCTGCAGCGGGTCGACCATGGGAAGCGAGGGCGTGAGACGCCCTTCGTAGTCGAACTCGATCAGCAGCGCCGCGCCTTCGCGCAGCAGCAGCGGGCACGAGGTGTAGCCGTCGAAACCCATCGAGGGGTCGCGCTGCGCGACCGCGTCGACCAGGTTCGCTGCCACCACCGGCGCCGACTTCTTCACCGTGGCCGCGGTCTTGCCCCGGGGGGTGCCGTTGATGTCGCCGATGCCGAAGACGTTGGGGAAGCGGCGGTGGCGCAGCGTGAGCTTGTCGACCTCCAGCCAGCCGCCAGCCGCGAACGAACCCTCCTTCCAGGACAGCGCGCTGGCGCGCACGGGGTCGGGGGCGCGCATCGGCGGCACCACGTGGATGAAGTCGTAGCCGAGTTCCTGCCGCTCGCCCTCCGGCGTGACGAAGGTGGCGCGCCGCGCGCCGATGTCGATCGCTGCCAGCTTGCTGTTGTACTCGACGCCGATGCCCAGGCCCTGCCAGCGCTCGAGCACCGCAGTGTTGACCGCCGGCACGCCGAACACGTTGCCGAGCGCCGAGTGAAACTGCACCTTCGACTTTTCCCGGGTGCCGGCCTGGCGCAGGCGGTCGGCCAACATGAAGGTCATCTTCAGCGGGGCGCCCGCGCACTTGAGCGGCGTGGCCGGAAGCGTCATCAGCGCCTCGCCGCCCTGCTGGCGGAACGCGTCCATCGCGCGCCAGGTGGCCAGCGCGGCGTCGGGGCCGTTGTAGACGCTGCCCACGCCCTCGGTGCCGATGGCCTTGGGGTCCATGCCCTCGATGCCCGCGTAGTCCAGATGCAGCCCGGTGGCCACCACGAGGAAGTCGTAGGGGATCTTCGTGCCGGCGTCGGTGGTGACCGAGTTCGACTCCGGGTCGAACTCCGCGACCATCTCGCGCACCCAGCCCACGCCCGACGGGATCAGGTCGGCATTGCGGTCGGAGACCTTGCCGACCGGCCAGATGCCGGTGGCAACCAGCGTGTAGCCAGGCTGGTAGTTGTGGACTTCCTTGCGGTCGACGATGGTGATCTTCGCGCCGTCGAGCTCGCGGCTCAGCCGGCTGGCGACCGCAAGGCCGCCGGCGCCGCTGCCGGCGATCACGATGCGCGCCGAGGTCTTCAGGGCTGCGCGCGCGGGCGCGCTCGCCACGCCCAGCGCTGCGGCGCTGCCGCCGGCCGCTGCGATCAGCGCGGGCGAGATCGCCGCAGCGCGGAGGAATCCGCGGCGCGCCAGCGGCCCTGCGGATGTTCCGGGCTCGTGGCGGTGCGCCTGCGCGTCGTTGCGGACCGGTTCCGTCCGGTCTCGTCCATCGTGTTCCATGGGGCCTCCAAGGCTGGGCGCAGCGGGGCGCCGGACCGGCGCGACATCGGTGTCCGCGTGCATTGTCGCCAATGCCGGCGGGGGTATCAACCCGGAGGGCGCGGTCGCTCGCCTTGCTAGACTGCCGGCCATGAACGATCTCATCCAGACCCTCGCGGTCTACGCCATCCCCGTCCTGTTCGCGATCACCCTGCACGAAGCCGCCCACGGCTACGTCGCGCGGATGTTCGGCGACCACACCGCGGCCATCGCCGGGCGCATCACCCTGAACCCGCTGCGCCACATCGATCCGATCGGCACGATCGCGGTGCCGCTGGGCATCCTGCTGCTGTCCTCGCTGGGCGGCGGCGGCTTCCTGTTCGGATGGGCCAAGCCGGTGCCGGTGAACTTCGGCAACCTCAGGCGGCCGAAGCAGCAGATGGTCTGGGTGGCTGCGGCGGGCCCGGGAGCGAACATCGCGATGGCGATCGGCTGGGCGCTGGTGCTGAACCTGCTCGCCGCGCTGGGCGTCGACGAGCCCTTCTTCATGAAGATGGCCACGGCGGGCATCATGGTCAACATCGGCCTGATGGCGCTGAACCTGCTGCCGATCCCGCCGCTGGACGGCGGGCGCATCCTGACCGGCCTGCTGCCTGCCCGGCTCGCCTGGCGCTTCGCCCGGATCGAGCCCTACGGGCTGTTCATCGTCATCGGCCTGATGGCAACGCAGACCCTCGGCTTCTTCCTGCAGCCCTTCTACCGGGTGGGAATCGCGCTGGTGCGGCTCTTCGTGTGATCGTCGGCGGGCGGCGGCTCGCCGAGCAGCTCGCCGATGGTGCGGTCCTTCTCGTGCCAGAGGTTCTGCAGCCAGCGCTGCACGCGTTTGCGGTAGCCCGAATCGGTGGCGTAGTCGCCCTCGCTGAACTCGATCGGGATCTCCAGGGTCTGGACGCGGACGATCACCTCGGGCATGCGTCCGCACAGGAAATCCCAGAAGGTGGGCGCGCCCTTCGGGTACACGATGGTCACGTCGACGAAGGAGCGGAAGCGGTCGCCGAGCACGCTCAGCGCCAGCGCCAGGGCGCCCGCCTTGGGCTTGAGCAGGTGGCGGTAGGGCGAGCGCTGCGCGGCGTGCTTGGCCCGGGTGAAGCGCGTGCCCTCGGGGAAGTTCATCACGCTGGTCGGCACGAGGGCGAACTTCTCGCAGGCCCGGCGCGAAGTCTCGAGGTCCTCGAAGCGCTTCCCGGGGTGCGCCTTCAGGTAGGCCTCGGAGTGCCTGCGCATGAAGGGGAAGTCCAGCGCCCACCAGGCCAGCCCCATCACCGGCACCCAGATCAGCTGCTGCTTGAGGAAGAACTTCAGCAGCGGGATGCGCCGGTTCAGCAGGTGCTGCAGCACGAAGATGTCCACCCAGGACTGGTGGTTGCAGTTGACCATGTACCAGCCGCGGTACTCGAGGTCTTCGACGCCCTCGACGTCCCACCGGGCGCGCTGCGTGAGCCGCATCCAGGCGCTGTTGCCGGAGATCCAGCTGGCCGCGATGGTGTTGAGCACCGGGTCGATCGCGGTGCGCACCGCTCGGAAGGGCAGCACCAGCTTGACCAGCGCGAAGGCGAACAGCAGCGTGCACCAGAAGAGCGTGTTGACCGCCAGCAGCAGCGCGGCGATGACGCCGCGGACGAAGGGGGGGAGGAAGGCGAGCATCTGGCTTTTGGGGAGGGAAGGGAGAAGGGGGAAGGGGGAAGGGCAGTCCGCGTGCGGCGCGCTGCCCCGCGCTTTCCCTGGCGGGAGCATTCTATTCCCTGGTTCCCTGCTGTCGTTGACCTCGGTCAGGCGGGGCGGGCGCGATCGCGCTCAGGCGCGGATGCGGCGCCATTGCATGTAGGCCACGCCGCTGATGACGATGGCGCCGCCGATCACCTGCTCGGTCGTCGGCACGATGTCGAACAGCAGCGAGATCAGCACCGCGAACACCGGCACCGTGTTCTGCCAGACGGCGCCTGCGGCGATGCCGATCCGGTTGACGCCGATGTTCCAGGCGAAACCGCCCAGCGCGGTCGCGAACACGGCGGTGACCAGCAGCCACAGGATGGCGTCGGGCTCCGGGTCGAGCCGGGGCGGGCCGACCAGTCCGGTGGCTCGGGCGAAGAGCCAGAACACGAACAGCCAGAGCGCGGAGCCGACCAGCGCCGCGTAGGTGCGGCGCAGCTGCGGCACCGCCGGGTCGAACCAGCGCTGCGACCAGATCGAGTACATCGCCCAGCAGACCATCGACAGCAGGATCAGCGGTTCGCCGCCCTGCAGGGCCAGGGACTGGCCGGTGTCGCCGGCACGGCCCCAGATCGCGATGCCGGCGCCCAGCAGGGTCAGCCCCGCGGCGACCCAGAAGCCGGGCTCGAGCGGCGTGCGAAAGAGCACCCGCAGGATCAGCGCGGTGTAGACCGGGCTGCCGGCCATGATCGCAGCGGCGGTGATCGTGTTGGTGTAGCGCAGCCCGAGGTTGTAGAGGATGTAGAAGCCCGCCATCGCCAGCGTCATCATCGCCATGCGCCCGAGCGAAGTGCCAGCGCCCAGCGCCCGCGGGCCGTGCATCGCGAGCACGAGCGCCAGCAGCACCAGCGCGCCGATGCTCACCCGCAGCGGCGCCATGAAGATGGGGTCGAAGGTGCGGAAAAGGATCGCCGTCATGGGGATGTTCATCCCCCAGAACAGGCTGGCCAGCATGTAGCAGACGGTGCCCACGAGCAGCGCCTGCGCGCCGCCCGCAGCGGCGTTCGGACCCGGTTTCATCCGCCGAGTATAGGTTGGCGGCACTCGGCGCGGCGCTGCCCCGGACGATCCGGCCGGAGCCTCCGGCGCCGCGGGGGCGCGCCGTCCTGGATTCCGGAATGACGCCCGCGGCGCGCCCCTGCGCCCGGGGTCATCATCGCGGCCGACCCACTCGCGCGCATGCGGATCCGGAGACCCAGATGATCGAGTTCTTCTTCGACTGTTCCAGCCCCTGGACCTATCTCGCCTTCCACAACGTGCAGCCCCTTGCAGAGGAACTGGGCGAGGAGATCCGCTGGCGGCCGATCCTGGTCGGCGGCATCTTCAACGCGGTGAACCCCAGCGTCTATGCGTCGCGCGAGCATCCGGTGCCGGTGAAGGCGGCGTACCAGCTCAAGGACCTGGGCGACTGGGCGCGCTCGGCGGGGCTCGAGATCCGCATGCCGCCCACCGTGTTCCCTGTCAACAGCGTCAAGGCGATGCGCGCCTGCCTGGTGCTGGAGCCGCAGGGCAGGCTGGTGCCGTTCGCGCGGGCGGTGTTCGAGGCCTACTGGGGCCGCGACGAGGACATCTCGCAGGACGAAGTGCTCGAGGGCATCTGCCGCAAGGTGGGCGTGGATGCGGCCTGGCTGTTCGCGGAGATCGCGCGGCCCGAAGTCAAGGACGCGCTGCGCGCCAACGCCGAGGAGCTCATGCGTCGGGGAGGCTTCGGCTCCCCGACGATCTTCGTCAGTGGCGAAGACATGTACTTCGGCAACGATCGCCTGCCGCTGGTGCGCGAGGCGGTGCTGCGGGCGCGGGGCGCGGCAGGGGGCTGAAGCCCTGCCGCCGGGCGCGCCCCTCAGGCGTTGCAGTGAAGCCGAAGCCCGGGCACCGGCCAGTCGTCGATCGCGACCAGCCTGCCCGAGCCGGACAGCGTCAGGTAGGCGGTGCGAAGGTCGGCGCCGCCGAAGCACAGGTTGGTGGTGTAGGGGTCGGGCAGCGGCACGTGGCTCGCCAGGCTTCCGTCGGGCGAGATCACGGTGATGCCGCCGTGCAGCAGCGTTGCCACGCAGGCATTGCCGAAGGCATCGACCGCCATCGAATCGAAGCGCTGGTAGTGGCCGCCCGGCGCGGCAGCGATCATGCGCCCGCCGTTGGGCGAGGGCCAGGGCTTGCGGTCGATCGTTCCGGGGCCGGTGAGGTCGAAGGCCCACAGCCGGGCGCCCTCGGTCTCCGCGTAGTACAGGGTGCGGCCGTCCGGCGAGAGCGCGATCCCGTTCGGGGTCATCAGCGGCCGCGACACCACGGCGGCGGCGCTTCCGTCCGCGCGCGCGAAGTAGACCGCGCCGCGATCCATGTCGTCCTCGCGCCCCTTGCCGAGGTCGGTGAAGTACATGCCCCCGTCGGCGTCGAAGACCAGGTCGTTCGGCCCGCGCAGCCGGTGTCCCGCGACCGACTCCAGGATGCGTTCCGCGCGGCCGGTGGCCAGGTCGACGCGCTCGACGCGCCCGCCGTCGTAGTCGTCGGCCTGGGCGACGGGGCGCATCAGCCCGGAGGCCTCCCTGGCCCAGCGGAAACCGCCGTTGTTGCAGACGTAGACCGCACCGTCGGGGCCGATCGCCGCGCCGTTCGGGCCTCCGCCCAGTTCGGCCACCACCTGCACCCGACCGTCCTGCGTGACGCGGGTCAGCGTTCCCCTGGCGATCTCCACCAGCAGCACCGACCCGTCGTCCATTGCCACCGGCCCGTCGGGAAACTGCAAGCCCGTCGCGATCTCGCGAATCCTCATTCCGTCGTCTCCTGTACGTTCCTGGCTGTTGCCTCTGCCCGATCAGGGTCGGACACAATGCCCGGTCTTGGCAAGGGGATGGGCAGCGCTGGCCCCGACCCGCGTGCCGGAATCGGAATGCAGCCCTCAGCGCCCGGCCAGCAGCGTGGCCAGCGTGGCCGCAGCGATGCCCAGCGGCGCGACCCAGCGGAGCACGAAGCGCAGCGCGCCGGCGCCGAAGGCCCCCAGGCCCAGGGTCCGCGCAAGGAGCCCCGCCGGTGCCGCCCAGCCTGCGAACACCGCGATGGCGAGCCCGCCGACCGGCAGCATCAGGTTCGAGGTCACCCAGTCCAGCAGGTCGAAGAAAGTGGCGGTCTCGAAGCCGGCGACCCCGGCCAGCGGATGCCACCCCGACCAGGCATTGAACGAGAGCACGCTCGCCAGTCCTGCGATGAAGCAGGCCGCCGCGGCCAGCGCCGCGCTGCGCGCACGGCTCCAGCCCGTGACCCGGACCAGCCAGGCCACGACGAGTTCGAGCAGGGAGATGGCCGAAGCGAGCGCAGCGACGAACAGCAGCACGAAGAACGCCTCCGCGGCGAGGGTTCCGAAAGGCATCATCGCGAAGGCCAGCGGCAGCGTGACGAAGACCAGCCCGGGTCCGCTCGCCGGGTCGAGCCCGTGGGCGAAGACGATCGGGAACACCGCGAAGCCGGCGAGGAAGGAAATCAGGGTGTCGGCGATCACCGATGCGAACGCCACCTCGCGCAGGCTGATCCGGACGCCGCTGTATGCCGCGTAGGTGATCATCAGCCCGAGCCCCACGCCGATCGAGAAGAAGCCCAGGCCAAGCGCGTCGAGCGCGGTGGCCGCGTCGAGGAAGGCGGGGTCGATGCGCAGCATGAAGGACAGGGTCGCGCGCAGGTCGCCCTCGACGACCGCGTACCCGGCCAGCAGCACCATCAGCACCACCAGCAGCGGCATCAGCACCTTCACCGCAGTCTCGATGCCGCCGGAGACGCCGCGCGCCACGATGAACGCGGTCAGCCCCATGAACAGCGCGTGCCAGCCGGCCAGCCGCCACGGCGAGGCCAGGAAGGCCTCGAAGCGCTCGCGCACCGCCTGCGGGTCGCGCCCGGGCAGGCCGGAGACGAGCGTGTCCGCGGCATAGCCGATCGTCCAGCCGCCGATCACCGAGTAGAAGCTCAGGATCAGGAAGCCGGTCAGCACGCCGAGCCCGCCCGCCCACGCCCAGCGCCGCCCGGCCCCCGCCTCGCGCGCGAGCGCTGCAATGCTGGCAACCGCATCCCCGCGCCCTGCCCGCCCGAGGGCGAACTCCGCAAGCATCAGGGGGACGACGACCAGCGCCAGTCCCGCCAGGTAGAACAGGAGGAAGACGCCGCCGCCGTTGGCCCCGACCTCATAGGGGAACTTCCAGATGCTGCCGATCCCGACCGCGGAACCGACGGTGGCCAGGATGAAGCCGATCCGGCCCGACCAGGCCTGTGAAGGGTCGCTCACGGCCGATCGCCTCCCCGCGCTGCGAAATGCCCCGCGTCTGCCATGCGCATTCCCGAATCCCTCCGCCAGATGCGTGAAATCGACCTCTCCGAGAACCTCAGGTTAACCTGAGCCATGACCAGCCCAGAGCCCGGATCGATGCGGCCCGCTTCCGCGACTGGAACGCCCAGCCCCGCGGGCGCCGCGGCTGCACGAACCGCGCAGCCGGAAGCGCTGCAACCGGAAGCGGTGCAGCCGGAAACGGCGCCGCAGACGCTGCGCCACACGCGGCTCGAGGACGCGCTCGCCTTCCTGTCGGCGGCCATCCTGGCCGGGCTGGGCATTGCCTTCTTCGAGCGCGCAGGGCTGATGACCGGCGGCACCGCAGGCCTCGCGCTGCTGCTGTCCTATGGCACCGGCCTGGCCTTCGGCGCGAGCTTCGCGCTGGTGAACCTGCCCTTCCTGGCGCTCGCGTTGCTGCGGATGGGCTGGCGCTTCACCGCCAAGACGGCCGCCGCGGTGGCGCTGCTCTCGGCCGTGACCGAGGTGCAGCGCCCGCTGCTGGTCCTCGAGCGGATCCATCCTGCGTACGCTGCGCTGGCGGGCGGCCTGCTGGTCGGCATCGGCCTGCTGATCCTGTTCCGCCACCGCGGCAGCCTGGGCGGCTTCAACGTGCTCGTGCTCTACCTGCAGGAGCGCTTCGGCTGGCGCGCCGGCTGGGTCCAGCTCGGGCTCGATGCGGCGATCCTGCTGCTGTCGCTCGCCGTCGTGCCGCCGGCCATCGTGGCCATCTCGCTGGTGGGCGCGCTGGCGCTGAACGTGACGCTGGCGATCAACCACCGTCCCGGCCGCTACATGGCGGTGTAGGATCGGACACCATGGACACCAGGATCGACCTCGACGCCTTCCGCCCCTGGCTGGAGCGCAGCGACTCCTCCGAGGAGACGCTCAGCCCCATCCCGGCCCTGTGCCTCGCCGCCACGCTGAACCTCGGCGAGGACGAGCGGCCGGCCGGGACACTCCCGCCCCTTTGGCACTGGCTGCACTTCCTCGACCGGACGCCGACCGACGGGCTCGGCGAGGACGGCTCGCCGCGCAGCCGCTCGCTGCTGCCGCCGATTCCGCTCGAGCAGATCATGTGGGCGGGATCCGAAATCGAGTTCGAAGCGCCGCTGGCGCTCGGCCAGCCGGCGCGCAAGGTCTCGCGGATCGCCGACATGACCGCCAAGACCGGCTCGCGCGGACCGATGGTCTTCCTCACCCACGAGCACCGCTACGAGCAGCACGGCCGCACCGCGATCGTCGAGCGCACGCGCGCGGTCTTCCTCGGACCCTCGACCGGCGCGGCGCCGGCTGCGGCGCCCGCGCCCGCCGCCGACCGCCAGCTCGACTGGCCGATGGACGAGACCACCCTCTTCCGCTTCTCGGCGCTCACCTTCAACACCCACCGCATCCACTACGACCTGCGCTATGCCACCGAGGTCGGCGGCTATCCGGGGCTCGTCGTCCACGGCCCGCTGCAGGCCATGCTGATCGCAGAGACCTTCAGGAAGTGGCATCCCGGGCGCAG
>JBKHVS010000015.1:21042-31347 GCA_046569945.1 Gammaproteobacteria bacterium | reverse complement strand
TAGCGCAGCGCGGTGGTCGGCCGCGGCTGCTCCACCTGCTTGGCCACTAGCCGGCCCGAGGCCAGCCAGGGCCGCGCGAAGGGCTCGGGCACCCAGCCCACGCCCAGCCCCGCCACCTGCACCGCGATCTTCTGCTCGAAGCTGGCCACGGTGAGCAGGTCCTGCCCAGACAGCAGGCCCGAGGAGCGCGGCGGCAGGTGGCGCGCGGTGCTGCCGACGGCGACCGCGCGATGCCGGATCAGGGTGTCGGCGGGGATGGGCTCGTCCGCACCGGCCAGCGGGTGGTGCGGCGCCACGCACCAGACGAAGGGCACTTCGCCGAGCGCGCGCATCGCGAAGCGGCCGCCGGCCAGCACCTCGGCGGGCGCATCGTGGACCACTCCGATCGCCAGCGCGGCGCGGTCCGACAGCAGCGCGTCCCAGCCTCCGTCGAGCACCTCCTGGCCGAAGCGCAGCCGGGTGGGCGCGCCGAGCCGGTAGAAGTCGTCGAGCATCGGCCGCACCCGGTCGAAGCAGACCAGCGCGTCGAGCGAGATGCGCAGCTCCACCTCCCAGCCGCTGGCCACTTCGCGCACCCGGCAGGCGAGGTCGTCGGCGGCGCGCAGCAGCAGGCGGCCCTGCGCGAGCAGCTCCTCGCCGGCGGGCGTGAGCCGCGCGCGCCGGCCGCGGCGGTCGAAGAGCAGCACGTCCAGCTCCTCCTCGATGCGGCGCACCGTGTAGGTGAGCGCCGAGGGGACCTTGCCGAGCTCGGCCGCGGCCGCGGCGAAGCTGCCGCGCCGGGCGATCGCGTCGACCACGGAGATGGCTTCCAGCGTCAGGCTCATGTTCAATGAATTTGAACGAAGTCCACGAATCATAGCCGCCACGAGGGCCGCGCGATGTCCGAAGATGGAGTCCATGCATCGGCGGGATCCGCAAGGCCGGGGACCGCCGGAAGATGAACGCAGGACTGGAGAACGACATGATCGAGATCCGCAGGAGCGACGAGCGCGGCTACGCCGACCACGGCTGGCTGCAGTCCTTCCACAGCTTTTCCTTCGCCGGCTACCACGATCCGCGGCACATGGGCTTCGGCCCGCTGCGCGTGATCAACGAGGACCGCGTGGCCCCGGGCACCGGCTTCGGCGCGCACGGCCACCGCGACATGGAGATCATCAGCTACGTGCTGGACGGCGCGCTCGCGCACCGCGACAGCATGGGCAACGGCTCGGTGATCCGGCCCGGCGACGTGCAGCGCATGAGCGCCGGCCGGGGCGTGCAGCACTCGGAGTTCAACCACGACCAGCGCGGCCAGACCCACTTCCTGCAGATCTGGATCGAGCCCTCGGCGCGCGGCATCGAGCCCGGCTACGAGGAGCGCCGCTTCGACGCCGCCGCCAAGCGCGGCAGGCTGGCGCTGATCGCCTCGCCGGACGGCAGCGAGGGGTCGGTGACCATCCACCAGGATGCGCGCGTCCACGCGGGGCTGTTCGACGGCGGCGAGCGGGCCGAGCTGCCGATCGCGCCGGGGCGCCGCGTCTACGTCCATCTGGTACGCGGCGTGCTCAGTGCCAACGGCCAGCGGCTGGAGGCGGGCGACGCGCTCAAGCTCTCGGGCGAGGAGCGGCTGGTGCTCGAGGGCGGGCGCGGCGCCGAGGTCCTGGTCTTCGACCTTCCGTGAGCCGCGCGCCATGACCCGGATCGTCATTGCCTACCATTCCGGCTACGGCCACACGAAGAAGCTCGCCGAGGCGGTGCGCGAGGGCGCGGCCGGCGTGCCGGGCGCATCCGCACAGCTGCTGCCGGTCGACGAGATCGACGCGCAGGGCTGGCATGCGCTCGAGGCCGCCGACGCGATCGTGTTCGGCGCGCCCACCTACATGGGCGGCCCGTCCGCGCAGTTCAAGACCTTCGCGGACGCGTCGGCGAAAGCCTGGTTCAGCGGGCTGTGGCGCGACAAGCTCGCCGGCGGCTTCACCTGCTCGCTGTCGATGAGCGGCGACAAGTTCTCCACGCTGACCTACCTGGCCACGCTGGCGATGCAGCACGGCATGGTCTGGGTGGGCACCGGCACCATGCCGGCGCAGCGGCCGGGAGCGCCGGACGAGATCAACCGGCTGGGCGGCTGGTACGGCGTGATGGCGCAGGCGGACAACGTCCCGCCGGAGATCAGCCCGCCCAAGGGCGACGTCGATTCTGCGCTCGCCTACGGGCGGCGGATCGCGGGCTTCGCGCAGCGGCTGCGGGGCTGACCGGGCACGCGGCTGCTCCGACCGGGCCGGTCGCGCCGGTCGCGCCGCCGATCAGGCCGGCCGCGGCTCCGGCCAGCGCCGTCCCGCCAGTTCGTTGACCACCAGGGCGGCCAGCACCACCAGGCCGCCCTGGAGCGTGGCCGCGCCCATCGCCTCGCCGGCGAACAGCCAGGCCCACAAGGGCCCGAGCACCACCTCGAGCAGGGCGATCAGGGCCATCTCCTGAGCCGACAGGTGCTTCGCGGCCCGCACGAACAGCATGCAGGGCAGCGCCAGCTGCACGAAGCCCAGCAGCGCCAGGATGGCGATGTCGTTCAGGCTGGCCTGGAAGGGCAGGGCCAGTGGCAGGGTGACCAGGCAGGACAGGGCGGCGCCGATCAGCGCGGCCGGGGCCAGATCCACCTGCGCGTGCATCCGGCGCAGCAGCACGATGTTGATCGCGGCGGCGGTGGGCACCCCCAGCGCGATCAGCATTCCGGACAGGCCTTCCGGCGAGACGCCGTCGCGCACCATCCACCAGATGCCGCCCAGGGCGGCGCCGATGGCGAGCCAGGTCCGCGCCGCGACCCGCTCGCGCAGCACCAGCCAGCCAAGCGGCGCGGCGATCAGCGGCGTGATGCTGGTGACCAGCAGGGTGTTGGCCACGCTGGTGCGGGTGATCGCGAGCATGAAGCAGATGAACATCGCGCCCCACATCGCGCCGGCGAGCAGGCCCGGCAGGCCCATCGCGACGACCGGGCGCAGCGGGTTGCCGCGCTGCTGCCAGGTCAGCGCCAGCAGCACGCCGATGGCGCAGAACAGGCTGCGCCAGAAGGTGATCTCGAAGCCCTGAGCCTGCTCCAGGTGCCGGGTGAAGACGCCCGCGATGCTCCAGCACAGCGAGCAGAAGCACAGCAGCGCGACCGCGCGCCGGTGGGTGCGCCGGTCGGTGACGTCCATCATGCCTCCGGCAGCACGGTTTCGCGCTTGTCGAAGACGAACAGCCCGCCCTCCCAGTGCCGTCCGCCCACGGCTTCGAACCAGCCGAGCACGCCGCCGTCGAGCTGCACCACGTTCTCGAAACCGGCCTCGTCCATCCAGATCGCGGCCTTCTCGCAGCGGATGCCGCCGGTGCAGAAGGTGACCACGCGCTTGCCGGCCAGCCGGGGGCGCAGCGCATCCATCGCTGCCGGGAACTCGCCGAAGCTGCGCAGGCCGGGGTCGATCGCGCCCGCGAAGCTGCCCGCCTCGACCTCGTAGCGGTTGCGGGTGTCGACCAGCGCGATCTCTCGGCCCTCGTCGTCGCGGCCCGCCTCCAGCCAGCGCTCGAGCGTGGCCGGCGACACCGCGGGGGCGCGCCCGGCCCGGGGCCGCACCGCAGGCTGGCGCAGCGTGATGATCTCGCGCTTGAGGCGCACCCTCCAGCGGTCGAAGGCGATTTCGTCCGACCAGGTCCGCCGGGGCTGCAGCCCTGCCAGCGGCGGATCCTCCTCGAGCAGGTCCATGAAGGCTCCGACCGCCTCCTCGGGGCCGCTGGCGAAGAGGTTGATGCCCTCGGGCGCGAGCAGGACCGTGCCGCGCAGGCCGAGCTCCTGCCCGGCGCCGTGCAGGCGGGCGCGGCGGGCGGGCAGGTCGTCCAGGTCGACGAAGCGGTAGGCGCTGAGGTTCAGGATCATCGGCGGTCCTCGTGTTCGATCCGTGGGGGCCGCGCCAGGTCCTGGCGGGGGCTCCCGGGCAGGCGCCGGGGGCCCGGGGCGTTAGAATTCTACCGATGCGGCAGCCCGGTTTCGTCCATCTTCGCGTCCACACCGAATACTCGATCACCGACTCCACCGTCCGGGTGGATTCGCTGGTCGAGGCGGCCGTGGCCGACGCCCAGCCAGCGGTGGCGATCACCGACCTGGGCAACCTCTTCGGCTGGATCAAGTTCTACAAGGCGGCCCGCGGCAAGGGCGTCAAGCCCATCCTCGGCGCCGACTGCTGGCTGGCCAACGAGGCCGACCGGGACCGGCCCGCGCGCCTGCTGCTGCTGGTGCGCAACCCCCAGGGCTACCTGCGCCTGTGCGAGCTGATCAGCCGCGCCTGGCTGGAGAACGAGTACCGGGGCCGCGCGGAGCTCTCCCCGGCCTGGTTCGACGAGGGCAACAACGACGGCCTCATCCTGCTCTCGGGCGCCCGCCAGGGCGACGTGGGCCAGGCGCTGCTGGCCGGACAGGCCGAGGCCGCGGCGGAGCTGGCGCAGCGCTGGGCCGCGCGCTTTCCCGGCAGCTACTACCTCGAGGTGCAGCGCGCCGGCGCCCCGGAGGACGAGACCCACACGCGGGCCGCGGCACGGCTTGCCGCGCAGCTGGGCCTGCCGGTGGTGGCCACGCACCCGGTGCAGTTCATCGAGCGCGACGGCTTCCGGGCCCACGAGGCGCGGGTCTGCATCGCCGAGGGCGAGATCCTCGCCAACCCGCGCCGCACGCGGCGGTTCACCGAGGAACAGTACTTCAGGCCGCAGGCCGAGATGCAGGCGCTGTTCGCCGACCTGCCCGCGGCGCTGGCCAACAGCGTGGAGATCGCGCGCCGCTGCAGCCTGCCGATGACCCTGGGCAAGCCCAGCCTGCCGCAGTTCCCCACGCCCGAGGGCGTCACGCTGGACGACTTCATGCGCCAGCAGGCCCGCGAAGGCCTGCGCGAGCGGATGGTGAAGCTGTTCCCGGACGAGGCGCAGCGCGAGGCGAAGCGCGAGCAGTACGAAAGCCGGCTCGACTACGAGTGCGACACCATCGTGCAGATGGGCTTCCCGGGCTACTTCCTGATCGTTGCCGACTTCATCAACTGGGCCAAGGCCAACGGCGTGCCGGTGGGCCCGGGCCGGGGCTCGGGCGCGGGCTCGCTGGTGGCCTACGTTCTGGGCATCACCGACCTCGACCCCATCCCCTACGCGCTGCTGTTCGAGCGCTTCCTGAACCCGGAACGGGTGTCGATGCCCGACTTCGACATCGACTTCTGCCAGGAGAACCGCTGGAAGGTCATCGAGTACGTGCGCGGCAAGTACGGCGAACAGGCGGTCTCGCAGATCGCCACCTTCGGCACCATGGCCTCCAAGGCCGTGATCCGTGACGCCGGCCGCGTGCTCGACATGGGCTACAACTTCTGCGACCAGCTCTCCAAGCTGATCCCGGTGGTGCAGAACAAACCGGTGTCGCTGGCCAAGGCCCGCGAGGCCGAGCCGCTGCTGCGCGAGCGCGAGGAGCGCGAGGACGAGGTGCGCGAGCTGCTCGCGCTGGCCGAGCCGCTGGAGGACCTGACCCGCAACGTCGGCATGCACGCGGGCGGCGTGCTGATCGCGCCCGGCAGGCTCACCGACTTCTGCCCGCTGTACAAGGCGCCGGGCACCGACTCCGTCGTCAGCCAGTACGACAAGGACGACGTCGAGGCGGTAGGCCTGGTGAAGTTCGACTTCCTCGGCCTGCGCAACCTCACCATCCTGCAGATGGCGGTCGACTACATCAACGCCCGCCATCCCGACAAGCCGCTCGACCTGTCCACGCTGGAGTTCACCGACCCCAAGGCCTACCAGGTGCTGAAGGACGCGAACACCACCGCGATCTTCCAGGTGGAAAGCGACGGGATGAAGAAGCTGCTGAAGAAGCTGCAGCCCGATCGATTCGAGGACATCATCGCCGCGCTGGCGCTCTACCGTCCGGGCCCGCTGGGCTCCGGCATGGTCGACGACTTCATCCTCCGGAAGAAGGGCGAGCAGCGGATCGACTACTTCCACCCCGACCTCAAAGCCTGCCTGGAGCCCACCTACGGGGTGATCGTCTACCAGGAACAGGTGATGCAGATCGCGCAGACCATCGGCGGCTACACGCTGGGCGGTGCGGACCTGCTGCGCCGGGCGATGGGCAAGAAGAAGCCCGAGGAGATGGCCGAGCACCGCGGGCTGTTCGTCGAGGGCGCGAAGAAGAAGGGCTACGACGTCGACCTCGCCAACCGGCTGTTCGACCTGATGGCGATGTTCGCGGAGTACGGCTTCAACAAGTCGCACACCGCGGCCTACGCGGTGGTCACCTATCACACCGCCTGGCTCAAGGCCTACTACCCGTCGGAGTTCCTCGCCGCGACGCTGTCGTCGGAGATGGACGACACCGACAAGCTGCAGTTCTTCGTCGCCGACTGCAAGGCCAACGGCGTGCAGGTGCTGCCGCCCGACATCAACGCCTCCGGCTACCGGTTCCAGCCGGTGTCCGAGCGCGCCATCCGCTACGGGCTCGGCGCGGTAAAGGGCTCCGGCGAGAACGCGGTGCTGAACGTGCTGAAGGCGCGCGAGGCCGGCCCCTTCACCGACCTCTTCGAGTTCTGCACGCGCATCGACCGCAAGCTCGTCAACCGCCGCACCATCGAGGCACTGGCGCGCGCCGGCGCCTTCGATTCGCTGGAACCGGATCGCGCCCGGGTGCTCGCCAACGTGGGCAAGGCGATGGAGGCGGCCGACGCCGCGGCCGCCTCGGTCGACCAGGTGAGCCTGTTCGACGCCGGCGACGCCGAGGGCGGCGCGCCCATCGACTGGGAGAACGTCGCGCCCTGGAGCGAGCGTCAGCGGCTGCAGGAGGAGAAGAGCGCGCTGGGCTTCTTCCTCACCGGCCACCTGTTCCACGGCTTCGAGGCCGAGGTGCGCCGCTTCGTGCGAACGAAGCTCGCCGACCTGCAGCCCGCGCAGCAGCCGCAGTGGATCGCCGGCATCGTGGCCTCGCAGCGCACGCAGATGAGCCGGCGCGGAAAGATGAGCATCGTGATGCTGGACGATGGCACCGGCGCGCTCGAGGTCACGCTCTACAACGAGACCTTCGAGCGCTTCCGCACGCTGATCCGCGAGGACGAGCTGCTGGTGATCCAGGCCAAGGTGAGCCGCGACGACTACAGCGGCGGACAGCGCGTGATCGCCGAGCGGGTGCTGGGCCTGACCGAGGCGCGCCAGGAATTCGGCAAGCGGCTGACGATCCGGCTCAACGGCCTGGCGGAGGCCGGGCTGCTGCGCGAGGTGATCCACCCGTACCGGCCGCAGGGCGCCGGCGACGCGCCCGCGATGCCGGTGGTCGTCGAATACGGCAATGCCGACGCCCGCTGCTCGGTGGAGCTCGGCGCCGACTGGCGGGTGCGCCCGCAGGAAGACCTGATCGTCGAGGCGCGCAGCCGGCTGCACGCGCAGGACGTCGCGGTCGAGTACTAGATGGACGCGCGGCCGCGGCAGGTGGCCATCGTGCGCGCCCGCTACAACCCCTACGGCGGCGCGGAGCGCTTCGTGCAGCGCGCGCTCGCTGCGCTCGCCTCGGGCGGCGCCGAGGTCACCGTGATCGCGCGCCGCTGGACGCCGCCGCGCGACGGCGAGGCGGCGGTGCCGATGCGGCTGCTGCGCGTCGATCCCTTCCACCTGGGCAGCCTCTGGCACGACTGGTCCTTTGCCCGCGGCGTGCGCCGCGCGCTGGCCGGACGCAGCTTCGACATCGTCCAGAGTCATGAACGGATCGCCGGGCTGCCGCTCTACCGGGCGGGCGACGGCGTGCATGCGGAGTACCTCGCGCAGCGCCGGCGCGCCGAGCCGGGCTGGCGCGCCGCGCTCACCGCGGCGAGCCCCTACCACCGCTACGTGCTCGCCGCCGAGCGGGCGATGTTCACGCACCCGGCGCTGCGCGCGGTCATCTGCAACTCGGAGATGGTGCGCGGCGAGATCCACTCGCGCTTCGGCGTGCCGATGGACAAGCTGCACCTGGTGCGCAACGGCGTGGACCTCGAGCGCTTCCGGCCACCGACGCTGGCCGAGCGCAGCGCGGCCCGCGAGGGCCTGGGCCTCGAGCCAGGGCGCACCGTGTTCGCGTACGTGGGCTCGGGCTTCGCCCGCAAGGGCCTGGCGGCGTCGATCCGCGCGCTGGCGGCGATGCCGGGCGCGCGGGGCGTCGGCCATCCGGCCGTGGCCGGGGCCGGGGCCGGGGCGGGTGCCATCCCTCGGACCTGCGCCGGCATCGGCAGGGCGGCTGCGGAGGCCGCAATCGCCGCGGCGCCGAAGCCCCTGCCGCCGGTGCTTCTCGTGGCCGGCGCCGACCGCAAGCTGGCGGCGCATCGCGCCCTCGCTGGCCGGCTGGGCGTCGCCGGGCAGGTGCGCTTCCTAGGCGGCGTCGACGACGTGCGCCCGGTGCTGTGGGCGGCGGACGCCTTCGTGCTGCCCACGCTCTACGACCCCTTCCCGAACGCGGTGCTCGAGGCGCTCGCCTGCGGATTGCCCGCGGTGACCAGCACCAGGAGCGGCGCGGCCGAGTTCATCCGCGCGGGCGAGAACGGCTTCGTGGTCGATGCGCTGGACATCGGCGGCATCGCGCGGGCGCTGGACGCGCTGGCCGATCCGCAGGGCCGCGGCGCGCGGGCAGCCGCCGCGCGCGCCAGCGTCGCGCCGCTGTCGCTGGATGCGCTGGGCGCCCAGCTGATCGCCCTCTATCGGCGGCTGATAGAATCACCGGCTCCGTGAAGCAGAGTCTCGCCATCTATCGCCGGCTGATGGCCTACACGAAGCCCTACATCAAGGGTTTCGCGCTGGCGCTGACCGGCATGGTGATCGCAGCAGCGACCGAACCCCTGTTCCCGGCGCTGATGAAGCCGCTGCTCGACGAGGGCTTCGTCGGGAAGTCGGGGCTCGCGCTGTGGTACGTGCCTGCCGCCATCATCGGCATCTTCGTGGTGCGGGGCATCGCCACCTTCACCAGCAACTACGCGCTCACCTGGGTCGCGAACAAGGTGCTGGCCGACATGCGCCGCGAGATGTTCGGCCACATGCTCAGGCTGCCGGCCTCGGAGTTCGAGCGCGAGGCCTCGGGCCTGCTGATCTCCCGCATCGTGTTCGAGGTCAACAACGTCACCGCAGCGGCCACGCGGGTGCTCACCACCATCGTGCGCGACAGCCTGGTCATCCTCGGGCTGCTGGGCTGGCTGTTCTACCTGAACTGGCAGCTGACCCTGGTCGCGCTGGTGCTGATTCCCGTGATCGCCGTCGTGGTGGCGTCCTTCAGCAGGCGGATGCGGCGGCTCAACCGCCAGAGCCTCGAGCACACCGGCGAGCTCACCCGGGTGGTCGAGGAGGCGGTCCACGGCTACAAGCCGATCAAGGTCTTCGGTGCGTACGGCCGCGAGACCGAGCTCTTCGGGCGCACCGTGGAACGGCTGCGCGGGTTCGCGATGCGCCACCAGGTCGCCGCCGGGGCCACGGTGCCGATCACGCAGATCTTCGCGGCGATCGCCGTGGCCATCGTGGTGTCGATCGCGCTGATGCAGTCGATGGACAACCAGACCACGGTGGGCGGCTTCGTGTCGTTCATCACCGCGATGCTGATGCTGCTGGCGCCGCTCAAGCACCTGGCCGACATCAACGGTCCGCTGCAGCGCGGGCTGGCCGCCGCCGAGAGCGTGTTCCACCTGCTCGACCAGGCGGCGGAGCCGGACGAAGGCACCCGCACGCTGGAGCGCGCGCGCGGCGCCCTGCGCTTCGAGAAGGTGAGCTTCCGCTATCCGGGCGCCGACCGGGACGCGCTCTCGGAGATCGACCTGGACATCGAGCCCGGCGAGCTGGTCGCGCTGGTGGGCAGCTCCGGCGGCGGCAAGACCACGCTGGTGAACCTCGTGCCGCGCTTCTTCTCGCCCACCTCGGGACGCGTGCTGCTCGATGGGGTGCCGCTTTCGGAGCTGGCGCTTGGAAGCCTGCGCGACCAGCTCGCGCTGGTGAGCCAGGACATCGTGCTCTTCAACGACACCGTGCGGGCCAACGTCGCTTTCGGCGTGACGCGGGACGTGAGCGACGAGGCGATCTGGGAGGCGCTGCGGGCCGCCGCGCTCGACGAGGTCGTCCGGGCGCTGCCGCAGGGGCTGGATGCGCCGGCGGGTGAGCGCGGCGCGCGCTTCTCCGGCGGCCAGCGGCAGCGGCTCGCGATCGCGCGGGCGCTGCTCAAGGACGCCCCGGTGCTGCTGCTGGACGAGGCGACTTCCGCGCTGGATTCGCACACCGAGCGGGAGGTGCAGAACGCGCTGGAGCGCACGACGGCCGGGCGCACCACGCTGGTCA